>NZ_FSRG01000004.1:0-300000 GCF_900129975.1 Halodesulfovibrio marinisediminis DSM 17456
TTTCCGAAGAAACTTTCGCGTTCGACTTGCATGTGTTAGGCACGCCGCCAGCGTTCAATCTGAGCCAGAATCAAACTCTCCAGTTTAATAATTCTGTATTGTGACATCCACTACATCGTAGCAGATGACGCTAGCTGATCTCTAAATCAATCCGATTCGCTATTTAATTGTCAAAGAGTTTCAATGCGACAACAAAAGACCAGTTGTCTTCCGAAGTGCGAAAAGCGTTCTGCCTTATCCCGCTTCGAGAGTCAACCTCTTTTTAAAACTTTTTTTTAAGAAGTTGTCTTTTTGTTTTGCGTCGTTAGTTTGAAAATGAACAAGCTGTTCCGTTGCGACCCGTTTGGGCTGCTCCGTTGCAGCGAGAGAGGTTCTATGCAAACACGCCCTCTCCGTCAACAAGTTTTTAAAATTTTTTAGAAGTTTCTTCAGATAAACTTAACAGTAGAGAATAAACTACTGTTATTTAACAATAATATAAAAACTAAAAAATACGATTTACTTAAAAGAAAAGTGGATTTTCGAAGTTTTCAAGATCATACCATCGATCTTTATCGATAATTTGTCCGTTTTCTATCACTAAAACCCTATTGCTAGCGTTTGTCAGCCATTTCGACAAAACGCCTTCGCCTTCAAAATTACCAACTATTGTTATGGAGTCTCCATTTTTCAATCCAATTTTAGAGATTTTAACAATCTCATCTTCTTGGAGAATAACGATAACTCGAGAATTAAGTTCGATGAATACATCATTCAATTTGCTCTGATCGATGCGTGTAATTGTACCTTCTACATGAACTATCTTGCCATCCAGGGCGAGTACAACTTCGTCTTTGGCAAGATACCCTCTGTACAATTCATTAGCACTGTAATTGTTAAGTTTGCTCATTGATGCACACCCCGTAAAGAGTAATGCACAAAGACACAGAAAAAACGTGCGGACTAATGGAAGCTTATTTATGTTCATGCGCGGTACCAATAAAAAAGCCCGAAGAACATTCTTCGGGCTTTTAATACTTACTGTGACTTAAGATGATCATGCCGCATTTCGGCATGAGATACAAAACATATCCCTAAACTAATGTTCCGGAATTGTTCTACACGGAACTATCAGTTAAGTCCATTTTTCTACAGGTGGAAGTGGCAAATTTTGAATTGTTTCAACCAATTGTTCAGGAGTAACAGAAGCTGCTCCCACATGTCCTACAACAACACCTGCTGCGTAGTTTGCAAGTACACAAGAATCAACCAAGGTGCAGCCAGAAGCTACAGCAAGTGCTGCTGTTGCGATAACAGTGTCACCTGCACCTGTCACATCAAATACTTCCTGTGCCATAGTTGGAACATGCCACACAGTATTCTCATCATCAAACAGCGCCATTCCCTGTGGCCCCAGTGTGGTGAGCAGCTTTTCGCACCCAAGAAGACGGAAAATCTCTCGTCCTGCTTCCAGAATTTCTTCGCGGCTTCCAACAGGAAGGTTCGCACCTTCACTTGTTTCTTTGGAGTTCGGAGTAAGAATAAATACATTCTGGTACAATTTGAAGTTACGAGTTTTTGGATCTACGAATATTTTTGGACATTTTTCCTGAGCATCGCATAACATGCTCAGACGCTCCATAAACTCTTTGCTCACAACACCTTTGCCGTAATCAGAAACAATAACAACTTCATATTCAGCAATACAGCTTTCAACACGCGCCATAAGCTGATCAAGATCTTCGCCACCAATAGTTGCAGTATCTTCACGATCAATGCGAATCATCTGCTGACTACTTGCTAAGATGCGGGTCTTACGCGTTGTCTTACGGGTGCCGATTTGCAGAATGTCATGATCGATCCCCTCAGAATCCAGCAACGCATTCAATAGATCGGCTCCCATCCCCGCACCAGAAACAGTGATAATTTTTGGGGAGCCACCTAGAGTTCGCACGTTTTTAGCTACGTTTCCTGCACCACCAAGCACATGCCTGTCACTACTTACGTGGACAACCGGAACCGGTGCTTCTGGTGAAATTCGCTCTGCGTTACCCATCAAATACTCATCAATCATGATATCGCCGATGATGAGAACTTTTGATCCTGCAAAGCTTTCAACACGCCATGCAAGTGTATCTTTATTTACCATATATAATGTTATCCTCAGAATAATTACGCTGTGTTTTGTACTATACCGTGACCCTGATGTGCATATTAAGCCACGGTTCAGCGTTATCCTGCTTGTTCTATTCCCAGCTTGCCAAGTAATTCATAAAGCTCTTCTTCTGTGTTGTAACTGAGCGTTACTTTACCTTTCTGCTCTGTACCACTTACGGTTACCTTGCTAACAAAAAGTGTATTCAAGCGGGTTTGAAATTCTTTAAGAGCCTCTGTTTTTACAACTTTTGCGCTTTCTTTTTTCGTCTCATCAGGAGCTATAAAGCTTTTATGCTGCTTCCAAGAGGCTGCAATAGCTTCTGCTTCGCGTACAGTAAGCATCTGTGAGACAATGATACCAAGAAACTCTATTCGGGCAATGTCGTCAACGGAAAGAATGGCTCGTGCGTGCCCTGCTGTAATCGTTCCTGCTGACAACGCGTCCTGAGCCATATCTGGAAGCTGGAGAAGACGCAACGTGTTTGCAACAGCAGAACGACTTTTGCCGACCTGCTTTGCCAGCTCTTCCTGTGAAAGATTGAACTGATCTTTTAATTCTTGCAGTGCGTTTGCTTCTTCCAGCGGGGTTAAATCTTCTCGCTGAAGATTTTCAATCAACGCGATAGCCAAAGTCTCCATATCATCAAGTTCACGGATGACAACCGGCACTTCGCGGATACCTGCAAGCTGGCTTGCTCTGAATCGACGTTCGCCTGCAACAATTTCATAAATATTTTCCCCACCGACAACTTGTGGGCGGACAAGTAACGGCTGAAGCACACCTTTTTCTCGAATGGAAGCCGCAAGTTCTTCCAGCGCAGCATCATCAAACTGCTTACGTGGCTGATTCGGGTTTGCCTGAAGCACTCGCAGCGGCAACATATTTGGATGTTCCTGCTCTTCAACTGCTTCAGTATTCTTAAACAGTGCGTCTAACCCTCTGCCAAGCCCTCTTTGTGCGCCTGCCATATATCTCTCCTTGACAATAAATCTTTTCAACATGACTCTTGGATATTCATACTCATAAACAAACTGCACAATATTGGAGACTGAAATGTCTGAATATGAAAACCACGTTAAGCCGCTTTACGACCGTGATGGCAATTTACACGGCGTATTGCTTAGCCCGGAAATTTGGAAAAAAGCTGGTAAAAAAATATCAGAGATTCTTGATCAGGCTCAGGACAAACCTGCTTCTGAGATTCATCAAGAACCTATTGAAGACTGGCAGATGTTTAAAGACTACTGGGATTTTAAATATCCATTCAATGCAAAAGTTTCATGTAGAGCATGCGGTGCAGAATCTGAAAACTGGGAAGAAGATTCCCCTCGAGTATTCTATCTCACCAATGCATCGTTAAGTGGCCTTCTTGTTTTCCATTGTGAAAAATGCGGTGCTACCGTTCGTAAAAAGCACTTCAAAGATCACATCTGCCTCGAAGCTACATCCCACTCCGGTGAATCTTGTGAACCGGAATGTATCTACCCTAAGTAGCTATTCTATTAAAATCTATCTTACTGGCGCAGTAGCACTTCTCATTGCCACTTCTTTAGCAAGGGCAAGATATGCTGCTGCGCCTTTTGATTTTATATCATAGTGAATAATTGATTTCCCGTAACTTGGAGCTTCTGAAAGACGTACATTTCGAGGAATGATCGTCTTAAAGACATGTTCTGGAAAGCATCGTTCCACTTCGTTTTTAACCTGAGCTGAGAGCTTGTTTCGTGTATCAAACATGGTGAGCACAACCCCCAGTAAGGACAAACTAGTGTTTAAACGTTTTTTTACCTGCTCATAGGTCTGCAGCAACTTAACGATTCCTTCCAACGCATAAAATTCACATTGAAGAGGAATGAGAACCTCGTGCGCAGCACAAAGCGCATTCAATGTAATAAGCCCAAGTGACGGCGGACAATCAATAATAATGTAGTCAAATCTGGAAGCAACGTTCTTAAGCACGTCTTGCAAGTAATACTCACGCCCCATTTTATCGACGAGTTCCAACTCGACCGCTACAAGATCTGTTGAAGCAGGAAGTACTGAAAGGTAGGGAGTTCTGGTCGGATAGATAGCATGCAGAGCTTTTTCGGGAGTAAAGAAAGTACGGTACAAATTGCTGGACAAGCTCTCCACATCCAAGCCGATACCGCTTGTCGCGTTTGCTTGCGGATCACAGTCAACGAGCAGAACCCGTTTTTCCATTACAGCCAAAGATGCTGCCAAATTTACCGATGATGTGGTTTTACCTACGCCACCTTTTTGGTTAGCAACAGCAATAATCCGTGCCACATGAACCTCTCTTGTACAGTTGAAGTAGGATAATCATGCGCTATGTTTCACGTGAAACGTTGCAAAAATAATCCTGTCCCACCCTCTCGAAATACAACTTTGCGTAGTAACTTTTCCATTGCTAGTTAAAATATTGTGTTTATGTCAACATAAAGCAATGTTTGGTGAATACTAAAAAATATTTTATTTCCTTCGTTATACTCTAATCATCACAGCAAACTAATTAGAAAATTTATTTGAACTTTTTTGTGTTTCATGTGGAACACCGTTATCATTTTTTTATCTAACAACTAAGTTATTTTCACCCACAAAAAAAAGCAGCTCTAAAAAGAGCTGCTTTTTTTTGTTTCACGTGAAACCGAATCTACACCTTATAATATTCGCGATACCAATCAACAAAAGCACTAATACCCTTTTCGATTGGAGTATCCGGTCTGAAGCCTACGTCATTCATGAGATCATCTACATTTGCATAGGTAGCTTCTACGTCACCAGGCTGCATGTCCATCATATTCTTAACAGCTTTCTGACCAAGTTTCTCTTCAAGAACTTCGATAAATCGACCAAGCTCCACGCTGTTGTTGTTACCGATATTGTACACACGGTATGGGGCGGAACTGGAAGCTGGATCAGGATTATTACTGTCCCAGTCAGGATTTGGTTCTGGAATTTTATTAGTTACTCGAACCACACCCTCTACGATATCATCGATGTACGTAAAGTCGCGTTTCATTTTACCATGGTTGAATACATTAATCGGCTTACCTTCAAGGATAGCTTTTGTGAACAAGAACAAAGCCATGTCTGGACGTCCCCATGGACCGTATACAGTAAAGAAACGAAGACCTGTTGTAGGCAAACCGTAGAGATGGCTATAGGTATGAGCCATAAGTTCGTTTGCTTTTTTGCTCGCAGCATACAAGCTAACAGGGTGGTTCACAGCCTTGTGAGTGTCAAAAGGCATATTAGTATTCAAGCCGTACACTGAACTGGAAGAAGCATAAACAAGATGCTTAACATCATTATGTCGGCATCCTTCAAGAATATTGCCGAAACCAACTAAGTTTCCATCTACATAGGAGTCTGGATTTTCAATCGAGTAACGAACACCAGCCTGCCCTGCAAGATTCACAACATGAGTGAATTTTTCTGTAGCAAACAGTTCACGCATAGCTTCACGATCAGCAAGATCAATATTCGCATGGCGGAAATCAGGATTAGCGAGAAGCGGTGCGAGGCGGTCTTTCTTCAACTGAACACTGTAGTAGTCGTTCAAGTTATCAAGGCCAACTACGGTATGACCTGCAGAAAGAAAGCGCTGGGAAAGTGCTGAGCCGATAAAACCGGCAGCTCCAGTTACAAGAATATGCATTCAAAAGCTCCTAAAGGTGCAATGATGTGTATGTAATCCGAGCCGCCGGTTGAGTACTCCTTGCGTCCGGAATTAGTTATCGTCAGTTGGTTCAACATCTTTTTGTGGCATGAGTTTACTCACAATGTCTAGTGGTATTGGAATCAACGTGGCCTCAGCATTGGTAGATATTTCCTGCATGGTTTGCAAGTAGCGCAGTTGTAATGCCTGAGGATTACGGGAAATAATCCCTGCGGCCTCTGAAAGCTTTGCTGCTGCCTGATATTCACCTTCAGCATTAATAACTTTCGCCCTACGCTCACGCTCAGCTTCAGCCTGCTTGGCCATTGCACGCTTCATCTCCTGAGGTAAATCAATGTGCTTTAACTCAACAGAGTTCACTTTAATACCCCAAGGGGCGGTCTGCTTATCCAGCAAGTCCTGAATCCGCATATTCATTTTTTCACGATGCGCCAACAATTCGTCAAGCTCTGCACCACCGCAAACGCTTCGCAATGTCGTCTGCGCAAGCTGAGATGTTGCGAACAAAAAATCTTCCACTTCGATTATTGATTTGGTTGGTTCTACGACCTTAAAATACACAACTGCACTTACCTGAACCGAAACGTTATCGCGCGTAATAACATCCTGAGAAGGAACATCCAACGTGATAACACGCATGGAAACCCGAATCATACGGTCTATAACCGGAATGAGAATGATAAGACCTGGTCCCTTGGAGTGTAAAACACGGCCAAGGCGAAAAACTACGGCACGCTCGTATTCGTTCATGATACGAATCGCTAAGACTAGAAATACGACAACCACACCCATTATTGCTGAAATCGCATACATAGCTGCTCCTCTATTTTTTGCCACTGGTAACTTGAAAAGAACCTCCGTACCCACAGAATTTTCGACAGATACGGCTTAGTGAGTTGCTCCATGTCACCACCTAAGAATTATTCTTCACGAGAATACTTCACATGCTATACTTCTCGCAGTTCCTACTTCCCTATCTACTCTCTTTTTACAGTTTTTAGCTGAAAAAATCAGTCAACATCGATGGTAACAGTTAGATCATCAATTGCCTTCACTATTACTAATGAGCCGTTTTCAAGCTCAATTCCGTCAGGATATTTTTCTGGATCCACCTTTGCTGACCAAATTGTTCCATCAGCAAACACTTTCCCACTACCCCCCTTCCAAGAAACTATCTCTACTTGTTTACCGATCATTACATCCATACCGCTTGCAGGTTTTTTTCGTAACGCTTTTGCTGCCAAATACGCAGCACCACCCATGATGGCAGCAATTGCTCCTGTCGTGCCTACGATAAGTGAAATTGGAAGCGCCATATGACCACCCTCTTCAGGAAACAAAATTAAGGATCCAATCAAGAGAGCTGACACACCACCAATAGTAAGTAAGCCATAGCTGGTGACTGTCACCTCTAAGGCAAACAATACAAGGCTGAAAAGAATTAGTAAGAGTCCGGCAATATTGGTTGGTAAAATGGACATGGCATAAAGGCCAAGAAGTAAAGAAAAGGCACCAATAATCCCAGGGATCATAGCACCAGCATGAGTAAACTCAATAAAGAGACAAGCAACACCTGCGAGCACAAGTAAATAAGCAACCTGCGGATCAATAAGCCACGACAATACCTTATATCGGAAAGTTGGTTCGTACTGAACGATTTCGAGCTGTGTTGAAGAAAAGAACACAGTTCTATTTAATTTTTTTATTCCATGGTTCCCTGCTTGTACTAGGAAATCTCTAATTGAAGGTGCAACAACCTCTACAACTCTGGCGGTTGCAGCCCGTTCACTTGTAATGGTTGTACTGCTACGTATGGCATCTTCATACCAATTAATATTTCTATCATGTCTTGCGGCGACCGTTCGAACCAGGCTCACAAGATCATTAATAACTTTTTTACTCATAGTCGGGTCGATCTCTTTGCCACCGGGATCGACCGGTGAAGCAGCACCCATTGTTGTCTGAGGAGCCATGCCTGCAAATGCAGACGCTGCAACTAAAAAAACACCAGCACTGGCAGCTCGTGCTCCCCGAGGGCCAACCCAAACCAAAACTGGGATGGGAGAATTCAACATATTCTTCAATATCTCGCGCATGGAAGAAACAAGCCCACCAGGTGTATCTAACTGCATCACTACAAATTGAGCTCCTATTTTTCCCGCATGCCGTAATACGCTTTCTGTCAATTCAACTTGTGCGGGTCCAATTCCACTATCAATTGTATAATGCAGAATTTTGACCGTAGAATTTTGGCCATTTTGAGAGGTCTCTACGGGCGAATTTTCTTCAGCAGGCAAGGTGTTTGCTTGAAAAAACACCAAAAACGCCGCAAACAGGCTAATAAGGGCAATAGAACGTAAATGACTCATTTCGACCCCCTATATAGGATCTAAAAAGGAATAGTTCCTACTAACTATTCCAAGACTAGAATCTATTACGAGATAATACCAGTATGAACAAAAAAGAAATTGTTATTTTTAATAAGAGAGAAAAGCTTCACGTGAAACACAATGAATATAAAAAAGACTGCTCTTCATACGAAGAGCAGTCTTTTCAATTTTAAGAAAGGAATAAGCTTCTGAGTGCCACGCGAAATCTAACGCGACAAACGAATAGCAGTTCTCAAATACGCTATAACAGGAGCCAGCATATTCGGTGATTTTACGAGATAATCAACATCCGGTAGCGCAATAAGCCTGTGCCCAAGAAACTGAGTAAACAGATACGGGCGCAGCTTTGAATCCGGCATAAAGCTTTTAAGGGCTTTGGAGCCGAAAACTACACTATACCGAGGACGCAACCGTCTAAGTCCGGCCAAAAAAATTTCAGGAGCTGCTGTTAAATCACCTGCTGATTCACCACTTGCAGCAACTGGCCAAAACGAACTAGTACCACGCGGTAGATTGAGGCTAGCAATAAGCTTTTTCAGCACCTCACGTCGCTTCGGATCAGCATGACCGGAAAGATCATCACCAAGAGACCAATACGTCCATACAACCGGACTTGGAACATGAACCTTGCTCCAGTAAGCCTGCCACTGCTGTGGCCATTCTTCTGGAGGTTTGTTCGTTGGGTGAATAACAAGTGACGGCATAACCCTTGGTGGCACTGCGGCCTGTCTTTGCCCCTGTGGGACAGGACGTTGCTGCGAAGCCTGCGGTCTCTGAGTTACCTGCTGAACTGGTTGCTGAGAAGTCTGTTGTTGAACTGACTGCTGGTATTGCTGCTGTGCCTGCGACTGACCAGGCGCAACTGTAGAAGAGGCAGGCTCAACCACAGGTGCAGAAGGCTGTGCAGAAGCTACCGCTTGTGCATCAGCCATTGCCTGTGCAATGGAACCATCCTCATCAAAAAGGAAGCGAAGTCCGGCATTATGCCAAGGACGTATTTGCTCACTAAGAACTACAGTTGAAGCAGCCAATCAAAAACTCTCCATGCAACTTCAGGCTTAGGAGCCAAAGGCCAATCCTCCTGCCTGCCATTACGATCAACAATACAAACTTCGTTTGTGGCAGTCCCGAATCCGGAACCTGCTTTCGCAACGTTGTTACCAACAATAATATCAGCATTCTTTGCAGCAAGCTTCTTCTTCACATTCTCATGAATGTTGTCCGTTTCTGCTGCGAATCCGATAACCCGCTGATCATCACGTTTTGCGTTGCCAAGGGTTTTAAGAATATCCACAGTTCGTGTAAAGGAAACTGTCAGATCATCTCCACCCTTTTTAAACTTGGAATCCCCAAAAGGGATTGGAGCATAATCAGCTACAGCTGCTGTGAATACACCAATACTCATATCTTTCCATAAGGAATCAGCGGCTTGGTACATTTCTGCGGCACTGATTACATCGTGTCTAGTAATAACACCCGGCAACCATGGAGTACCAGCTCCACAAATTGCATGAACTTCCGCACCACGCAACCATGCTGCAATAGCAAATGAAGCGCCCATTGTTCCGGAAGACGGGTTAGACCAGAATCGAACACCGTCCCACTTTTCGCGGGTCGGCCCAAGCGTAACCATAACGGTCTGTCCTGCCATATCCTGCGGTGACATAGCACGAAGACCATGCAAGTAAATATCGTCAACAGGGGCTAAACGACCTTGTCCTTCTTCCATGCATGCTGTACGTCCGCAACCAGGTTCAACAATAATATGACCACGTTTGCGCAGTTTTTCCACATTTTCCTGTGTCGCTGGGTTGTGCCACATGCGAGGATTCATAGCCGGTGCAATGACTAATTTTTCAGGAAACGCTAACGCCTGACAAGAAAGCATCTCATCTGCCAATCCATTAGCAAGGCGCGCAATTGTTGTTGCTGAAGCCGGAGCAATTACAAAAGCATGGCATGCTTCTCCCGGCATGAGGTGTCCGAAAACATCATCACCAACAGGGTACATGGTTGAAAAAACAGGTGAGGCCCCAAGAGCTTCAAAACTGAGGGGGGTAATAAACTGCTGTGCAGAGTCTGTAAGTGTAACTCCGACATCTGCACCGCTATCTTTAAACATTCTCAGTAAGTCTAAACCCTTGTATGCAGCAATAGAACCACTGATGCCAAGGTGCATACGCTTACCAAGAAAGCCTGTGAATGCTGTATGTGATTTCACTAGCTATCCAATCCTTCTTCTGCCGGAAGGTCTGTTGCCGGCGCTGGAGATGTCTTGCGTTTTGGAGCAATCATTGAAGATGATTTCGGCACGTCTAGAAACGGAAGCGGTTTTTCAATTATAGAATCCTGCTCTGGACGTGGGGATACCCAAATCTCAAGATCAGTACTAAATGAGCTTGTGTCCGTAATATTCAAAATAGCAAAGCGAGTCGGTTTGGTGAAGAGCAGTAAGGTTCGTGGAGAAGTAAACTGGAAGCGCAATTCCCATCCATCCTGCTGCATAGTGGTGATCATAGCATTCGTAAGGGACATAAAATCAACATTACCGGAAAAAACCAGAACTCCGGTCTGCTTTTGCCCCATGCCATGAACAAACATCTGTGATTCATCTGCTTTCATCTCAACAGGAACACGTACATCAGGAAAGTTATAGTACATGAACTTAGATTCTGCAGGTGCCTGAGCACCCCCTGTTGGCTCTGCTGTGCCGGACATATTGGAAAGAGTACAACCAGATAGCATTACACAAAGAGCTAGTATAGAGAAAATTAATCGGGCTCGCATTGGCCGCTCCTTTATGATTGAGTCTTAGAGATTTCAAGTGTAGGCACATGGAGTGCACATCATGTATATAATGTTACGTGGGATATGAATAGCGCAATGCAAGATAAACCGCAATTTACTACGATCCCTAAATAACAGAGAATAGGTTTTAATAATGGAACGCGATAGCCACTGTATAAAACAAAATTTACAAACAATTCCTGAAGATTTCAGGCTTTCAGCATATACGTATGAACTTCCTGAAGATCAAATAGCGCAAAATCCTGCCGATAAACGTGGCAGTTCACGACTTTTTGTCATCGACAGAAAAAGTGGCAAAAACCATTCTGCAATGTTTGCAGACCTTGGAAAGTTTCTGCCAAAAAACGCGCTGCTTGTTGTTAACAACTCAAAAGTACTGCCAGCCCGCCTATACGGACAGCGTCCTTCCGGCGGTAAAGTAGAATTTCTTATGCTCACCCCACTACCACTGATTAAACCAGTGGACAACGGGGAATGGAAAAGCGCCACTGTTGAAGGTCTCATGCGCATGTCTAAGCGCGTAAAAGTAGGCACTAAAGCAGAATTTGGTGACGATTTATGGATTGAAGTAACCAAAACTGCTGAGTTTGGACGCTGCGAAGCAACCATCAACTGGCGTGGTGAGTTAAAAGATCACTTCCTAAAGCAGGGCCACCTTCCGCTGCCTCCATACATCAAACGAGAGGACACAACAGCAGACAAGGACCGTTACCAAACAGTATATGCAAATGACAGTCAGCTTGGCTCTGTAGCTGCACCAACTGCCGGTCTCCACTTTACCGAAGAAATGCGCGAAGAGCTTTCTCAGAGCGGTATTGAATGGGCTGAAGTAACCCTGTACGTCGGGTACGGTACCTTCTCCCCAGTGCGGTGCGACGATATTCGTGAACATTCAATGCACAAAGAGTTTATTGAACTCTCAGAAGAAACCGCAAAAAAAATTGCCAAAGCAAAAGCTGAAGGTCGTCCTGTAATCGCAGTTGGAACAACATCTTCCCGTGTATTAGAGGGTGCTTTTAAAGAAGTGGGACACATTGCTCCATTTAAAGGGTGGACAGACATTTTTATCTACCCAGGATACAAGTTCAATGTTGTTGACCACATGATTACAAACTTCCATCTTCCAGAGTCTTCATTACTCATGATGATCAGTGCGTTTGCTTCAAAACAGCGCATTCTGGACGGGTACGCTGAAGCTATAGAGCAAGGTTTTAGAGTATTCAGCTACGGAGATTCAATGCTCATTCTTTAAACATTATACAATGCTTATAATGGGTATTGTAATACACTCCCACTTTTGACATAATTGTTTAAGTCACTCTTTAAAAATAAGCCGTTCGTTGCGTTGTAACACACGGCAACATACTGATCTTACTTATAAAGTCGAGGTGAAAACATGGCACGCGTTGAATTCCGCGAAGAACGGTGTAAGGGCTGCATGCTCTGTTCTACCGTTTGCCCTAAGAACATTATCTGTCAGTCCTCCCGCTTTAACCAGCAAGGGTACAAAGTGGCAGAGGTAAAAGCAGAAGACATGGAAAAATGTACAGGCTGTACTTCCTGTGCGCTTATTTGCCCAGACCTTGCTATCAAGGTTTACCGCGAAGAGAAAAAGGAGAAGTAGCCCATGTCCGAAAAGAAACGTATTTTCATTAAAGGTAACGAAGCTATTGCCCGTGGCGCACTTACAGCTGGTTGTACCTGTTACTTCGGCTACCCTATTACTCCTCAGAACGATATTCCTGAATTTCTTTCAACTGAAATGGCTGCCGTCAACGACGGTGAGTTTGTTCAGGCTGAATCTGAAGTAGCTGCTGCAAATATGCTCCTCGGCGCTGCTGCCGGTGGCGCACGTGCAATGACCACCTCCTCCTCCCCTGGCGTATCTCTCATGCAGGAAGCAATTTCCTACATGGCAGGCTCCGAGCTCCCTGGTGTTATTGTTAACGTAAACCGTGGTGGCCCAGGTCTTGGTGACATCGGTTCCTCTCAGGGTGACTACTTCCAGTCTACCCGAGGCGGCGGACACGGTGACTACCGTACTCTCGTTCTCGCTCCGGGCACCTGTCAGGAAGGCTACGATATGATGATTGAGGCATTCGACCTTGCATTTAAATACCGTAACCCTGTTCTCGTTCTTGCTGACGCCATCGTTGGTCAGATGAAAGAGCCTGTAACCCCTTGGGAACCAGAAACCACTAACAACCATGGCGCAGAAAACTGGTGCATCGATGGAGCAAAAGGCCGTGAAAAGCGTCTGCTCAAGTCCCTCTTCCTCGAAGACGGCGCACTTGCAGGTCAGAACCGCAACCTTCAGGCAAAGTATGAAGCAATGCAGGTAGAAGCACGCGCAGACGTTTTTGAATGCGACGATGCTGAACTCGTTGTAGTTGCATTCGGCTCCATTGGCCGTATTGTAAAATCTACCGTTCGCCGTCTGCGTTCCGAAGGTAAAAAAGTTGGTCTGGTACGTCCTCTTACTCTGTACCCGTTCCCATCTGAAGTACTTCGTGACCTTGCAAAGCAAGGCAAACGCTTCCTTACTATTGAACAGAACTGCGGCCAGATGGTAGAAGACGTACGCCTTTCCGTACGTGGTATTGCAGATTCCGAATTCCATGGTCACATGCCAGGCGACCTCCCTGGTTCCGATGACTTCATCGCACCTATCATCAAGTACTTGGAGGACTAGGGAATGTCTGAAAAACTCGTTTTCGACGCACCTGAAATCATGATCGACCGCCCTACGCATTACTGCCCGGGCTGTCATCACGGCGTTGCACACCGCCTCGTTGGTGAAGTGCTTACCGAAATGGGCCTTGTGGATGATACTCTGTGTGTTGGTTCCATCGGTTGTTCCGTATTTATCTACAACTACCTTGACGTAGACGCAGTTGAAGCACCACACGGTCGTGCTCCTGCAGTAGCAACCGGCCTTAAGCGCGCACATAAAGATAAATTCGTTTTCACCTATCAGGGTGACGGCGACTTGGCTTCTATTGGTCTTGCTGAGATTGTTCACGCTGCTAACCGTGGCGAAAAAATCTCCGTTGTGTTCGTTAACAACACTGTATACGGCATGACCGGCGGCCAAATGGCTCCTACCACTCTCGAAGGCCAGAAAACTACCACGTCTCCTAAAGGTCGTACCTCTGAAGAGCACGGTATGGCTATCCGTATGAGTGAAATCATCGGTGGTCTCGGTGGCACCGCATACTGCGAACGTGTATCTCTTGACTCTGTCAAGAACATCCGTCGTGCTAAAAAAGCTCTGCGTAAGGCGTTCGAAATGCAGGTTAACGGTACCGGCTTTGGTTTTGTAGAAATGCTCTCCGCATGTCCTACTAACTGGAAAATGGATCCAATTGCTGCAAACAAACGCATCTCTGAAGAAATGATCCCTTACTTCCCACTGGGAGTATTCAAAGATGTGACCAAGGACGGAGAGGAATAGCATGTATCAAGACGTTATCATCGCCGGTTTTGGTGGTCAGGGTGTTATGCTCATCGGTAACCTGCTCGCATACGCAGGTATGGAAGCAGGCTCTGAAGTTACCTACATCCCTGTTTACGGTCCGGAAATGCGAGGCGGTACAGCAAACTGCACCGTTGTAATTTCCTCTGAAGACATCGGTTCCCCGATCATCCAGAGCCCTAAGTCTCTGATCATCATGAACCAGCCTTCTCTGGACAAATTCCAGCCAAAACTCATCGACGGTGGCGTTCAGATTCTGAACTCCTCCCTCGTTGATGCATCACAGGCTGAAGACCGTGTAACAACCTACACAGTACCTGCTAACGAAATTGCTGACGGCCTCGGCAATACCCGTATGGCAAACATGGTTGCTCTTGGCGCATACGTGCAGGCAACCGGTTGTGTACCATTAGAACAGGTTAAAGAGTCTCTTAAATCTGTTATCAGCTCCCGCTACGGTCACCTGATCCCTAAAAACGCTGAAGCCCTTCAGGCTGGCGCGGATCACGTAGCTGAGCAGATGAAGTAAGCACTGCTTACTCATAGCTTGAAATAGCAAAGCCCCTACATCGACCGATGTAGGGGCTTTTTTTAATTTAATGAAATATATGCTGGAGACATACCCAACGGGTTAATCTCGACAACAATGTAATGTCCCGCTTAACAAGTTAAGGCTTTCTCAGCAACGCGACGTAAAAATACTCGCCATACGGACTATCATCTGGTGTATGCCATTCTTTTTCAAGCTTGGCTTCCGGATGCCGTTCAAGGAACGCCTGAACCTGCTTTTCGTTTTCATCAGGGTTGATGGTACATGTCATGTACACAAGAAGACCGCCGCCTTTGAGTACAGAGAACGTGTTCTCCATAATAGCTTTTTGCACTTCTACGAGATCAGAAACACCTTCAGTTGTACGATGGTAACGTACATCCGGACGACGAGAGAGAGTACCAAAGCCTGAGCACGGCACATCTGCAAGAATGGTTGCTGGCGGATCTTCCTGAAGCGGAGAACCTTTCTTTGGCGGTTCTGCTGCGGACATCAAAAGAGATTCCGGCGGGTACATAGCAAGACGCTCTGCTTCTTCACGCATACCTAAAAGACGTTTACGTGAAGTATCGGAAGCAAAAGTTACGTCTACATCCTGCTCAAGCAGAGCGTAGGTTTTACCGCCTCGTCCACAACAACAATCCCATACTGGTCCTTCCCATGTTTCCGGGTGAGCTTCACGTAAAACTTCCTGTGATGCCATAGATTGACGAGAAATAAGACCGTCGTTGATCATGGTTTTAAGCTCTGCTGGCTGAGAACCTGCAGGGTACATGACGCCGTAGCCGATGGTTTCAACGCTTTTACCATCCTCTGTGAGCTCGTTAACAAGATCCATAGCGGCTTCAAATGTCTGGTTAACACGAATACCGAGCGGTGCATGTTTCTGCGCATTCGCAAGAAGCACCTGTGTACGCTCTTCGCCGTATGCCTCCATCCATGCGTTAACAATCCACTCAGGCATGGAATGCCATGCAGCAAGAAGTGCGGTGTCAGACATCCGCTCCTTGCGTATGGACTCCATGTCGTGCGCTTTTTCGCCCATACGGTCTAGGTTACGCAGTACAGCATTGGTAAGCTTTCCAAGACCTAATGAGAAACGCTTTTTCACGTACCCTACACACCAGTCTACAGACGCGTAGACTGGAATACGGTCAAGATAGAGCATTTCGTATGCTGCAAGCCCCATTACGCTTGCAGCCTTTTTAGGTAATTTCGAGCTATCCTTCAGGAACAAACCTAAAAGAGCCTCTATACGGCCTTTGTAACGCAAAAAACCGTATACCAGCTCTGTGCAGAGTGCAGAGTCCTGTGAAGTAATCTTCTGATTATTAAGCTGGTAATCCAGCGCTGCCTGAACATCGCGGCCTTTATCTAAAACCTGTGAAATAACTTCAAGCGCAACCGAACGAGCTGGCGGTAATGCTGAATCCTTACGTCTAGCCATATATATTCCTTAAAAAATTTCTTTCAGTGTGCGTTAGCACTTTGTGTCAGCTTCACCGAAGGCGGCTTCGAACTGCAACGGAGGTGCTGGATTTTTAATGAACATGCGCAATGCACGCTCCATTGAAAGCTCCGGCACAGTCGTATCAAGACATGGCCCACACGGACGTTCGTTCAATACACCATACACAGGAAGAGGATATGTATCCTGAATGCCGGAGGTTAAATCGCGCTCACACGCGACAGCAATAATAAATTTAGGACGCTCTTTCACCACGATACGTCGAGCAATGGTGCCACCCGTTGCAATGGCAAATTTAACGCCGTAATGATCACGTAACTTAAGCAGCATAGCTACAGGACAACGTCCACATCGCTCGCAGTTATCTACATTGTAAGAAAGACGCAGTGAGCAATTGCTCGCCTGCAGGCAATGCGGCGTAAGAATTAAAATATCTTTTGCTTCAAACGCACCGTTTTCAGATCGAACCAATTCATTATTCACCCGAATAAATGACTGACGGACGCGACGCTTATCAATCCCAAGAAAACGGGCAAGCATGATCATAAGCGGCAAGAACAGCCGAATAGTCATCCCGCGCATCTTAGCAGTTCCGAGTACCGCCCTACCCTTAAGAATCTGTAAAACAAGCCCGAGGGTTGACCAACAAATAAACAAAACAGTAGAGCCGAAAAGAAGCCCGAAAATATACGGCAACGACGGATGAATATTAGAAAAGCCGATGAGCGGAATAATCCAGCCTGCGAACAGAAGAGAACAGAGTAAAATAGAAGTGCCCGTAATCAAGCCAATAAATAGCCGTTTACGGGCCCCGTAATACCGTTCTGGATTATCTAAGTCTTTTTTATGAAACAGCATTTTCTCTTTATGCTAGCAAAGCCCTTCACCGGAACAAGTTGCATCATCACACTGTGCAAGATACCCACAGGCAAATGCCTTGGCATCCATTACCTTTTTGTTTGCCGGACGCAGCTTGTGCACTAGATACACACGGTCTGCAGTAGCAATAGCAATGGCATCATCCTGTAAACCAAGTACGGTTCCCGGCTTAACACCTTCTTCAAGGTCTAGACCGATGGTACCCGGCTCAATTGCAACGCGGACAGGTTTCTTTTCAGCACGTTCGAGAATGAAATACCCGCCCGGCCAAGGAGAAATACCACGTAAATGAGCATGCAATTCTAACGCAGTCTTGTTCCAATCCAACAACCCTTCGGCTTTGGTTAACTTTGCTGCATGTGTTGAACGGTTATGATCCTGAACCTTAGGGTGCAGGTCACCAACAATAAGCTTCTGTAATGCTTCAACCAGCAACTCGCCGCCAAGTACAGCAAGTTCATCATGCAAAGTACCTGCTGTATCATCAATACCGATAGCAAGTGCACGCTGTAACAGGATCGGACCAGAATCCAAGCCTTTTTCCATCTGCATAATGGTAATACCGGTAACTGGATCACCGTTCATAATAGCACGCTGAATAGGTGCTGCGCCACGATATTTTGGTAACAGAGAAGCATGTACGTTAATAGCACCATACGTTGCAATATCAAGCACACGCTGCGGAAGAATAAGACCGTATGCTGCTACAAGTAAAACATCCGGCTTGAGCGCTGCCAGCTGCTCAACATCCACATCTTCTTTAAAATTCAGCGGCTGAAAAATATCGTAGCCATTTTCAAGAGCGAGCTTCTTTACGGCAGACGGCTTACACACCTGCCCACGTCCGCAAGGACGATCCGGTTGAGTGTATACACCAACGACGTCTGCTTCTTCCCACTGAGATACACGATCTAAAATTGTTGCCGCAAAATCAGGGGTTCCCATATATACGACGCGAAGTTTACCTACCTTTTCATCCATTTCTTCACCTTCTTGTCGTACATTGAACGTTTAAGACGGCTGATTTTATCGATAAAAAGAACACCATCAAGGTGATCAATTTCATGCTGCAAGCAAATAGCAAGAAGGCCGTCAGCTTCAATTGTCACATCATTTCCCTCCAAGTCCTGTGCTTTAACAGTCACAGTCTCGGAGCGCTTCACTTTAGCGCGGTACCCAGGAACAGACAGACAACCCTCTTCAGAATCGCAAGAACCATCAGCTGTAATAATCTCAGGGTTAACGAGTGTCATCAGCTCATTACGAACTTCAGGGCCAGAAACATCCACGACAACAAGGCGATGCAGTGCTCCAACCTGCGGTGCAGCAAGACCGATCCCCTCTTCCTTGTACATGGTCTCAACCATTGCTTCAGCAAGCTCTTTGATCTCTTCAGTAACTTTTTCGATCGGCTTACTCTTCTCAACAAGACGGGTATCAGGGTAATGTAATACTTCACAAATCATCTATATCTCTCCCTCCGGTAACTCATCGACCGGAACGGTTGTATGCTCTGTCTCTTAAAAAGACAATTTATCACCGCACCTCTTATTTATATAAGCATGGTTTTGCTCACTGGGAAGGTGCATAGTTTTCTGAAAGTTTTTTACAGCCTCTGGCGGGCAGAGGGGGAACCCCGTTTTTGAAAAAAACGGGGTTCCCCCTCTGCATTCCTCTTCCTGAAAAAACGTATAAGAATTTCTTACCCGTACCTTCAAAAAAGGACTTCACCAAAGTATATTACGTTCATTAAAATTATTTCTGTAAACTCTTCAACCTGAACTCAACGACACGCGGGTTCGGATAAGTTTCACGAATATCTTGTAATAACGCTATGGCCTTTTGTGGCTGTTCCTGCTGCTCATAAATATCAGCCAGCAACAATTTTGCTCGCGCCATGAGTGTGACTTCGACAGCCTCATATTGCAACAGATTATTCAGATTCTTCTCTGCTTCAACATGATTACCTAAAAAAGCGTAAGCTTGCGCAAGCTCATAAATACACAACTGCTTATGTCCGGAGTTATTGTACTCCAACTCTCGGCAATCTTTAAAGGCGTCCACTGCAAGCCCGTACTCACCACGCATAAGGTAAGCTTTTCCAAGATTGGCATATGCTGTTGCTTCTTCTTCAATTTTCACCGCAGGAGCACTTAATAACTGCGACCATACTGTGATTGCTTCCGACCAGAGCCCACCTTCAATAAGCATGTTTCCTTTTTTTACTAAGACCTGCCTATATCTATCCGGCTCTCCAGAGTACTCCAAAAGCATTGCATCCAGCAATTCAATGGCTCGGTTTTTGTTTCCCCGAACAGTTCCGGCAACCTCAACAAGCCGGTTCCAGACGTTCCAACGCTCTATCCCGCTATCGTTATCACGCAGGTAACGTTGATAAAAACGTTCTGCTTCTGTGTATTCTTTATTGATGAATGCTTTTCGAGCTCTAGAAAGTTCATCCTCGATCTCCGACTGCATGCAGCCGGAGACGAGGATACTTACTATTACGAGAAGCAAGAGAACGCTTCGGTCCATTTGTTATTCCTGATCGTCCTGCTGCTGTTCAACAACACGGTCAAAGCCAACAACGTGTCCGCCTTTATCCATATTAACAAGACGTACACCCTGTGTTGCGCGACCTACAGAACGAATTTCCTTAACTTCCATGCGGATAACTTTGTTATCGGAAGTCAAAAGAATAAGTTCATCTTCAAGCAGTACTGGAATTGCGCCGAGAACCTTACCGGTTTTCGGTGTTACCTTAAAGTTGATGATACCCTTACCACCACGAGACTGAATACGATAGAGCTCTACTCTGGTACGTTTACCGTAGCCGTTTTCAGCAACAGTCATAATTTCGCATTCAGTATCACTACGCAGGGTTACACATGCTACAACTTCATCGTCACCTTTAAGCGCAATACCTTTTACACCGGTTGCTGAACGTCCCATAGCACGTACATCCGTGCAGGAGAAGCGGATAGCGATACCGGAAGCGGTTGTCAGAACAATCTGACAATTATCGTCAACCTCACGGACCATAATGAGTTCGTCATTCTCTTTAAGACCTACTGCAATAATGCCAGTACGACGACTCTTCTTGTACAATTCAGCGCTGGAGCGCTTAACCATGCCGTTCTTGGTCGCAAAGAGGAAGTAGCGATCTTCGTCAAAATCACGAACACATAAGGCTGTTGTGATCCACTCGTTATTTTCAAGCGGCAACAGGTTCGCAATATGTACGCCTTTCGCAGTACGGGAACCTTCTGCAACCTGATGAACCTTCATCTGGAACATACGTCCCTTATTACTAAAGAGAAGCAGGTGCTGATGGTTGGAGGTTGTCAGGAAGTCCTGAACAAAGTCTCCGTCACCGGTATGTAGACCAGCAACCCCTTTACCGCCACGTCGCTGAGCACGGTACGCATCAAGGGTTGTACGCTTAATGTAACCACGGCGGGAAAGAGTAATGACTACGTCGTCATCAGGAATGAGGTCTTCGATCTCAATACCATCAAGCTCATCAAACTCGATAGAGGTACGACGAGGCGTTGCGTAGCGTTCATTGATGTATTCAAGCTCTTCACGAATAACACCACGCAGTACTTCACGATTTTCGAGAATTGATGTGAGGTATTCGATAAGTTTGATGAGCTCGTTATATTCTTCAAGAAGTTTTTCGTGCTCAAGGTTAGTCAGACGCTGGAGGCGCATGTCGAGGATTGCCTGTGCCTGAACATCTGAAAGCTCGAATCGATCTTTAAGAGCCAGCTTTGCATCTGCTGCTGTTTTGGATGCTCGAATGATTTTAACAACTTCATCGATATTATCCAGAGCAATACGCAGACCTTCAAGAATGTGTGCACGTGCTTCTGCTTTACGCAAATCGTAACGTGTACGACGGATAATAACTTCACGGCGATGATCAAGGAAATGAAGCAACGCGGTGCGTAAGTTAAGAAGTTGTGGCTTGTTGTTAACAACTGCCAGCATGTTGATACCGAAGGAAGTTTCCAGCGGAGTAAACTTATACAGGGAGTTAATAACAATCTCCGGAATGGTGCCGCGTTTAAGATCAATAACAACGCGAATACCTTTACGGTCAGATTCATCACGGAGGTCGGTAATACCTTCGATTTTACGGTCGTTAACCAGAGATGCTATTTTTTCTACAAGAGAAGATTTGTTGAGTGCGTATGGAATCTCTCTAATAACAAGAGACTGGAGTCCTTTTTTACGCTCCTCAATTTCAACTTTACCGCGAACTTTTACTGTACCGCGACCGGTATTGTATGCATCTACAAGACCTTTACCCGCGTAGCAGAAACCGCCAGTCGGGAAATCAGGTCCCTTAACGTGTTCCATAAGCTGGGACACCTTAGCATCGCGGTTTTCAAGCAGAATAAGTAATGCACCAATCAATTCACCAAGGTTATGCGGTGGAATATTGGTAGCCATACCAACCGCAATACCTGAAGTACCGTTAAGTAATAAGTTTGGCACCTTGGTTGGAAGCACGCTTGGTTCGAGAAGGGTGTTATCGTAGTTCGGACGGAACTCAACAGTTTCCTTTTCGATATCGCTCAAAAACTCACCTGCAAGACGGGACATACGTGATTCGGTGTAACGCATTGCCGCTGCAGCATCGCCATCGATGGAACCAAAGTTACCCTGACCATCAACGAGTGGGTCACGCATTGCGAACGGCTGCGCCATACGTACCAAAGCATCGTATACCGCAGAGTCACCATGCGGGTGGTACTTACCGATTACGTCACCGACGATACGTGCAGATTTCTTATGTGCACGATTGAATGAGTTACCAAGCTCATGCTGTGCGTACATGATACGTCTGTGTACCGGCTTAAGACCGTCTCGGGCATCCGGGATAGCACGGCCGACAATAACACTGAGGGAATACTCAAGATATGCTTTCTTGAGCTCCTCTTCGATAGTAATTTGCGGTTCTAGTGACACGTAGCTCTCCTAAATATCCAGTTCCTGCACGTTAAGCGCATTTCGTTCAATAAACTCACGACGTGGCTCTACTTTGTCACCCATAAGCTTTTCAAAGGTCTCGCTTGCTTCCTCTGCATCATCAATGGTCACCTGCAAGAAAATACGGTTTTCCGGGTTCATTGTGGTTTCCCAAAGCTGGTCAGGGTTCATTTCACCAAGACCTTTGTAGCGCTGTACATTCAATCCCTTGCGAGCCTCCTGCATAACGGTATCAACCAGCTCAAGAACATCTTCAACTTTCGTCTCAGCATCTTTACGACGCAGGTTGAAGCTTAAACCGCCACACATATTACGCAGATCATCAAAAGCAATGTACGGAATTTTATACATCTTAGAGTTAAAGAACTCTGAGCCTACACGCGTACGGTGTCCGTTTAAGTCTTCGAATACGATGAAGGTACGGGAATCAATTTCGTCTTCTTCCCTTTCAATCTCAACAGAATACCCACGCTCTTCCAGCAGTGCACCGAGACCGTTCAACTTCTCTTCCTCAAAGTTTTGAGGGAAGAGACGCTTATCATGGTCGAGAAGGGTACGGAAAAGCTCTTCATTCATGCCTACATTTTCCACTTCACGTATTTTTCCTTTAATGGAACGTACAGTGGTCAACAGTCCTTTCAAATCATCACCAGCGAACTCAACGCCGTTCTCACCCACGATAATGAGTTCCTTGGCAACTCGTTCAAGCAGGAATGTTGTAAGCTCGTCATCATCTTTAATGAATCGCTCAAAACGTGAGGAATGAGCACGATACAGTGGTGGCTGCGCAATATAGAGGTGACCACGACTGATAAGTTCCGGATACTGACGGAAGAAGAATGTGAGCAGCAACGTACGAATGTGCGCTCCGTCCACGTCCGCGTCTGTCATAATAACAATCTTATGATAGCGGAGCTTATCGTAATCAGTGTCTTCTTCACCGATACCGGCACCCATTGCCGTAATCATAGCTTTAATTTCTTTATTCGCGAGCATCTTATCGAAACGTGTTTTTTCAACGTTCAAGATCTTACCGCGAAGAGGCAGGATTGCCTGCGTATTAGGGTTACGCCCCTGTTTAGCAGAACCACCCGCAGAGTCACCTTCCACGATGTAGAGTTCGGACTCTTCCGGATTTTTGGATTGGCAGTCAGCAAGCTTACCCGGCAGAGAATTGTCCCCAAGAGCCCCCTTACGACGAACAAGGTCTTTAGCTTTACGCGCAGCATCACGTGCACGAGCAGCATCAACAGCTTTTTCAATAATTGTGCGTGCGTCTTTCGGGTTTTCTTCAAAATAGGTCATCAGCTGTTCATACACCAAACCGGACACAATACCGGCAACTTCACTGTTACCAAGTTTGGTCTTAGTTTGACCTTCGAACTGAGGCTGAGGAATTTTTGCACTGATAACACCAGTAAGACCTTCACGGACATCGTCACCGGAAAGCTTTACTTTGTACTTACGTGGCAGATCAGCTGCCTGAATGTATGCATTGATTGCACGTGTAAGTGCTGTTTTAAAGCCCTGAAGGTGAGTACCACCCTCTTTTGTACGAATATTGTTACAGAAGGTCAGCAAGTTCTCTTTGTAGCTTGCGTTGTACTGTAACGCATATTCTACAAAGATATTTTCATGCTGACCGGCACCGGTACCGCCACCATAAATAATAGCGTGCATACCGCCTTCACCGGTGTTCATATCTTTAACAAACTGCTTAATGCCACCTTCAGCTTTAAAGGTGATGGAATCACCGGAGCGTTCATCAATAAATTCGATTTCGAGACCAGAGTTCAAATATGCAAGTTCTTCGAAACGCTTTTTCAAAGTTTCGAACACAAACTGGTTCGTCTCAAAAATCTCTTCATCAGGACGGAAGCGAACAGTAGTACCGCGACGTCTAGAACCACCTACTTCTTCAACTTTGGTTACCGGAACACCACGCTCATAGCGCTGCTTATAGCGGGTACCTTCTCTGTCGATGGTAACTTCGAGATATTCAGACAATGCATTTACACAGGAAACACCAACACCGTGCAGACCACCGGACACCTTATAGGTATCGCTATCGAACTTACCGCCTGCGTGCAGAACAGTCATAACAACTTCTACAGCAGGACGTTTTTCTTTCGGGTGAATATCTACCGGAATACCACGGCCGTTATCCTGAACAGTTACACTGTTATCAAGATGGATCTTTACTGAAATCTTGTCACAAAATCCTGCCATGGCCTCGTCGATAGAGTTGTCCACAACTTCATAAACGAGATGGTGCAAACCGCGAACGTCCGTGCTGCCGATATACATGGCCGGACGTTTACGAACTGCGGAAAGGCCTTCAAGGATCTGAATACTATCCGCAGTATACTGACTCTTACTGGTCATTAAACTTCTTCCTCGCTGTAGTAAGTCTCTTCTACAATCTTCATTGGCATAATAATCACTGTATATTCAGGATCATCATTGCCGCGTAAACCACAAGGACCTTCTGTTCCGGTAAGGATAAAAGACAACTTTTCAGACTGGTAGTGATTGAGAATTTCGATCAGATTACGAGTCGGGAACGCAATTTTTTCGATATCGCCAGAGAACTCTGCATCAACATATTCTTTTGCGATACCTACTTCCTGTCCCTGAGATGCAAGCTCTACTTCACTGCCGTTAAAGGTGAAGTAAGTGCAACGATTGTTGTCTGTGTTGAAAATGAGGAGACGATCAAGCGCATCAATCATAAGCTTACGATCAACGGTAAGCTTGGTCACATCTTCAGAATTAAGACGGGACAAGAATGAATTGTAGTCTGGGTACTGATAGTAAGACAGAGGGATAGTGAAGACCTCACGTTTATCACCTGTACGGAAGAAGAGACGTTTATTATCAATGTTCAGCTCGATTTCATCACCACCGAGCCACTTCTTAAGTTCGTTGAGATATTTCTTTTGAAGAAGAATGCCGTCTTCAGGAAGCAGTGCATGCAATTCATCATTAAGGAAACGCTGCATGGAGAACTGATGTCCGTTAAGACCACATGCCTCGATGTACTGATCTTCCATTGGTTTGATGGAAAGACAAGCAATCGCTTCCATAGTGTCTTCATCAGAAATACAAAAAGAAATTTTATCGATAACTTCCTGAAGGAAGTCACCAGACCAGTAAACAGAGTTTGCTTCAGGGAAATCAGAGAAGTTCTGGAACCAAGTTACTTCATTAACAGGAAGTTTGTAGCGTTTTCTGCCCTGTTCGATAAGAAGGTTCTTACCGTCTTCTTCAAGACGGAGTGTGATTTCGCCTGCAGGCATTTTTTTTACCAGATCAACAAATGCTCTGCCTTGAACACCAGCCAACCCTTCTTCGGTTACTTCTGCTGTGTAGTTACCGCTGAATTCAATATTAGAGTCAGTAGAAAGAATCTGTAGCGTGTTGCCTTCAGCTTTAAGCCAGATGGAACGTAAGTAGGCTGCTCCTGTCTTTGCAGGAATGATATTCGCAGCTTTCAGGAGACCGTCAATGACGTCTTCTTTAAATACTTTTAAATACATATGATCTCCTTGTAGTTATTGTAGGGGCTGTTACTATGTTATTAACTTTGGTAACTGTTTGATTTTTCATACTTATATTGTGTCACTAAAAATAACCCGTTAGTAACCGGGTGCGCGTAACTAAAGGCGTGTTTTTTACTTTGTCGCAGTTAGACACTTTTCCTTCAGCTCGTTTATTAAAAGTTTCGTATCTTTGTTCTTAACTATAAATTTCTTAATTTTATTAACCGCATAGATAACGGTAGAATGGTCTTTTCCGCCAAACATTCTACCAAGAGCCGGATACGATGAACCAAGAAGTGTACGGGTCAGATACATGGCAACCTGTCTGGCGAGTACGATCTTCTGGTGTCGTTTTTCACTTAATAAATCTTTTGCCTGCAGCATGTAGTGTTCAGCTACCACCCTGATAATAATGTCAGAGGTAAGCGGATTAGACTTTGTGTTGTCCGTGTGTTCGATAATCTGATTAAATTCATATTCAGAGACTTCTGTGTTCATCAGGTCCTTAAATGCTGCAAGCTTGAGCAGTACACCCTGTAACAATCTGAAGTCATCAAAACGCTGACATAGCAGGATAATCTGGTCATTGGTCAGCTTTATCTGATTATCTTTCAGGTGGCTTGTGGCATACTTGATCCTGATGTCCATATCCTGAGGCTTTAATTGAGCCAGCAGTCCCCACTCCAGACGGGAGCGTAAGGTGGGCAGCAGAAAGTCATGCGCAGTCAATCCATCCGTACAACAGAATACCATCTGCTTATTGTTGTCATGGAATGCATCAAAGAGCGCGATAAGCTCTTCCTGTAGAATTGGAAAATCTTCCAGTCGCTGTAAGTCATCCAATAAAAAGAAATTCTTCTGAACAATTTTTTTGCGCATCTCAAATCGGGCGCCGGGGCTGCCGTCCTGATATAGCGCCGCAAGATCTTCAATGTTCCCTAAGAACACTGACTCCTCTCCGCGCTGTTCAATGATTGAGTGTGCAATAGCTCGCAATAGATGGGTTTTTCCGCTTCCAGAAGGGCCGGCAATAACGAGCGGATTATACTTCGGGGAAATCTCCGCCTTGGCCACTTCTTTTGCGCTTGCAACAGGGAATACATTTTTAGCGTTGTGTAAAAATGTATCGAACGTAAACTGATTATTGCTCACCGCGCGGCTGACGATAGGTGTTGGTTTTTCCTGCGTATCAGCAGGTCGTGCAGCATGTGTTTTTTCAGTTACAGCGGGGGCAGGTTCCGTAATTGGTGTGTCGTATAAGACAACCACTTCCGGACTGATGTATTCCCGCACTGCCTGTTCCAGAGCAGCTTTTCCATGTGTAGTGAACCATGAGCCGAAAAAAGCGTGAGGAAAAGCAACAGATACGCTTTTTTCAACATCACCATAGCGTATCGTGAGGGGGTCGAACCAGTTGCGAAGCTCCTTTTCAGGATACCGCTGTTCGAGAAAAGATCTCAGCCCGTTTTTCAGCAAAATAAATCTACTACTTTCGGTTGGTTATTAGCAAAAGTTGTTACCTAATTTCTCGTGCCTGAAATCAGGCGACGCAACCTTAGTTATATATCAAAAAACAAAGGGTAAGCCAAGCAATCGCCGTTCTGCGCCTGTTTTTTTCGACAAAATGAGTCTAAAGCTATCTTCCCCCTTTTTAAGGCATTCTAAGGGCGTTCTGTGCGAAATCGAAGGTTCGGCTAAAAAAAATCATAAAAATAATTCTTACGATGATTGTTTGTAGTTGTTTTGAACTTTTTTGTTTTCGGCAGGCAGGTACCTCTAGCTAGGAATTTTTTCTGGAAAGATATCGTGAAAGGACTTTTTTGAAGGTGTTAGGAACAAGTTATGTACAAACATAAATGTTCGTAAGATGTTGTTTGATTTCTTTGAAAAAAAAATGGGATAAAAAAGTTACGAACATTTTCCACTGATATGAGTTAGGAACATGTTGTAGATAACGTATCTGCGGTAGCCAATTGAAATATGATGCAGTACAAATGCGGGATATTAAAAATTTGAATAGTAGAATGCCGCAAACGAATGTGAATGGTTGCCCCCTGTAGAAGAGATCTAAGTAAAAAAATTTCAGAGGGGATTCGTTCAAGGCTGAGAAAGGATTTTCATGGGAAGTAAGGTTGAGTTTGTTAGGGTAACCCCAGAAGAAGCTGGTCAGAAGTTATTACAGTTTTTACAGCGCCGTGTGGATAAAGATGTTCCTAAGAGCGCAATTATGCGTTGGATCAGGACAGGACAGGTGCGCGTGAATAAAGGACGCGTGAAGCCTTTTGTGCGTTTAAAGCAGGATGATATGGTGCGTATCCCACCATATACTATCGATGAGTTGAGAGCTTCTGAGCAGAAAAAAGAAAAACTGGATTCAGCGAAAGAGCACGTTGAGCTTATTATTGTTGGTGAAGCTGATGGCTTGCTTGTGTTGTATAAGCCTGCGGGGTTGCCGGTTCAACCGGGGACAGGGCATGCGGACGCTGTGACCACTCGTTTGAAGGCAAAATATGCTGATGCACCATTTTGCCCTACTCCTGCTCATCGGTTGGATAAAAATACATCTGGCCTACTGTTGGTTGCGACCAGCTATACTCGTTTGCAAGAACTTCATGAACTTTTTCGTAATGAGCATGCGCTGGGTAAACATTATCTTGCCTGGGTTGAAGGCCGCTGGAAATATCCCGACACAGTCGAGCTCCATGATCAATTGAGTAAACAGACTCAAGAAGACGGAAAAGAGCGTATGGAGACTGGTGGAGGGAAAGAGTCTCTTTGCACTGTCACCCCGCTGCTCGTAACAAATAGAAAATCTTTGCTGCACATTTCATTACAGACAGGTCGTACGCATCAGATTCGAGTGCAACTTTCTAGCAGAAACCATCCTATTATCGGTGATACTAAATATAACGGCTTGCCGAATACACAAGGAATGCTGCTCCATGCATGGCGGATTGTTTTACCTGATGAATCCTTCATCTGTATGCCTAGATGGACCCCCCCTTTTGATGTTGGAGCTGAACTTGTTAGTAATATCTAATTGTTAGATTGTATTTTTTTATTGAAATAAATTTTTCGCTGTCCTCACTATTTACGTACTCCCGAGGTGGTGGCGTAAAAGCTGTGAGAGAAAAATAAAAAACCTACTGAACTCGCGAGTAAAAGTCTTTGGAGATTCTTAAGAACCTTTCTATTGAGAAAGGTTCTTAGACCGCCGGAGGCTTGTCGAAGACCCACCGGAGTCTGACCACCTATGAAACCGACATTTTCTTTCATCCACGCAGCAGATTTGCATCTGGACGCAGCCTTTAAAGGTGTTGCTAATGTATCACCAAGGCTTGCGGGTGTACTGCAATCCTCTACTTTTGAGGCGTTGGAACGTTTGACGCAACTTGCGTGTAGCGAACGTCCATTGTTCGTCGTTCTTGTTGGCGATATCTACAATCAGGAAGACCAGAGCTTGAAGGCACGCTTTGCATTGTTAGATGCGTGTAAGAGGATGCGCGACGTGGGGGTGCGAGTCTTTATTGTTCACGGAAACCATGACCCACTACAGGAGACTGAAAGATCATTTAGTTTTCCTGAAAACGTGCATGTGTTTGGGACTGATGGTGTTGAACAGGTGCGAATAGAAGATGCGGAAGGGGAGCTTGTTACTGTCGTACATGGCGTAAGCCATGGCAAACATAATGAGCGTAGAAAGCTTGCCAGACTGTATAGCCGTACTGAGGACGAGGTGGTTCAGGTGGCGGTGTTACATTGCACTGTGGATTCGGTTGCAGCTTCTGAGCAATATGCTCCGGCGAGCGTGGCTGATTTTGCCAAGTCAGGCATTGAATACTGGGCGCTTGGTCATATCCATGAACAGCAGGTTGTGAGCCGTGAGCCGTTTGTTGCGTATTCAGGCAATATTCAAGGCTTGCATATTAACGAACAGGGTGAACGTGGTTGTTTAATGGTCACTGTTGCAGATGGTCAGATTTCAACAGAACACTACACGCTTGGCGTAATTCAGTGGAAGATTGAGAAAGTAGATATTTCTGCCGTAGAAAAACTCGATATGTTGGAAGAAGTGGTTGAATCCCGTCTTGAAGACCTTGTGCAGCAACTCCCAGAGAACTGTAAGGGAGTGATTGTACGCCTTGTGCTCGAAGGCCGCAGTGTACTCGACGGTGAGTTGAGGAAGAACGGTGCGGTGAAGGAATTTGCGGATCGTATTCGTGAGGGACAAATGGAGAATAATCCGTTTGTTTGGCTTAAAGATATAGAACTTGCCTGTAAACCGGATGTAGATATTGAAGCTATGCGAAGCCGTCCAGACCTGCTTGGTGAGGCTCTGACGGTTGCAGAGCAGCTGACAAGTGAAGACGGTGCTGGAGAGCTTCGTGAAGCTGTGAGTGAACTATTCAGTTCTCCAACCAGTAAGCGGCATCTGACAATTCTTTCTGATGAAGAGCTGACGCAACTGGCGACAGAAGCACAATACGTATGCCTTGATTTACTGGAGGCAGAATAATGCGGATAACTGACCTTCATATCAATGGTTTTGGTGTTTTTGCAGAACAGGAAGTTTCTGGCTTTTCTTCCGGCGTGAATGTTTTTCTTGGTAACAATGAAGCAGGAAAATCCACGTGTCTGTCATTTTTACGGTACATGCTGTTTGGATTGCCAAGAAGAGTGAAAGGTATTTCCCATCATGAGCCGCTTCGGGGTGGAAACCACGCAGGTGTATTAGGGCTGGATACACAAAAGTTTGGCGCATTGCGTCTGGAGCGTTCTTTCAAACCTAAACGCGTTGTAATTTCTGGTGCGGATGGTTTTCAGATGGACGAAACTGCTTTGCAGGCGCTGCTCGGTAATGTGTCGTTTGATCTCTACAAGAATGTGTATGGTTTTTCGCTGACAGAGTTGCAAAATAAAGATGCATTAACCGGTGATGCTGTTCGTAATGCCCTGTACGGTACTGTGCATGGTGGCGGGGCTTCCTACACTGATGTGATGAAGCATCTTTCTGCAAAGCGCGAGGCATTGTATAAAAAAAGAGGTAGCGTACAACCGCTAAACAAGCATCTTAAAGAGCTTGAGCAACTTCGCAAAGATATGAATGCGAGTGAAGACAGTGTTGCTGCGTACTTGGCGGTTTCTGAGCAGATTAAAGAGCTGGAAGAAGAACTTGCTGAACGAAATAGTACGTTGCGGGAGCTTGGAATAGAAGCTGGAACCGTAAATGCGGATATTCGTTTGTGGGGTATTTTTACAGAATATAAAGAAAAGAAAGCTGCGCTGGATGCTGTTCAGCCGCTTATTGTTTTTCCTCAGGATGGATTGCTGCGTTTTGAGAACAATAGCAGTATGGCTCAAGAAAAACGTGAAGAGCTTTTGAAGCGTAAAGGCAGCATTGAGGCAACAAAACGTGAAATTGCAGAAAAAGAAGAAGTTATCAATTCAGAACTGATAGCTCAACAGGATATTGTTCGTGCATTAAGTGAAGAAAAAGCTGTGATGAACGCTAAAAAGAGCGAGCTTGAACAGTTTGAAATAGAGCATAAAACTCTTCAGCGTGATCTTTCTGAGACTTTTGAGCAGCTCGGTGTTGATTGGAATGCAGAGCGTGTTGCAGCCTTTGACTTATCAGAGAATACACGTCGTGATATTGCACAGCTTGAGGAGCAGGTAGATGCGGCAAAACAGGCCGTAACGCTTGCACAGAGTGAATCTGCACGTCTTTCAGGAGTGCTTGAAGATGCCAGCCGTAACCTTGAACAGCGCCGTTATGAATTTGAGCTGAATGCTGGTGTGATTCGATTTGCTTCTTTGAAGAATGATTTGGATTCTACCACGGTCGATTTGCAGCACGAGAAAGAGGTATTGCGAACCGTGCGTTCTCGTTTGCCAATGGTGCTAGCAGCGGAACATACTTCAACCGGCTTCACGCTTATTGTGCCGTCAATATTAGGTCTTGTTGGAGCAGGTATATCTGTCCTGCCATTTTTTGCTCCAGTTCCCCAGTATACTATGCATTGTGGCATCGCAGTGATTGCGTTAGCTGTCTTAGTTCTTCTTCTGAGTTCATCGCGACAAAAAAAAGCTATAAAAGCGCAGCAACAGGATATGTTGGACTTGATGGGGAATGTACCATTGTTGTTTCCTCAACCGTCTGTAACAGAGGCGTGTTTGCGTAAGGCTGAGGATTTGTATGATGACATGCAGCGTGATGTTGTTGCGTATGAAGCATTGCAGGACAAGGTGCAACTTGCTCAAAAGCAATTTGATATAGCAAAGGAACAGGTTGAAAAAGGATGCAGTGCTGAGCAGAATGCAGACGATATTCTAACAACAGTCAATACAAAGGTTGAACAATGGCTGGAAGATCGTGGATTATCCTCTTCTCTGCGTGTTCAGCATATTCCGGAAACCTTGCAGCTTATTAAGGACGCCAAATCTAAGATTAGTCAGCTTTCCGACCTGGAGGCGCGTAAGACCTCTGTTTACAACATGCTTGATGCCTATGCAAAACAGCAGGATATTCTATGTAAAACAACTGGGGTTGAGCCGGAGTATTCGTTTGATCGTACTATTAAGCGTGATGTGACGCAGGATAAGTTGCTTCGCATCTTAACAGAATCCCAAGCTGCGCAAGTTGCAGTTTTATCTCTTTCAGAATCTCTACAAAAAGAGATAGAGGCTGCTAAAGTACTTCGTGGTTCTTTAGCAGGTTTGGAAGAAGAAATTCACGCACTGTTTACTGCTGCAAGTGTAATTGATGAAGAGTCTTTTAGAACAAATCACGCGGTATATACCCGACAGCAGGAGTTACTTTCTGCTTTTAATGCGTTGAAAGCGTCTCTGACAGCTGCAAGTGAAGACGGTGACATAGAACAGCTTTCAGTACGTATTGGTCAGCAGAGTGAGCAGGAGTTGGCTGTTAAGGCCTCTGAATTAGCAACAACAATTCAACAGAAAGAACAAGAGCAGGAAGAGCTTCGCCAAAAATTAATTCAAGCCAAGGTTGAGCAGGAAAAATTAACTTCAGCAGAAGACCAGGCGCGTTTACGGACGCAAAGCGAAGCGCATAAAGAGGAAGCGAACGGACTAGCAAAAGAGTGGGCACGGTATTGTATTGCAGAGCATCTTTTATCCCGTGCCCGTGAGCGGTTTGAGCGCGAACAGCAGCCGGAAGTTATAAAACAGGCAGGTATTTTCTTTAATACCATCACAAGAGGTGCTTACAGCGGAGTCTTTAAGCCGCTTGGTGAAGATACTATTTATGCGTTGGCAGAAGATGGTACACGTCGTGAACCGGAAGAGTTAAGTCGCGGTACTGTTGAGCAGCTTTATTTATCGTTGCGTTTGGGACACATTCTGAGTCATTCAGGTCAAAATGAACCTTTACCTGTCATCATGGATGATATCATGGTGAACTTCGATCCAACTAGAGCCGCAAATACTGCAGAAGCTATTGCAGAGTTGGCAGCGCATAATCAGGTATTTCTTTTTACCTGCCATCCGCAGACAGTAGATCTTATGCAAAAGCATGCTGAAGATGTTGGCGTATATACCGTTACAAACGGGGTGCTGGATCCGGTTGCTATGTAAGGAATAATTTTTAGATAGCTACAAGCTTAGTGCGACTCTCTCGAAGACAAAAGAAAAAAGAAAAGCCTCCGATCAATGATCGGAGGCTTTATTATTGTCAGTCAATACCAGACTACTAGTGTCCGCCACTTCCAAGGATACCGGAAGCTGCGAGAGTGAGAACTGCAATTTCTGCAATTACGATAGAAAGGTAGATGAAGTCGCCGCATCGGAAGTACGGCATAATCAGTGTTCCGTAGCAGATGATAGTCATAACTGCGAGTAGGACGAGACCGATGAAGTTAATGAAATCGCCGGTTCCAATAAGGGCGAGCCATCCCCAACCTGTAGGGCTGTTGGTTGCTTTAAGGTACTCGCTAACACCAAGGTGCCAGTTCTGCGTTACTACTTCGATTGGCACATGTGGAGTAAGGATTCCAAGTGCATAAATAGCATAGGTAACGAGCATGATAAGGATACCTAGATAGGCACCGCGTTCCAGAATTACTGCATAGCGCATTTGTTCTGGTGGAGTTACGCATACGTTTTGTTTAGTCATAACTTGCCTCCATTAACCCAGAATACCAAGTCCAAGACCTTTATCAAGTGCCTTGAAGCCAGCAAAGAAGAGAACGCCGATAACCATGTAACGGATGAAAGATGCTTTAGCTACAGCAAGCAGGCGAACGCCCACAAGAGAACCGAGCATCAGGCCGATAATGGAAGGAATAGCGATCAGTGGAATAACAGCACCCTGGTTCATGTACACCCATGCAGCAGAGGTATCTGTGATGGAGAGCAGGAACTTGGATGTTGCTACAGAAACTTTCAGTGGAGCACCCATGAGCAGGTTGAGAACAGGAATGTTAGCCCAGCCAGCGCCGAGACCAAACATGCCTGCCATAATACCGATTACGACAAATAGCAGAAGTCCGGCGAAAGTGCGGTGAGTTTTCCATTCGAATTCTTTACCGGTTGCCTGATCCTGATAAATACCTTGGATACCGAGTGCATGACTGATTGCGTCCTGCTTGGTAACAACAGGGTATTCAGAGTTTTTGGAACAGAGCAGTAGAATGGAGATACCCATAATGGTAGCACCAAGTGCAGTCTGAACATAGCGTGGATCGAGCTTAGAAAGGTATAAACCAAGCATAGCACCGACTACCGCACAAGCAGATGCGATAAGTGCCATAGGCAATGCAAGGCGAAGACTTGCAAGGTTACGCTTCAGCAGACCCGGGCCTGCTGCAAGAGCACCTGCAAGTGCAACCATAAGGCCTGCACCACGCACAAAGTCAATGTGGAACGGGAAGAAGCCGGAAACCAGTGGGACGTATAATACACCACCACCAACGCCGGCGAGAACCGCGATCACACCAAGGATGAAACAGAAAACCAAAAGTATAAGTGGCCAAAACCACCAAGCATGAGCATCACCACCAGCGGCAGCACCGGTAGCAGCTGCTTCAGTAGCAAATGCCCCTATAGGGGATGCAAATACTACTGCGCTAACCCAGAGGGAAAGCATCGTGAATAGTCTAGTAACGTTTTTCAGCATTTTTTCCTCGCATAACTTACGTTGACCTCTAATCAAATGTTGTTCCGTACTTTTGGGGTAAAAGAATGTGAAAAATATGTCAATCACCCTGAGTGAAGAAAAGAATCGAAATAACCCACTGATATTCAAGTTTATTAAAATTAATACATATGCTTCTAATAGGCTGCACATTTGGAAAAAGTTGAAAAAAACAGTAGGGTAGACACTTTTTTCACGTGCTTTCAACAAGCATAATACTTCGGATTTATGATGAAATATTATTTTTCGTGCAATATTGTGTTTTTTTGCACAAGGGGTGTTGTTTCGAAAATCAAACTTTTTTATGCAAGTGCTGTTTTTTCTAATTTTTTAGAAAAGTCAATAAAAGAAAGGAGATTTGTGATTAGAGATAAAAATTACATGCAATAAAAAAAGAGCAGGCAGTTTTCACTGCCTGCTCATAGTCTGCTGGTAATGTACGGGGCATATTTCTTGGAAAGCGCCCTGTACGATAAGGGGATGTCGCTATAAGAGGTTATGCAATTCGCTTGTTAGCGAATGCGAGCATTTTCTCAGCTTCTTTAAATTCAGGATCAAGTTTAAGTGCCATCATTGCTGACTTTGCACATTTATCCCATTTTTCCCAGTCAAGATAGACTCGACCAAGGTTAAAGAATAGGTGAGGGTCTTTTCCGGCAACTTTGACGGCTTTAGCAAAATATTTTTCTGCCACGTCGAATTTGCCCATCTTCCGGAGTGCCATACCGATGCTGTTGTAGTAGCGGATGTTTTCCGGAGAAAGTTCAATTGCCTCTGCAAGTTGCGCAAATGCTTCGCTGTATAATCCTGCGCGAATATAGCGTTCTGCGATGTCACTTTTGAGTTCTGCATCTTCTGAAAATCTGGTGAGCAAGGCATTGAATACAGAGATTGCGTTTTCATGCTGCTCTGTATCAAGGAACGATTGCCCCTTTTCTAGTTCTGCCTGTTTTTGCCTTTCCAGCGCCTCAAGCATCTGTTGAGCTTCGTTAGCTACGTTTTTTTGAAGTTCCTTAAGCAGCTCTTTCAGTGTTTCAATAAGCTGGCGCTCTTCGCCTTCTTTGAACACAAAAGCAATAGGGTAAACTTCTTGAAGCTTTGGTGATGCAGCCAAGTACATTGTACTGTCCTCAAGCAGACGCAAAAATTCCTGCTTCTCAGTTTTCATTAACGGATGCTTTAAATATGCAATTAAACCGTCATGAAGAGCCTGAGCGGCCATCTGAATTTTTTCTTGCTTTAATACGTACGTACGTTGCTCAGCTGGTTACGAGCTTTAGTCAGTTCAGCAGACATCCAAACCCCTTTTTGGAAGCGTGATGAAACTACTTGTCGAGACTGTCTTTAACCATGTCACTGAATCGTTTGAAGAAGTAGTGACTGTCGTTAGGTCCCGGACAAGCTTCCGGATGGTGCTGCACAGAAATTACTTTTTTAATTTTATGCGCAATGCCTTCAACAGTGTTGTCGTTGAGGTTGATGTGCGTAATTTCTACATCATCACTATCCAGCTCAACACAGAAGCCATGGTTCTGTGAAGAAATTTCAATTCGTCCAGTTGTCAAATCCTTAACAGGATGGTTACAGCCGTGATGCCCAAATTTAAGTTTGGATGTAGTACCACCCAATGCGTGACCAAGCAGCTGATGGCCGAGGCAGATACCGCCAACAGGCATCATTTCGCAAAGCTTAGTAATTTCGGCAATCTCATCTTTAAGAGTAGCAGGGTCGCCAGGACCGTTGGATAAAAATACTGCATCAGCACCAGTCAATGCAACCTGCTCTGCTGTAAATGACGGAGGAACAACTAGTAAGTCAAGTCCCTGTTCATGCAATAGGCGTAAGATGTTCCATTTTATGCCGAAGTCGTACACAACAACTTTAGGACCTTTGCCGTTCCAGTTGTAAACACCGTCTACAAGACGAACATTCTGTGGTCGAACACCGTCCCATCGGTATACTTCAGTTGGTGCAACTTCTTTTACAAGATTGAGTCCTTCCATAGATGGAAGAGCTTTTGCTTTTTCTACAAGCTTTTCTACATCAAGTTCTTCTGTAGAAATAATGGCTCGCATTGCGCCGTTCTTGCGAATGTGGCTGGTAAGTGCTCTTGTATCAATTCCTTCAATACCAAGCACACTGTTACGTTTAAGGTAGTCCGGCAAGGAAGCTACCGAACGCCAGTTAGAAGGAACTTTACAGCATTCTTTAACGATAAGTGCTGCAGCGTGAACTCCGCCTGACTCGATATCCTCTTCAGTTACGCCGTAGTTACCAATAAGCGGGTATGTCATACATACCATCTGTCCAGCGTAGGAAGGGTCTGTCAAAATTTCCTGATATCCGGTCATACCAGTGTTGAAGATGACCTCACCGCCAGTTTCACCAGGTCCGGTGAATGAGCGACCCTCAAGTACAAAGCCGTCTTCAAGTGCCAAAATGGCTTTCATCAGGCGTTCTCCCGTAAAAGTTTTAAAATTACGTCTATATCTTCAGGACGATCCACACCGTGTGTCTTATGCTCGGTGCATACCACTCTGATTGGAACATTATTCTCTAAAAGGCGCAGCTGCTCAAGCTTTTCTATTCGCTCTAAGCTGGACTGCTCCCACTCTGTAAACTGCTTTAAAACTCCAAAACGGAATGCATATAAGCCGATATGCCCAAGATACCCGTTAGTTGCTTTACCATCTCTTGCAAACGGTACCAGCGCACGTGAGAAGTACAGCGCATCACCGTTAACAGCCTGAACAATTTTTACTTTGTCAGGGCTGGCTGCTTCTTCAGAAGAAATGTGGTGGGCAAGTGTCGATACCTGCACATTGCTGTCTGTAAGAAACGGGGTAACTAACTCGGTGAGCATAATTGGATTAAGTGCAGGTTCGTCGCCCTGGATGTTCACAATAACAGCGTCTTCACCGGCACCGAGCAGACAAGCTGCTTCATAAACCCTGTCTGTCCCGCTAGGATGATCTTTTCGGGTCATTACGTATTCGACGTTAAGTTCGCGCGCCATGCTTGCGATACGTTCGTCGTCGGTTGCCAGCACAACTTTATCGAATTCCGGACAAGAGCAGGCACGCTGATATACATGCCAGAACATCGGCTTGCCTTCGATAAGCGCAAGCGGCTTGCCTGGAAAACGTGAGGAGTCGTACCGTGCGGGTATGATACCAAAGCAGGTAGCTGTTAGAGCCATATGCACACCTATTTCCCTGTGATCAGGGATTTTCATAGATTGGACACAGAAAAACCCCACGCTATGGGGCATTGTTTAAACCGTCAGAGAGTATGCTAGTTTTTGGAAAAAGAAAAGAAGAAAAATGTGTTTTTACTATCATACTGAATTTCTATGATTCTTACGTGAATGTTGTACGAAATTGCGTTGCTTGGTGGCGGGGCTTCTGTCTCCAGTAGCATTCTGATATATGATCGCTATGAAACGTTGTATTATGCATCTTGATATGGACGCTTTTTTTGCTTCTGTAGAGCAACTGGATCATCCAGAATGGAGGGGGAAACCTGTCATTGTGGGCGGTTCTAGTGATCGCGGGGTTGTGTGTGCAGCGTCGTATGAAGCTCGTAAGTTCGGGGTGCACTCTGCCATGCCTATTGTTCAGGCTCGTAAGCTGTGTCCGCACGCTATTTATACAGGCAACTCCCGTGGACGATATGTCGAACTATCTCGAAACGTGATGTCCGTTCTCAATTCATATTCTCCGGTTGTGGAACAAGCCTCAATTGACGAGGCATATATTGATGCCACAGGAAACGGTCATCTTTTTCGGTCTCCAGTGCAAATGGCGCAAAGTATGAAGCAGGAAATCTTTGATACAGTGGGGCTTACCTGCTCTATCGGCATTGCGCCTGTAAAATTTCTTGCTAAGATTGCTTCGGATTACAATAAGCCTAACGGGCTGTATGCAATTTACGAAAAGGATGTTGCTTCTTTTCTACATGATCTTCCTGTGCGCAAAATCCCTGGTGTCGGGAAAAAGTTTATTGTTAAACTTGAAGAGCTCGGCGTGAGCACTTGTGGACAGGTGTTGGATTATTCGAAAGAATTCTGGGAGCGTCGGTTCGGTAAAAGCGGCATAGCCCTTTGGGAGCGTTCCAACGGTATTGATAATCGTGTTGTAGAGACGTTTGTAGAAGCAAAGTCTGAAAGTGCTGAAAACACCTTGCATCAGGACACCCTTGATAAGGGGCTGTTGAAAAAGTGGCTTATGCGTCACGCAGAGCGTGTTGGACAGAATCAGCGAAAGTACGGGCTGAAAGGAAGAACCATTACGCTAAAGCTCAAGTACAACGATTTTCAGTCATTGACTCGCAGTAAGACGTTGCCAGATCCTACCAATACGACAGATGTTATTTATCAGGTCGCAGTTGATCTTCTGGATGCAATTGAGCTTGTGAAGCCTGTTCGTCTCATTGGAGTTGGAATTTCCAATTACAACACAACCGGTGTCGAACAGTTGAATATGCTTGATCATATGAAGCATGAATGCACTGGAGTTGTACGCGCTACGCAAAAACAGCAAAAGCTTGATGAAGCGTTGGATGCTGTGCGTAACAAGTTTGGAAAAAAAGCTATTTTTCGTGGCAGGTTATTTGGATTTGATGAAGAATAGGGCCGTGTCCTTTATGGTTTAAAATAACTCACTGGCTATATAGGGCGTATGTATTTCTGCTAGTACACTTTCCTTCCTTTTTTATTTTGCTCTTGTTATCGACGGGGGCTTTAATACCCACCTTCTTTTATTTTCATTTGTTTTTTAAGGCGCTGGAATTTTTCAGGTGTAATTTCTTTCGGGAGGAATTTGATTCGTTCTGATGGAATTTGGTAACAGCATGGGCACAGCACTACTTTTCCACCCAGTTTAGCGTGGTTGATGAGCAGTTTTTTTAAAATTGGCAGGTAGATTTGCGGAGCATCCGGAAGACTGATTTCCGGCACAAGAGGAGAAATATCCTCTGTACTGCTGTTTGGGACAGATGGGCATTAGTTGCGGTTGTACGCTCAGCTTGTTCGTATTGTATGTTGTTATGTTTCCGTAGGGGATACCTTGAACAACTGGAAGCGCTACCGCTGTGTCCTGAAAAAGAATAATAGTCTGAATCCCAGCTTGTTGGCGTTTGTTTGCTAGAGTCACGATACGTACTGCTTGTCGAAGGTTATCCCTATTGTGAATGACAAATGTCATGTTTTGATACATGGGGTTTTCCGGTGAATAGAATTTAGCCGGAAGCGGTGTTGAGGCACATGCTGTAGTTGTGATTGTAAGAAGAGTTAGGGTACATATTGCACCTAATATTTTTTGGAATATCCCCATTTGTTTTCATTGTTTATTCGAATCTTGGACGTAGCTTGTCACCTGCGTGAATGCTGTAGGTTAATTCTTCTGGGGCCATGTAGGCTCCATCCGGTAGTTCGCTTTTCCTTATATTGAATTTAGCCATGCAGTGAGGGCAGATAGCAATCGCACCTTTATACCTAGTTGATGTTGCGAGCGTTGTCCGTATCAGTGTTACTCCTGAACCTTCCAGGAGCACCGTGGTGTCAACTCCTCTGTCGTAGAGCTTGCGTGCAAGAGAAAAAGTTGTTTCGACTTTATCTGGGGCTGCTGTGTTGAGGATAAGTGTGACTTGCTGTGGTTCAGTCTGCTCAACATAGATTGTGTCGGAATTTTTCCGTGTTTCATATTGTACGGCAGTAATGGAGAGAATGAGTAGCAGGGCTACGAATGCTCCCCAGATAAGGGTGGTTTGGCGCATAGTTCCCCCTTAATGTGTGTCCGGAAGTGTATAGGTTCCCAACATTGTACTATTGAACGAGGACGTCTCAATGATAGAGGTATGATAGGGGGGCAGAGAATATGACCATTTTTTCGATAGGATAATAGAAAAAGCCCTGTACTTGAGGAGTGTGTACAGGGCTCTTCCTTTTGGGGGAGAAAGGGTACCTATTACCCTTTATATTCATATTACCTTAGGAGAGGTAATTAAGAACGAGTATGCAATGCGTCACGCGAGGTGAAGGACTCGTTGTCACGAGTGTGACGGAATTGCGAAGTGTATAAACGGAATGTGTGAAGGTTAGTTACTACTGGGCAGGAGCCTGCATTGGTGCTTGCATTGGCATGTTGCCGCAAGGACCATGTCCGCGCATCATACCTTGTCCCATACCTTTTCCACGCATCATGCCTTTACCCATACCTTTTCCACCATATCCACAGCCGTTGTTAGGACCGTATCCTGGACAGCCGTAGCCCATGTTGCCACGATGAGGATTGGCGAGTGGTTCAATTCCGACTTCCTTTTTAACAGTAGCTGCAAATGTGGCGCGCTGTGCACGCATTTCGGCACGGAGTTTATTCATTTCAGTAGCTAAAGCTGCCACTTTTTTTGCATCAACGTTTTCGTTATTCATAAGAGCATTTAGCTCTACTTTTTTTGCCCACATGGCATCACGGAGTGGAGTAGTGTTCTGAATGAAGTCATCATGGAGGCTCATGTATTTTTGCTGTTGAGCTTCGCTGAGATCCGTCCAGTTTGGACCTGCTGCCAACGCTACGGTAGCGACAGCCATGACACATGCTGTTGCAATTAATAATCTGAATGCTTTAAACCGCATAATGAACTCCTATGTTCAATAATCAAGTAATGGTTCGCGTTTTGCTAGTTCTACTAGAGCAACGCGTGTGCCAAACTTGTTTGCATGATTTGTAATTCATTAAAAAACAAATGGTTAAATAGAGAAAGTTATTTTGGCGAAAGATGAGCCGAAATGCAGGTGTAAAAAAAACATACAGAATGCTTTGTGCTGGTTGTTCATTTTTTTTACACTGATAAAAAAGAATACACAGGGCTGATATGAAAGAGACCATTCTTCGTAAGAAAAAAATATTGCGATCTCAATTTGCTACCTCGCTATGGTTGCTTATCGGGGGAATAGTTATCCTCGGTACTGTGATCACCTTTATGACTATACGGGGGATTGAGCAGGAAAATCGCCAGTTGGAAACATTCTATGAAGAGAAAGGTGCCTCCATCATTACAGCTCTGGAGGCCGGAACCAGAACAGATTTTCGCCACAACATGAGAGCGCTCAGGCTCCAGACGTTGCTTGAAGAAATGGCCAGCCAGTCTGGAATACTTTTTTTGATGGTAACAGATGCTAACGGCAAGATCATTGCTCATAGTAATCCAGATACTGTTGGTTCCCGTGCATTTACTGCACAGCAGTTGGCTGAATTACGCCCGGGAAGGCAGGTCTCATGGCGAATTATGGAGCAAGGTAACGAAAAGGCCTTTGTTGTTTATAGAGAGTTCAGGCCATTTGCGCCTGTTGGGGGCAGGCCCAAGATGATGTCTCATATGAAAATGATGGGGCGTAGGATGGGGCATAAAATGAGAGCGCAGGAACAAGGATGTACAAAAGAAGAGCATTCGTTCAGGTGTAAGCTTGTTCCGAAAAGCGGTCCTGTTCCGGTTATTTATATTGGACTGGATGAGAAGACCTTCGCAACTGCACAGCAGGTGAATAGAGAACACGCTGTTGTGAATGCAGTGTTCATTTTGCTTATTGGTCTTGCTGGGTTCCTTGCTCTCACATGGGCGCAGAAAGCGCGCCAGTCTCGTAGACGTATGCAGAGCTCTGAAGCCTTGGCAAACGAGGTTATGTTTAATCTGCCTGATGGATTACTGGTAACAGACGACAATGGTCGTATAGCCTTATTGAATGACGTTGCTCTGGAACAGCTGAATATTACTGACGCTAATGTTGTCGGAAAAAGCCCATCGGAAGTGTTGCCGGAATGTGTGGCCCGTCTTGTGGAACTGACCGGCGGTGAGGCGCTTTCAGAGGTTGAAGTTGAGTGTCTTGGTAAGCGTGGTGAAATTATCCCGATCGGTGTGAGCGGGTCTGCTGTTACGTTGGATGACGGTACTTCCATCGGATATGTGTATCTTTTACGAGATCTTCGCGAAGTGCGTCGCCTTGAAGCAGAAGTTCGTCGTAAAGAAAAGCTTGCTGCAGTGGGATCTCTTGCAGCGGGCGTTGCACATGAAATCCGTAACCCGCTAAGTTCAATTAAGGGGTATGCAACATACTTCGGTAGCCGTTTTGAAGAAGGGTCAGAGGATCGGGAAGCAGCTAACATTATGGTGCACGAGGTAGAACGCCTTAATCGTGTAATTACAGACCTCATAAGTCTTTCGCGACCATCAGATTTGCGGCGTGCTGAAACGGATTTGAATGTTCTTGCAAAACATTGCTTTGGGTTAATTAAACAAGATGCAGCAGCACATGACGTTGTTTTAGATATAAGTATTGATGACACCTTGCCTAAGCTCTTTGTTGATCCGGACAGATTGTCACAGGCAATTTTGAATATTTGTTTGAACAGTCTTGAAGCTATGCCGCAAGGCGGTATTCTTACTATGAATCTTGCCCATACGGACAATCTGGTTACGTTGGCTATTTCTGATACCGGTAAGGGCATCAGCAAAGAAGATGCAGTCCGTATTTTTGAACCGTATTATACAACGAAAAGTCAGGGCACAGGGCTGGGACTGGCCATTGTTCTTAAGATTATTGAAGCACATGGCGGCACTATTCGTGTGAAATCACAGGAAGGTGCTGGTGCTCAGTTTATTATCGAAATTCCAGTATCGCCGGTAGGAGAGAACGCATAATGAGCGCGCAAATATTGGTAGTTGATGATGATTTGGCGCATCGCTCCATGCTTAAGACAATCATTAAGGGCTGGGGCTACGATGTAGCGGAAGCTGATGATGGGGATGTCGCAGTGAGTATGGTTCGTAACCAGTCGTACGACTCAATTTTGATGGATATCAGGATGGTAAATATGGATGGTATTACCGCTCTTGAGTTGATCAAGGAATACAATCCATCCATTCCTATTCTTATTATGACTGCCTTTTCGTCTGTAGATACTGCGGTGAAAGCATTGAAAATTGGTGCGTACGATTACCTTACTAAGCCGTTGGACTTTGATGTTCTTAAACTCACTCTTGAGCGCATGCTGGATCATACTCGTCTTGTTTCGGAAAATGAGGAGTTGAGAAGCATTCTTGAGCCTAACACCATGGGCATGGTGGGTAATAGCGAAGTAATAAAAGAGCTTCGCAAGATTATAGCAACTATAGCCCCTTCAGATGCTTCCGTGCTTATTACAGGTGAATCTGGTACGGGGAAGGAACTTGTAGCAAACGCAATTCATAATGCTAGTAGTCGAGCAGATGAGGCATTTGTTGCAATCAATTGTGCTGCTTTAAGTGAGAATCTGTTGGAATCAGAGCTGTTTGGTCATGAACGTGGTGCTTTTACCGGTGCTGATAAACGGCGTGAAGGACGTTTTGTACAGGCTGACGGCGGTACTTTGTTCCTTGATGAAGTCGGTGAAATACCTGTCTCCTTGCAGCCGAAGTTGCTGCGTGCATTGCAGCAGGGAGAAGTTCAGCGTGTAGGCAGTGATACTGTCGAAAAGGTTGATGTGCGGGTTATTGCTGCAACGAACCGTGATTTACCCGAAGAAGTTGAGAACGGTAATTTTAGGGAAGACCTGTATTACCGACTTAATGTTATTGCGCTTCGCGTTCCGGCATTACGGGAGCGTCCCAGTGACATTCCGTTATTGGCTGAATTTTTTGTTAAGAAATATTCAAATAAGAATCGCAAAACCATTAAGGGACTTGCTCCTCAGGCAATGGATACCCTTATTCGTTATGCGTGGCCGGGGAACGTTCGTGAACTGGAAAACGTTATTGAACGCGCTGTAATTATGACAATGGGCGAGTATATTTCGACCCGCGAACTGCCTCTATCATTATCTGCAAAGGAAAATGAAGCACCAGTACAGCCAGCGCAACATACTGTATTAACAGGTATGTCTCTTGATGAGTTAGAGCGAAAAGCTATTTTGGCGACGTTGGAAGAGTGTGAGTATAACAAAAGTAAGACGGCAAGAAGATTAGGAATTACGCGGGCTACGCTGCATAATAAGCTAAAACGTTATGGATTTGAGTAGCATTTTATTGATTATACTAGTATATACGACCAATCGTTATCTCATTTATACTATGTAATCCTTCTTATCGCCCTAGTTATATGCACTTGAACGCCCTTACTGCCACATTTTGGGGTGTACAGTACATACGCTAAGAAGGAGAGCACAAAAAGTGGAGGCAGAATGGAACCGTTAAGCTTAACGACGTTACTAGTCTGTTTTGGTGGAGGAATTCTGGGCGGCACTCTTGGCGGGCTGCTGTCTTTCGTGCTTTGTGGTCTGTTTGTTTTTTCAGGCTGTTTAATCGCTTTAGCTGGCGGCGGCGACTTTATGTTCTCCGTTGTTGGTTTTGGTCCTATCTTCGGCCCACACGTTGGTGGCTTCGCAGCTGGCGTTGCTGCTGCTAACTATGCACAGGGCATTCGCAAGAACCATCCTACAGGTGGAGCTAAGGATATTCTTGCATCTCTCATGCCTACTTCTTGGGACGTATTGTTCGTTGGTGGCGTATTCGCAGTATTTGGCCATCTTTGTAACTACTGGTTCAGCACTTTCATGACTGGCCAGGATACTATCGCCCTGACTGTTCTTACCAGCGCTTTCGTATCTCGCGCGTTATTCCTTCGTCAGAGCCCATTTGGTAACTCTGAATCTATTAAAAAATTCGGCCTGCTCGGCACTGATGACAATAACTTGTCATGGGTACCTTGGATGTTGCCGTTCTCCCGCATGATCATGTTTGCTATCGGCATTGGTTTCGCATCCGGTGGTGCTGCGATGGCAATTGGTGAATATGCTCAGGCACAGGGCATCGCTTCTGGTGTAACCGTTACTGCTCAGGTTGTAATTGGCTGGGCTGTTGCTGCTGTTTCTCTTATTTCATTGCAGCTTGGTAATGACAGCATTCAGCGTGTACCTGTATGGCATTGTCAGGCGATTCTTGCCGGTATCGCTTGGGTTAACTTTGGTAACATTGGTATTTGTGTAGTAGCTGCAGTTGCTGGTGCACTTCTTCAGGAACTTGGCGCACGCCTCTTCTGGAACCATGGCGACTCTCACGTTGACCCTCCAGCATTCGGTATTGCTGTAGGTACCTGTATTCTCAATCTTCTTGCGTAAATAATGATGAACTGTACTCGACAGAGTACAGTTCATTTTTCGTATAGTGGAAGAGAACATGTATTAACGAGTGGCAGAGTTAATTTTAAGCGGCTTGTCCTTTATGGGATAAGTCGCTTTTTTTGTTTATTAAGTGAGTAGTTGTGATATCTTTAAGTGGATAAAGGTAGTGTGTGAAGTTGAGATGGTTGTTTTTAAGCTAGTTTGGTGTGCCGATGGAAATAGTACAGAATTGTGTATCGCGAAGAAGCCGTAACAGAAAAAACGTCAGTTCAAACGAGGAACTGACTTTTTTTCTTTTTTGAGAATTGCATGAAGCCGGATGTGGTGCAAAAACAGGTTTGGGTCGCTAATCGCAGTTAAGAGGATATCTTCTTGTGGGGGAGGCATTATGCTAACTCTTTTATCTCGAAAAACTTATTTGCGAGTATTGCGCTTGAAGCCCAATCGGGAAGACTTTTCTTTAGACCTGCTGTTTCGAGGTGCAGTGGCAAGTTTCACAATATTTCGCCCAGCGCCTTTGGCTTTGTAGAGGGCTCTGTCAGCCTGTTTTACTACTTCCATAGGAGACTGTGCCCCGTCTGTGCGTTCTGCTACGCCGATAGAGATTGTGACGTTTACAGAGCCCTTGCGTGCATTGCGTTTTTTAGGAGCACGTTTACCGCTACGGATATGGAAGTCTGTTTTTGCTATGCGTTCGCGCAACTCATCGAGATGTGACTGGACGTCAGTGGCAATTCCCTTAGGAAAGATGATGGTGAACTCTTCGCCACCGTACCGGTATGCTTTGCCGCCACCGGAAACTCTGGATAGATGCCCTGCAACCATACGAAGAACATCGTCACCGATGTCGTGCCCATAGGTGTCGTTGAATTTTTTAAAGTGGTCGATGTCCACCATTGCTAGCGCGTATTTTCTTCCGAGTTTTTTGAAATCTGCGTTTAAAGCTCTTCGTGAAGGTAGATCTGTAAGTTCATCGACGTACGCCATGAAATAGGAATCTTGGAAGAGAGAAAGGGTGATGATGAGTGCTGCTGCTGAAAAAAACAGGGCGCTTGCGTGGGGTATAGCCACATAGTGATAAGCCGCAATAACAGCGAGGCAGCTTGTAATAAGCGTAACGTACATGCTGTCTCTTCTTCCTTTGTTAAGCACCATAAAAAGAAGCAAAAGAAAAAGGACGGTGCCAGTAATGATGATCACGCTTTGTGGGAGAAACGTCCAATTGCTTGCCCATGTGGGAAGAATTTGTATGCGGTCGAGAGACAATGCAGCGTCCTGAAGCCAAGCGATAGCACCGCTATGTTGGGGAGGGGCGAGCATGGTGGCAACAGCTGCGGCCTGGGCAGTGATAAAGGCAGCGGAAAGAGCGCCCCAGAGGGTTAGTACACCCCTGTCTTCACAGTAGGCGAAGATAACAAGGTTTATTGGCAGTAACAGTGCAGAAAGATCATACGCTAAACGTAGGCGCATACCGGTGCTGCTCATGCCGGGTAAATAAAGGGTAATAAACCAGCAGCAAAGTGCGATGAGTAGTAAAAGAAAAACCGCTCTGCTTCGTTTAAACTGCCATGCCATAGCGCTGCCGCTAGCGGCGAAAACAAACGGTAAAGCAGGCATAATTGGGAAAACAGAGTCCGGGATAACGTGCTGATTCATTAAGATAAAAAACGTTCCCCCAAGGATGGTAATAGGCAGGAACAAAGAGAGTACTAAATTGGTAAGTGCTCTCATATTAACCTCGTAACCTTTGATATCATCTTTAATTCCAACCCTCTCTAATGCACGTCATAGCGTGAAGTGTCGTGCGGAGCAACCCTGTGTGTTGTCTTGCTCAGTTAAGGCCAACAGGGTATCAGTTGAGTCACAAATTTTACTCACAGAATACGTTGCTCAATGCTTTCTGCTTAAAAATATTTTTTGTGCAGGAAAATGTGCAGTTATGATGTGCCAGAAGTATTCCGGTCTTTCATAGTTCTGCCCCCCTAACTCTTTTATCGGCGTATTGAGGCGTTTTCTAAACCCCATAGAGAGTATTTAATGGAACGTCATATTCGTTTTTCTGATGAAGATTCAGCCTTAGTGTTGCTCGATCAGCGTTACCTGCCAACACGTGAGGACGATTACTACTGTCGCACTGTCGAAAATATTATCTATGCGCTGCAGACAATGGTTGTTCGTGGTGCACCTGCAATTGGTGTTACCGCTGCGTACGGCTGTTGGATTGCTGCAAAAGAAGTAGCAAGCAGCGAGAATTGGAAAGAAGAACTCAAAGTAAAGCTTGAAGAAATTGCAGAAGCACGACCTACTGCGGTTAACCTGCGCTGGGGTGTGGAACGTATGAAAGCTCTGTGGGAATCTTCCCAGCTGGAAACTATTGAAGCGCTCATGGGTATATGGCTTAAAGAAGCAAAAATTATCCATAAAGAAGATATTGAAATCTGCAAACTTATTGGCGTGCACGGCGCAACTGTTATTGAAGACGGCGATACCATTATGACTCATTGCAACGCCGGTGCTCTTGCAACAGCAGGTTACGGTACAGCGCTTGGTGTTGTTCGTGGTGCTATTGACGCAGGTAAAAAAGATATTTCCGTTATCGCAAACGAAACCCGTCCATTCCTTCAGGGCGCTCGCCTCACAGCCTACGAACTGAAAGAAGACAATATTCCTGTTTCAGTAGCATGTGATAATGCCTGCGGTCTTCTCATGCGTCGCGGTATGGTCGACAAGGTTGTAGTAGGTGCAGACCGCGTTGCAGCAAACGGTGATGCCGTAAACAAAATTGGTACCTACTCCGTTGCATTGCTTGCAAAAGCACACAATGTTCCTTTTTACGTAGCAGCGCCTTTGTCCACTATCGACAGAAACATGCCTGATGGTGATTCAACCCCGATTGAAGATCGTACTCCATTGGAAGTAACACACGTAGGCGATACTCAGATTACTCCTGATGATGTACCTGTTTTTAACTTTGCTTTTGACCCAACTCCAAACGAGCTTATCGCTGGTATCGTAACCGAAGTAGGCGTGCTGCGTCCTCCGTTTGCTGAGTCTATTAAAAAGGCCTTTGAGGAGCAGGGCAAGTAGGGGCTTTTTTTCCTCTAGTGGCAATAAAAGAAAAGGCTGTCCCTCATACGAAGGACAGCCTTTTTTTAGGCACAGTTATCTAGTGCTAGTAGGATTCGTCAGAATCGAGCACTTCGTCGTCTACTACGTGCAGGAACAGTTTTACAGCCCACAGCTGGTATAGAAGGACGAGCGGGATAATTACAGCCACTACGCCGAGCATAATCTGCAGGGTAAGAGTACTGGATGCACCGTTGAAGATTGTCACAGAAGCTGCTGGATCAAGGTTGGAAGGTAGTAGTTTCGGGAACATACCTACGATGCCGCCCATGATTATAAAGAAGATAGAAATGGCGTTGCTGATCCATGCAAGGTGATGACGACCACCGGCAAGAAATACACGAACCATAAACAGCGCTGTTACGCCGATTGCAGGGATAAAGAGCAGCACACCACTTTTCTGGTAGTTTTTGAACAGGTCAGTGTGCATAACTGTAGCTGCTATGAAGGCAATCGCCAGAGCAACAGTAAACGGCCACAATCTCTTTGCGTAGAGAATAGCGCGATTGTGAATTTCGCCTTCAGATTTCATGGAAAGCCACATGGCACCGTGCATTGCAAAGTTGATCACAAAGAACAGACCACCGATGATGCCATAGATGTTCAGCAGCTTAATGATGCTGCCGTGGTATACGCCGTCAGTATCAAAAGGAATGCCCTGGAAGATGTTGGCAAAAGCTACACCGAACAGCAGAGCCGGAACGAAGTTGCCGAGGAACTGGAATACGTCCCACATCTTACGCCAACCATCGGAATCTACTTTGTTGCGGAACTCAAAGCTTGCTGCACGCATGATGAGTGCAAACAGGATAATGAGAAGTGGTGCGTAAAGTGCGCTGAACATAATAGCGTAAGCTTTAGGGAATGCTGCGAAGGTGATACCACCTGCTGCAATCAACCATACTTCGTTACCATCCCAGAACGGTGCCACTGTATTGTACAAAACGCGCTTTTCGCGTTCGTTTTTCGCAAAGAAAGGGAACAGTGTGCCAAGCCCAAGATCAAAGCCGTCTAACACAAAGTAGACGCTCCACAGGACTCCCCATAATAAAAACCAGATAAGTTCAAGAGTCATACAAAAAACCTCTCTATTGATTGCTTAGGATTTGTCCTGTCAGTCTATTTAGGGCCTTTCATTGCGTATTTCCTGAGCAGGTAGATATCGAGCAGGCCAAGGAAGGTGTAAATCAGGGTAAAGGCGACAATAGACCAGACAACCATGGAGGCTTCGATTGGAGAAGCCGCATCTGAGGTTCGAAGCATATTATATACAATCCAAGGCTGGCGACCTACTTCAGTTACTGTCCATCCAAACATGATGCAGATGTATGGAAGCGGAATAAGCCAAGGGAGTGCTTTGAGAACAACAGTCTTTGTTTCAATTTTTTTACGCCACATAAAGAGGGCGATAGCAAAGATAGGGAAGAAGGTGCCTAAACCTACCATGATTCGGAAACTAATGAATGTAGGCAGTACCGGTGGACGATCTTCTTCTGGAATATCATTCAGACCGATAACTTCAGCATTAGGATCGTTGTATGCAAGGATAGATAATGCACTTGGAATTGGCAGAGCTTGAATGGCATTACCGTTATTTTCTGCGTTAGGCCATGTAAGAAGGTACATAGGAACATTGTTTCCGGTTTCCCAGTGGGATTCCATGGCTGCAAGTTTAGCAGGCTGATACTTGGCTGCAATTTGTCCCTGATGGTGACCGGCTGCTGCTGTTGCTAAGGAGAAAATAAGGAAGAAGATGGACGCAATTTTAAAAGAGCTTTTAAATAGTTCTACTTCATTTTTGCGTACAAGATGCCATGCGGAGATACCAAGAACGAACATGCCGCCAACCATCCATGAAGAGGATACTGTATGCGCAAATTCGCCAAGTCCATATGGGTTAAATATGACTGCGAAGAAATCGTTAAGCTGTGGCTTACCTTCAACCATTTTGTAGCCTACAGGATTTTGCATGAACGCGTTTGCCATGATGATCCAGTAAGCAGACATGTTGGAAGCAAGAGCTACAAGCCAGATACACATACAGTGAACTTTTTTGGAGACTTTTTTCCAACCGAAGTACCATACCGCAATAAAGGTAGATTCAAGGAAGAAAGAGGTGCTCGCTTCAATTGCAAGCAAGGAGCCGAAAATGTCACCTACGTATTCAGAGTAGCGTGACCAGTTTGTGCCGAACTGGAATTCGAGCGTAATACCTGTAACAACACCAAGGGTGAAGTTGATGATGAACAGTTTTCCCCAGAACTTTACCATGCGCTTGTACATCTCATTACCAGTGCGCACATACATGGTTTCCATGATGGCAAGCAGTACAGACAGACCAAGCGTTAATGGTACGAAAATAAAATGAAAGAATACAGTTACTGCAAACTGAATTCTGGACAGCATTACTACGTCCATACATTAACCCCCTTCGGCTAGCGTCCTGTCAGAGCAGGCAGCGGACGCCCAGGTTTCAAAAGAAAGTTGAATATTTTTAACAGAACACACATATGTCCTGTCAGTCACTCGTTAATAGTAATCAATACTAAAAAAGTCTTTTTTGCAACTACTAATTTGTTTTTCTGCCAATAAATAGAATTTGTTAGTCATCTTTTTTACACTTTTTAATTAAATTATCTAACAAAAAAAAGAAGATACACTTATTTTTATACTTTTGTGTAAAATATAAGTAATAATTTTAGGGAAACTCTCATACCTGCCTGCAAGAGGTTATATTGGGGGATGATAATGCTGTGCTTGTCTGGATGCGTGGCTTTGTCTAGAATGGTATGTTTATCTTATGATATTAATGTATAATAAATATTGTTGGGTAAGAAAAACAGAAAAGCCCTACCTGAGGGAAAGGACAGGAAGGGCTTTTCATTTTGCGTCAGTGAAGTTGTTGTTTCTGTAACGTTCCCGTCTATGCTCGGGCGTTACATGATCCTGTGTTTGCTAGGGGGTGGGAGTAAAAAGCTCTGCTGTCGCTAGTGCTTGCACTCAGGGGGATGGACAGTAAGAACTGGGGTATTGGCGTATTTTACAACACGGTTTGCAACAGAGCCGAAGAGGACGCGCTCAACGCCTTTACGGCAATGTTTTCCCATAATAACCATATCGTATTCATCAGTATCGGTCATTTCCAGAATCAGATCCTGTGGCTGACCGCGACGTAACTTGATGGATACATCCATGTCTTGGAAATGTTTTTCGGCGATTTTTTCAAGCTCTGCGATAGCGCGCTCTTTAGATTCTAATTTGAGTTTTTCTACAATATCATCTGTCAGATATGCATCGTAGAAGCGGTCCAGAGGCGGTCTAGCGTACAGCAGGGTGATTTTTGCACCTAGTTTTCCTGCTAAAACTTTTGCATATTCAACAAAAAAATCATTATCTTCCATGACATCAACAGGAACAAGAATATTATTGATAGTACGCATGGTGACCTCCAAGGATGTTTAATAATCGGGAATGCTGGTTACATTGTGGACAATGGTACTCGTCGTTATTTTTGTTTGTTTGAATTAAAAATGCTGTGCTGGATTCAAGCAAACGTTGCTTAGATATTATTCACTGTCGTTAATAGTAATTAATACTAAGAAGGGGTTGAATGCAACCAAAATTAGTCAACAGATGAAATTTTTTATATTTATTTGAGAATAGAACAATTCCCCTACTAGCGCTGGTTTTTGTTAATAGGGGAATTGTTATTTTATAGCAGAAGGTTACATGTCTGGGCGTACTGTCAGTACAGGAATGTCAGACTGTTTTACAACGCTGTTGGCAACAGAGCCGAACATAATTCGATCAACGCCTTTGCGGCTATGAGTGCCAATAATAATCAGATCAAAGTCGCCTTCTCTGGCTACTCCTAGAACAACATCCTGCGGATGACCGTTAGCTAGTCGTCGTTCAACATCCAGACCTTCAAAGTGTTTTTCAACAAATTCTTTGAGTTCGCGGATGGCACCTTGTTCAGATTCTTCGTGGAATTTTGCAATGGTATCTTGTGGGAGATAAAGCCCGAAGTACTGGCTTAGAGGCGGCGTGGCATAGACTACTGTCATTTTAGCATTCAGTTTTTCCGCAAAAAGTCTTGCATATGCCGCGATAAATGAACTGTCTTCCATGAGGTCAACAGCGACAAGGATGTGTTTGATTGTTCGCATACCTTCCTCCGGCGCGTAAAATGTCCATAATGATCTGTATAAAGAAGTTTGGTTCATTCTAGCATAGGAAGCGTTGGTGTATAGTCTTTTAATGGCCTTATGGAAGATTTATATGCTTCTGCATGAAAGAATAACAGATTGAACAGAGTTCATGAGGTTGGCGGTCTAGACTGCCTGTAGCGTCAGCCACGTAAGGGCTGCATAACGGGAAAATTTCCCAACTAGTACAAGAAGGAAAAAGAAAGAGAATCGGACGCGAGCAATCCCCCCCACAAGGCAGAGCGGATCTCCGATTACAGGTAACCAGGAAAGAAGAAGTGACCATTGCCCCCATTTGGAATAAAAATGGTGGGCTTTTTTTTGTGATGTCTCATCGATTCGTAAAACTCGTTCAATGAGGTAGGTACCACCCCATATACCAATGAAATAGGTTGTGCACGCGCCAAGAGTGTTGCCTGCTGTTGCTATCAGCACTGAGGAGGATGGGTCAAAGGAGCCAGCTACCATAGCAATAAGCAACCACTCGGAGCCGAGAGGAAGTATTGTTGCAGCAAGGAAGCTGAGAAAGAAAAGAGCAGGGTATCCCAGCTCTGGTGAGAAAAAATCAAGCATTGGATAAGCACTGTTTCAAAAAGAATGCTCATCGTCAAATAAGAGATAATTATGAACAAGATGAGTGCTGAAATAAACGGCAATAAAACCAAGAGAGGCTCTGTAATCATGACGATTACAGAGCCTCTGCAAGGAAATATTCGTGGAACATTCAGGCTATCTGACAACTCCCCGCCATTAAAGCGCAATCACAGCGGGGTGTCAGATAGAAAAAGGAAGTTTAGGTAAACTGGTACCGGAGGTGAAATGAGTGTTGGCAGTTACTCACAATTTCACTGTGTTAGAGGATACCACATGTGCTTTTTTGAAAAGCTAATTTTAATATAGCAACTGTGGTGCCAACTTTATAAAAACGATGTTTTTTTTTATAAAATACACAATATCAAGTGTTTGCGGAAAACTAGATATAATAGTGTCCCTTTAGTTGTGTTGCAAAAACGCATCCCTAGCAAAAGCTTGTTTTTGTATCGTGTTGCAAAAACGCAGCGTGGCGTTAGAGTCCTTTAATATCAACAGTTAAGGAGTATATTCTCGAAAAAGAATTTCCAAGCGAGTGTGTTATTTTTGCAACATTTCCAAAAAAGTAAACTATTCCAGCTGGGAAGAGTGTGTTAAATGATTGGAACTTCAGCCCCTTGTGGGGCGGGTCTTAACATTGCACACTCAGCTGTTCTACCATCTACCTTAATAGTAATTGGAGATTCAAATTGTATGTGGGTAATGAAATCTCCTTTGTAGTGTACTGGCATATTTGCCAGCCACTCCCAATGAATAAATTCTTCATTGGAATTAGTGATCATTACGTAGTTGATACCTAACGTTGTGATGCAGTGAAAGAAGTGTGAGCCTTGCGACGGCTCAACCCGCAGGTTTTCCGTAAATGTTTCAATAATCGCAGAAACGCTAGAGATATCATTCCATGTTACCGGAATTCCAAGGAAGCGGTCAGATGTCCCCCAACGTCCGGGTCCTACGAGGATGTACTTGCGTTCTTCGCGGAGCATCTGTTTGTTGCGCTCTTGTATTTCTTGTTTGATAGCCATGGTTTTTGTCACATCAAAGTCATCTGGATGAATAAAGATAATGTCGCAGACATCCTGACTTTCAGCATTCCCCAGCGCATGTTTGGAATAACAGAACGCAGCTGCACGTTCCCGCTTGGTGATGGTTACGGTAGATAAAGCAGAAAGAGAGCTCATCGGGCGCAGTTGCAGTAAGGCAAGCTCAGCGTTTGAGCCGTCCATATCCATGTTAACGCAGAATTCCAGTTCGACAGGGCCACCCATTGCTTCCTCAGCTAATGCAAGCAGATCATTCAGGAGAGCAGGAAGCGGGAACAGGCCGTGTTTAAGAACTTGCGCAAAAAGCAGAACCTTGGAGCCGCCAGGGAAAGATGCTGTATCCCGTATAACTCCTTCCTGCGGAAGGTAACTGCTTGCAAGAAAAGAAATAGGACCTGTTGGTTCGGCATTGTGGATTCGTCGTTGTATCAGTGCCCCATGTTGTTCTTTTGCCTTTGGTGCAAGGTTAGGATCTCCCATGTATAGGCTGTAGAATGTGCTCTGAGAATTTTTGAGAAGCTCCTGCAGATTGGCAGCTTGCGGTTGAACATGAGGGCATTTCGGGCAGAATCGGAGTACCTGTCCGCCATCCATAACGGTTTTCCCAAGTCCCATAGCTATAGATGCGATACCGTCGTCTGTTTTCATTCTTCCAAACGGATAGAAGTTTTTTGACTGAGCAACGCCGGAAATTGCCGGATAGAAATATTCATCGTAATGTCTTCCGATAATTTCCTGAATAATAACACCCATTTTTTCTTCATCAGTGCGCAGTTTAACTCTTCGTGAGAAAGACTTTGGAGACTGGAAAAAGGTTGAGGCGTAAACTTTTTTTATTGCTGCTGCCAGCTCGGCGTAACGAACTTCAATGTCAGGGTTTGTGTTTGTGAGCATGACCGTTGAGTACAGTCCTGCGTATGCCTGATACTGGGCATCTTCAAGTAAACTTGAGGAGCGAATGGCCAATGGCTTTTTGACTTTTTCTAAATAGATACGCAGCTTGCTTTTCAACCATTCAGGTAATTTTGCTTTAAGACAGATTTCTACCACTTCATCATCTTTAAAGTCTTCGTCTGCCAAGTAGCCTAGGTCATTTAACCGCAGGAAACTGTCAAAGCCTTCTGTGGCAATGCTGAGTACCTTTGGCGTGATGATATCGATGTTATGGTACTTTTTACTTAATCCGTTGCTTTTCTCTATAAGGCGAAACATGAAGGCAAGGCTACGGGCTTTGCCGCCGATGGAGCCTTCACCTATTTTTAAAAAATCTGTTTGTGGGTCAAAGTCGTTTTCTTTGAAGCTGACAACAATCCCGCGTTGCCGCTGATGTAGCCTGTTGTGGAGCTGTTCGATGACAAAGGCGCGCATTGCTTCCACACTGTTGTCAAAGTCTTCAGGTGTAAGTGGACGCATGAGACAGGCAAGCTCTGTTTCCGTTCTGGCAAAGAACCAGCGGGAAAAGTCATTATTCAGGCAGTGGGCAAGAAAGACATCGTCAGGCACCTGATTCAACTTTTCTTTCAATTGATACATCGTGTGCGCACGGTCTATTTCAACTCCAGCCTTATTGCGGAATACGAAATCGCCAAAACCTAGATGCTCACTGACAAATCTATGCAATTCTGCAAGTAGAAGCGGTGAGTTTTTATCAATAAATTCACAGGGAATTTCTTTTGCGTACCATTTGTTAACAGATTCACTGCTTGCGAGCAGCAGTGGTATGTCTTTACTCTCTTTTTTGATCTCAGAAAGTAACGCGACGCCGGCAGAAGGGTCTATTTTGCCGTTTCGGGGGTAGCGGACGTCAGAGATTACGCCAAGCACGTATTGTTCGTACTGTCGAAAGTATTCCATTGCTTCTTCATACGTTTCCGCAACTAGAATCTTTGGTCGTGCGCGCATAACCAGTAGACGATGTTCCTGATTAAGCCCCTCTTGAATGACGGCCTGTGCTTGCTGTACGAGTGCTCGGTATAGAATAGGAAGAAATGATGAAATGTAGCTTGGTGAGTCTTCCACAAGAATAATATTCCGGATACCGGCTTCTCGAGTGTCTGCGTCAATATTAATTTTATCTTCAGTCAGTTTAACAATTGCCAGCAGAAGCTCCGCATCACCTGTCCATAAGAAGCAGTGATCAAGGTTCTTTCGTTTGAGTTGTGAGCTGTCCACTTCCCTGTGCGTAAGAACAACCACAGGCAGATCCGGCACAAATTGATCAATACGTTGTTTCAGGTCTATTAATTCCCGTTCGGCAAGGCCTGACATAAGAATGACCATATCTGCGGGGCGCTTTTCCAGAGCTGAAGGAATGTCTTCCGGTGAGGATATCCACGTAAGGCGTGGCGGTGAGCTCAAGTTCAGGCCGCGGTACTCATTGGCAAGGCGTTCAGAAAGATTGCAGTCTTCTTCCATAACCCATGCATCATATGGAGATGAAACAAGAATAATATGTTTCACTTTCTCGCGCATAAGGTCGTGATATACTTGAAATTTGTTTTCAGCCGTAATTCGGTGACAGAATTCAGAATGTACCATAGTGCCCCGCTCGTTTGTGTGTGAATTGGGGATGTTCTGCTGTGAATAACCACCATGAAACAGCGCTGTTACGGGAATTTGATTGATGCTCTATTAATAAAGAGTAGTGCCGCTTGATTGTATTATGCTGCCTCGAAAAAAGGTGGCTCTTATGTAATCTGTAGCATCAGTAGACTGTTAGAGCAATGAATCACAACAGTTTATGGGCATGCCGCTTGATTGAATAATGAACATGAGCGTTAATAGCGGGTGTGAATACCTTGCCTTAAGATATAAAAAAAGAGGCATACATGAGTTTCATGTATGCCTCTTTTGGGCCTCTATATCGAGGATATTCAATTGTCGTTGTATGCTAGACAACGCCCTGATCAATCATAGCGTCTGCGACTTTGGTAAATCCGGCAATGTTTGCGCCGTTTACGTAGTTGCGTGGGGTGCCGTAGTATTCTGCGGTATCCAGACAACGCTTGTGAATATTTTTCATGATTGTGTGCAGGCGGTTATCAACTTCTTCGCGGCTCCAGTTGAGACGCATGGAGTTCTGTGTCATTTCAAGACCAGAAACAGAAACGCCGCCAGCGTTAGCGGCTTTGCCAGGTGCGTACATAACTTTTTCCTGAAGGAATAGGTCGACACCTTCTGGTACGGTAGGCATGTTTGCACCTTCAGAAACAACAGTAACGCCGTTGGCCACCAGATTAGCAGCGTCTTTTGCGTTAATTTCGTTCTGAGTAGCACATGGGAATGCGCAGTCTGCTTTGTGATCCCACAGCGGGTTGAAGTCAGCAGTAGGGTCAACTGGTACATATACAGCTTCAGGGTATTCTTCTGCGTATTCGCTTACGCGGCCGAAGCGTACGTTTTTGAGTTCTTTGATGAATGCCAGTTTTTCCTGATCCACGCCTTTTTCATCGTAAATGTAACCTGAAGAGTCAGAGAAGGTTACAGGGATGCTGCCGAGTTCAATAAGTTTTTCCATTGCGTACTGGGCAACGTTACCGGAACCGGAAACAATGCTGCGGGTATCTTTGAGGGTGCGACCGTCAACAGCAAGCATTTCAGCAGCAAAGTATACTGCGCCGTAGCCTGTTGCTTCAGGACGGATGAGGCTGCCGCCCCAGTCCAGGCCTTTACCGGTCAATACGCCAGTAAATTCGTTACGGAGACGCTTGTACTGGCCAAAGAGGAAACCAATTTCGCGTGCGCCGACACCAATGTCACCAGCTGGAACGTCAGTGTTAGGACCGATATGACGGGAGAGCTCTGTCATGAAGCTCTGGCAAAAACGCATGATTTCCATATTGCTTTTGCCTTTAGGGTCAAAGTCGGAACCACCTTTACCGCCGCCCATAGGAAGGCTGGTAAGTGCGTTTTTAAAAACTTGTTCAAATGCAAGAAACTTGAGGATACCAAGGTTTACAGAAGGGTGGAAGCGTAAGCCTCCTTTGTAAGGACCAATGGCACTGTTCATTTCAATACGGAACCCGCGGTTAACTTGAATGTTACCGTCATCGTCGACCCATGGAACTCGGAACATAATAACTCGTTCTGGTTCAACAATACGTTCAAGAATATTTGCGCTGCGGTAATGAGGGTTTCGATCAAGGACAGGCTTGATAGATTCTATAACTTCAGTAACCGCTTGATGAAATTCACGTTCATTAGGATCTCTGCTTTTAATAAGGTCGAGAATATCCATTTCCGGACTCCTTCGGGCTGCAATAACGCGCAGCAAAAAACAAAGTTAAATTCATGTACAGATTAGTGGCGACATACTGCACTTTTTTTTGCATTGTTGGAATACAAAGGCCAAAAATATTGTGAACTGGATAAGCTTGCTTTTTATCTTACTTCATATTTACTATAAAAAGTTCTGATTCTCTTTTTAACTCCTTACAAAAATGTCAAATGAGTTCCGCCTGTTACAAGGGTGAACTGCAAGATTATAGAGAAGCATATGGTAAAAATTATAATGAATATCCTCTGGTTATTTCTTGGAGGACTACAAATGGCACTGGGATGGTTTATAGCCGGTATTATCATGATTATTTCGATTGTCGGCATTCCATGGGCGCGTTCTTGTTTTGTGATCGCTAAGTTTACTCTGTGGCCATTTGGCAAAGAAGTTGTGAACAGAGTGGATGTTACCGGTCAGCATGATATAGGAACAGGCTTTTTGGGGCTTCTTGGCAACATTATCTGGTTCATTTTTGCAGGGTTGTGGCTTGCGATTGGACACCTGTTTTTCGCGCTGGCGAACTTTATTACCATTATTGGCATTCCGTTCGGTTTCCAGCACCTCAAACTTGCCGTAATTTGTCTGGCTCCTATTGGAAAAACGGCGGCAGATGATCCGAACTCCTTGCTGAACCGTTAAAAACGGTCATTTCATTTTTTTTATGACCACTTGAATGTCTGTAAGTTTGACTTACAAGTTAAAAGGGCGAAAATCCGCGTTTCGGCTCTCTTATTACAGACGTTTTTGTGTTTATGAAAGGTGTGATTTGACATATACGTAAAAAATACAAATAGCTACGCATGTGTTGAGGGGGGATGGTGTTACGTTTATTCGTAGAGATACTGACTTTCATAGACCTTGCTTTGGATGGATAAAATCACAAGGCTGAATAAAATTGTCTGATCACTATGTCTTTTATAAGTAATGTTACAATTAATGAAATAACAGATGGTATTTGTACGAGAGTAAAGATATGGCATGTGGTTTTCTAGTCATGTGTTGAACAATGCAGTCTTTATCTTTCTCTTTTTAAAAATAAAAAAGCGACACAGGAGTTATCCTGTGTCGCTTTTTGTATATATATGTTTTGTTTTTGTGCGGTGATACTAGTGATGTACTATTGTGTCGCTTTAATTTTATTGAGCGCTTTGATGCGAGAGACTACTGGAGGGTGTGAGTAGTGTAGTGCTACATAGGCTGGGTGAGGTGTCAGGTTTGAAAGGCTGTTCACAGAAAGCTTTATTAACGCTTTTGATAGAGCTGAAGGGTTTCCTGTTGTTCTGGCAGCAAAGGCATCTGCTTCGAATTCATATTTTCGAGACTGATGTGAAGCGATAATCGTCATAATAAGAGAGAGGGGGGTGTAAAGGAAGTTAAACAACACCATACCTACAGCAATGGTGACATGTTCTATATGAAACGCAGCATAAAGCGGTTCGTACTTGAGCACCAGCGATAAGCAGAAGAATGTGATGCCTGTTGTAATAATGCTGGTGAGGAACATCCGTTTAATATGGTTAAGTTTGCAATGCCCGATTTCATGGGCGAGGACTCCAACTATTTCTTCTGTGCTCATAGTGTTCACAAGGGTATCAAACAACGCGATACGTTTCTGCTTCCCGAACCCTGTAAAGAATGCATTAGCTTTGTTGGATCGTTTGGAGCCATCAATAATAAAAATGCCGGAGATATTAAATCCGTTCTTGTGTGCAAATCCTTCAATTGCTTTACGAAGTTCTCCGTCTTCCAGTGGCGTAAACTTGTTGAAGAGTGGCATAATCCAGATTGGCGCAACATATTGCACTGCAAAGAGGAAAGCTGTTGCAAATCCCCATGCGATAAGCCACCCGAACGTGGCGAATGTCTGGAAGAACCATAAAATGCCTGCAGCAAGCGGCGCACCGAGAATAACTCCAAGCAGAATACCTTTAAGGCGATCTGTAATGAACAGTTTGGGGGTAGTGCGGTTAAAGCCGTACTTCTCTTCAATCACGAATGTTTTGTAGATAGAGAACGGGAGGGAGATAAGCATTGAGGCTAGCGAAACGATTCCGAAAAAAGCTAGTCCTTGCATGATTTGTCCATTGAAAATGGCTGCTGCCCATTCATTAAAGATATTAAAAATACCAAGTAAAAGGCAAAGCACTACTGCGATGACGTTAACAAAACCGGAAATGAAGGCCAGCTTGTCATTGTGCCGTGTGTATGCTTGAGACTTTGCATACTTTTCAGCATCTACCGCATGCTTGAAGGAGGCAGGGATCGGTTGCTTTAGTGATTGAAGGTTGAGTTTGCTTACCCATGTTTCAAGTCCCCACGCGCCGATGATGAAAAAGAGAATAAGGGCAGTTAAAAAGGTCATTGTATTACCTCAGGATAAAGATGGAGAGTTCTCCGTGTCAGGTGGTATTATTACAGTCTTAGTTATCTGTTTATAATCTACTTAGGTATAAGCACTGTGTCTTGTTTGTATACGGTATTTGTTCTGCATAGTAAAAAAGGCTGTCTTATTAATGTGTTGAATGGTGTTATCATGCTTTTTAAAATAAAATTCCTGCACGTTTTTTCAAAAAAATAGATTTTTTTTCTGATATGCTCAATTGTCGCAACTTTGCAACATGGGTGATCATATACGCATTTTTTCGAGTATTCAGAAAGCTTGGAATTTCCAAAAGTCTGAGCTTTCTGATTGATTAAACAACAGCCTTACCTACCATAAAAACAATCTTCATGTTGCAGTTTTGCAATATGTTTTGGTTTTTTCGCAAAACTCAGTAAATTTAAGGTGTTTTCTGAATAAAAGTTGTTTTTCTCTTGTCGCAAAACTGTGGTGGTTGTACAGGGGGAGGTAACCCAAATGACACGCGTTACTAACGTGAATGTATATCACAGTTTTAATGTTTACAGTCAGGGGTAGCATCATAGTACGTCGCTTCGTAGCCAGATCACAGCCTCTGAATGTGCAAGGAGAAAGTCATGATTATTGGTGTACCAAAAGAGATTAAGACTTTGGAAAATCGAGTAGCTCTTACTCCGGGTGGCGCGGCAGCGCTTGTCCGTCAAGGGCATACTGTGCTTGTAGAAACTGATGCTGGTCGCGGAAGCGGATTGTTTGATGAGGAATACATTGCTTCCGGTGCAAGCATGGTTTCTGCAGAAGAGGCTTGGGGCGCTGAAATGGTCATTAAGGTTAAAGAACCTATTGCCTCGGAATATCAGTATCTGCGAGATGGTTTGCTTCTTTTTACCTACCTCCATCTTGCTGCTGAGCGTGATTTGACTACTGCTCTTCTGGAAGGGGGAACTACTGCCGTTGCATATGAAACCGTACAGCTGGCGAATGGTGCTTTGCCGCTTCTTATGCCAATGTCTGAAGTTGCAGGACGGATGGCGACACAGGAAGGCGCTAACTTTCTTAAAAAGACAAACGGCGGACGTGGTGTCCTTCTTGGTGGGACCCCAGGAGTTGCTCCGGCACGTGTTACAGTAATTGGTGGCGGTGTGGTAGGTATGAATGCTGCTAAAATGGCGATCGGTCTTGGTGCAGACGTAACTATTCTTGATGTTAATCATCAGCGCTTACAATATCTTGATGATGTATACGGTAATCGTATTCGAACTGTTACATCGACTGAACCTAATATCCGTGAATGGGTTGCGAAGTCAGATCTGGTTGTAGGTGCTGTCCTTATTCCGGGGGCAAAAGCTCCAAGTTTGATTGTAGAAGATATGGTTAAGACCATGCAGGAAGGTTCGGTTATCGTAGACGTGGCCATTGACCAGGGTGGTTGTTGCGAAACCATTAAGCCTACCACTCACGAGGATCCTGTGTTCGATCTGCATGGTGTAGTGCATTATGGTGTTACCAATATGCCTGGCGCGGTACCACGTACTTCTACTTTTGCTCTTAGTAATCAGACCTTGCCATATGCGATTCAGCTTGCAAACAAAGGCCTAGATGCTTTGCGTGCAGACCGTGCCCTTGCGTTGGGACTTAATACTTATAAAGGTAAGCTGACATGTCCTGCCGTTGGTGAGGCATTCGAATTATTCTCCGTTTCTCCTGAAGACGTACTGTAAGTTAATATCTAAGTGCTTGCTATTTTTGATGTCCGACCTCCTTTTAGGGGTCGGACTTTTTTTTGACATTATAATATTGCTTACATTTTTGTTAAAGATAGAATGCTATTCGTGTTTACAAAGCAAGGGGTATTGCATTGGAATTATTAGGGCGAATTGTTGTAAAATGTAAAAAGCTATTTACAATTAACAAAAACGAAAAAAATTACAGCTTGTTTGATTTTTTTTATTCCATCTGCTAATACTCTCTCGGTTTGAGAACACATTTTCGTTAAACTTTCGTTCAACGAAAAAACGAAATAGTAGGAATTTTACATAGTAGCTATCGTAATCACTTTTTTAGGAGGGTTCATTTTATGAAACGTCTTATCGCCATCTTGGCAGCTGTACTTGTTTTCTCATTTTCTTCTTCTGCTTTTGCTCAGAAGCTGATTGTTGCACATGACACCAACTTCAAGCCGTTTGAATTTAAACAGAACGGTGAATACGTTGGTTTCGATATCGACATGTGGAAAGAAGTTGCGAAACGAATGAACCTTGATTACGAATTCCAGCCGATGGATTTTAACGGTATTATCCCTGGCCTTCAGGCTGGTTCCATTGATGCTGCTGTTGCAGGTATCACCATTAAACCTTCCCGTGCAGAAGTTGTAGACTTCTCCGATGGTTACTACGATTCCGGTCTTGTCATCCTTGTTCGTGCTGATAACAACGACATCAAAGACATCAACGATTTGAAAGACAAAATCGTTGCTACCAAGCTTGCTACTTCTTCTGTTGACCTTGCTCAGCAGTACGTACCTAAGAAGAATATCAAACTTTTCCCTAACAATGATAACATGTTCATGGAACTGATGACTGGCGGTGCTGATGCTGTTATCTTTGACATGCCTGTTGTTAAAGATTTCGAAGCAAAAGCAGGTCAGGGTATGGTTAAAGTAGTTGGTCCTATCTATCAGGGTCAGTCCTACGGTATCGCATTCCCTAAAGGTTCCAAGCTTGTTCCAGGCGTAAACAAAGCGCTCAAAGAAATGAAAGCTGACGGCACCTATGAAGAACTCTTTATTAAGTGGTTTGGTTACGCGCCTGCTAAGTAGTAGTAATCCTTTCTTTCATAGTATTTAAAGCATAGGGATGGCGTTGTGCCATCCCTATGTATATTTTATCCGCTAAATATTTTTAGCAAAAGTACCCCAAAGGCAGATACACTTTATGGCATTCCAGTTTAAACCAGAAGTGATGATTGACACTCTTCCTCTTCTTGTAGAAGGGCTTGAGCTGACAATTTATATCACTCTCCTTGGCCTTGCGTTTGGCTTTATGATAGGCACTGTCGCAGGCCTTGGCCGACTTTCTCTGCATAGAATTAATCGCTCTCTTGCGAGCATTTATATAGAAATTATTCGTGGTACTCCGATGATTGTTCAGGCCTTGTTCCTGTACTTTGGTGTACCGCTTGTTACCGGTGTCCGTATTAATCCTATTACAGCTGGTATTATCACTATCGCTGTTAACTCCGGTGCATACATTGCGGAAATCGTACGTGGCGCAGTGCAGTCTATCGATCAGGGACAGTTTGAGGCTGGCCGCTCTATTGGTCTTACCCGTCATCAGACAATGGTTTCCATTATCTGGCCTCAGGCATTCCGTCGAATGATTCCACCACTGGGCAACCAGTTTATTATTTCGCTTAAAGATACCTCACTTCTTACCGTTATCGGCGTAGCAGAGCTTACCCGTTCCGGTCAGGAGATTGTTGCGGTTAACTTCCGTTCCTTTGAAGTATACCTGACTGTAGCGATCGTTTACCTCTGTATGACCCTTTCTATTGCGAAAGGTTTACGTTGGTATGAGAAAAAACTGATGGCACGCAGCCGCCGCTAGGAGCACTCGATGAGCGATACATCTAATATGATTGAAATCCGTAACCTGCACAAAAGTTACGGTGACATAGAAGTTATTAAAGGCGTAGATCTTAGCGTTAAGCAGGGTGAAGTAGTTGTAATCCTCGGCCCATCCGGTTCTGGTAAATCTACTGTTCTGCGCTGCATTAACCGTCTCGAAGAAATTTCCTCAGGTTCTATCGTTGTAGACGGTTATGATCTTTACGCAAAAGAGACCGACATCAACTACGTGCGTTCCGAAGCAGGTATGGTGTTCCAGCAGTTTAACCTGTTTCCGCACCTGTCTGTTCTGCAGAACATTACAATCGGACTGATAAAAGTTCGTAAAATGGATAAAGCAGAAGCAGATAAAATTGCACTCAGCCTGCTTGAGAAAGTAGGTCTTCCGGATAAGGCAGCAGCATATCCGGATCAGCTTTCTGGTGGTCAGAAACAGCGTGTGGCAATCGCACGTTCTCTGGCAATGAACCCGAAAGTAATCCTTTTCGACGAACCTACCTCTGCACTCGATCCGGAGCTCGTAGGTGAGGTTCTCGACGTAATGAAAAATCTTGCCGACGAAGGCATGACCATGGTGGTAGTAACCCACGAAATGGGCTTCGCACGCGAAGTTGCTGACCGCGTAATCTTTATTGCTGATGGTGTGATTCAGGAAGAAGCAGCTCCAGATGAGTTCTTCTCTAACCCTAAGAATCCACGTCTTAAAGATTTTTTAGGCAAATTGTAGTTGGTGGTCTTTTTTTGTCTCCGGCGGCTTAAGAATCTCCAGAAACTTTTATTATGCGAAGAACACCCGTAGATATATTTCTCACGCGGCATTATTCCAATGACATGAAATAGCTAGAGGGCTGTCCTTCATATGAAGGGCAGCCCTTTTTTATTATTCGAAAGGTAATGGAGTGGAAGCCGCGAAGGGGTGAAAAAACGGGCTGTCCTTGCAGACAAAAGCCACGATTAAAATGTGTCGGTAGAGTCATAGAAAAGTGAATAGGTTACGTAATTGTCTAGGGAGTATTCCTCTGGTACAGGTATGGAAAGGAAGGATTCATTTTTACTGTCTGCGTTTGGCAGGCAACGTCTCTAGCTAGGATAGTTGCTCCATGAAACAGTTTCGCGCCGATTTGCATATTCATTCCCGTTTTTCCCGTGCAACCAGTAAAAAATTGACACCGCGTCACCTGGCCGCCTGGGCTGAGGTTAAGGGACTTGACGTCATTGGTACGGGCGACCTTACGCATCCAGAATGGCTGGATGAGTTGGAAGATCAGCTTGTGGAAGATAGCCAAAGCGGATTGTTTCGGCTGAAGGATGCAACAGATCTCGGTAAAGAGATACCGCGGTTTGGCGATTATTCAATGCATGGTCGGTCTCTGTTTATGTTGCAGGGGGAAATCAGTTCAATCTACAAACGGGGCGGCAAGGTGCGCAAGGTGCACAACTTAGTGTACATGCCTACGTTTGAAGCAGCTCGCAGATTCAGTAACCGCCTTGGCGAGATAGGCAACATTACGTCAGACGGTCGCCCTATCCTCGGGATGGATTCGCGTGATATTCTTGATCTCGTACTTGAAACTCATCCATTAGCCTTCCTTATTCCTGCCCACATCTGGACGCCGTGGTTCTCTCTTTTCGGCTCAAAATCTGGCTTTGACACAATAGAAGAATGTTATGGCGATTATGCCTCAGAAATTTTTGCACTTGAAACAGGTCTTTCTTCCGACCCAGAGATGAACTGGTTGTGGAGCGCGCTTGATCGCTTTGCTCTGGTTTCCAACTCGGATGCACACTCCGGTGATAAGCTCGGTCGGGAATGCAATCTGTTTGCTGGTGATATCTCATATGAAGGGATGTACCGCAGTTTGCGTGGCGAAGGGCTTGGCCACAAGTTCCTCGGTACCATGGAGTTCTTTCCAGAAGAAGGTAAGTATCACTTAGATGGTCACCGTAAATGTAACGTTGTTATGGAGCCGCGCGAAACGTTGACGCGTGATGGTGTTTGTCCTGTGTGTGGCAAACCGTTGACCGTAGGGGTTCTGCATAGAATTCTTTCGCTTGCGGACAGAGATATTCCGAAACAGCCGTCCAAAGCTGGTGATTTTAGTTCGCTGATTCCACTTCCTGAACTGATGAGTGAGGTGCTTGGCGTAGGGCCTAAGGCGAAAAAGGTTATGGATCTTTACTCTGAAACAATCCGCAAGCTCGGTTCAGAAATGGCAATTCTTCGTGATGTTCCTGAAGAGGATATTAAGAAGATACATCCTGTTCTTGCGGAAGCCGTAAGCAGAATGCGTAAAGGTGAAGTGCTTCGCCAACCGGGCTTTGATGGCGAATATGGTGTGGTCCGTGTGTTCTCTCAAAAAGAGCGTAATGAATTTAAGCACGGAAAAATGCTTATTGATGTGCCTGAAAAGGTGAGCGGACTTACATCTGAAGAAGAAGCTTCAATCACGCCTAGGTTTGAGACAGCAGTACAGCAACGTAAGGATGAGCCTGAGAGCATTACTTATAACGATGCACAACAGAAGGCCATCAAGTTTGCACCAGATCCGGTGCTTGTTATGGCAGGGCCGGGGACAGGTAAAACACGTACCCTCATCGGACGTATTGAATATTTGCTCGGTTCAGGGGTTAAGGCGCGGCAAATCCTTGCACTCACTTTTACCCGTAGAGCTGCGCAAGAACTGACAACGCGCCTCGCAGACTCTATTCAGAATAAATTATCTATTCCTCGCGCAGATACTCTGCATGGTCTTGCGTTTGAATATTGGCAGAATTCTAATTCAGATGCACCGACGTTGCTTTCTGAGGAAAGCTCAAAGCGTGTCTTTGCTGAAGCCAATGCTGAAATAAGTAAGCAGCAGTGTAAAAAAGCATGGGAAGCAATATCCCTGTGTCGCGAACGAATGGAGCCGTGTTCTGTTGAGATGCAGGATGCATTCAGTAATTACTCTAGTCTTAAAAATTCATGGAATCTTGCTGACTACACAGATCTTCTTGAGTTTTGGCTGGAGTCCTTACGTAACAATGTTTTTGTACATCCGTGGATACATGTACTTGTCGATGAAATTCAGGATTTGTCTCCGCTTCAGTTGGCAGTAGTCCGTGAGCTTGTTTCTCAGGATAAACAAAACGGCCAGGGCTTTTTTGGTATCGGTGATCCTGATCAGTCTATTTATGGATTTAGGGGCGCTCATGGCGGTGTGAAGTCGTATTTAGAAAAAGAACTTTCATCTCTGAATACTATTCAGCTGTTTGAAAATTATCGTTCTTCACAGCATATTGTAGACTACGCAAGTGCACTTATGCAGCCAGTCCGTGAGGCAAAGGCTATTGAGGCCAAAAGGTCTTTAGAAGCTGAAGTCCGAATGTTTGAAGCACCGACCTCTGAAGCAGAAGCTTCATGGATTGGTGAACAGGTTCGAGGCTTGCTCGGACAAACCAGTCATTCATTGCAGGACGGCAGGCAAGAGCGGCTTCTCGGTGGCGAGCTTTCACCCGGTGACATTGCTGTTCTTGTGCGGTTCAAAGCACTAATTCCGGTTATCAGCCAGACGCTTAACAGGCTCGGTATCCCATGCGCTGTCCCGGAGCAGGAAGCCTTTTGGGTAGACCCGCGTGTGGAGCTTATTCTTGCTGCTGCAGGACGATTTGTAGGCATTTCCAGTAAAGAAGGTGAAGAGCAGATACCATGTCCTGATGTTGTACTGGCTAAAGGACCTGAAGGTATTGCCGTGTATCTGGAGGATATACCTCCGTTTGATCGCTTATTCTGGAAGTCATCAGCTTTTAAGCAGCTTTTGAAGCACTACAAGGAACATAACGGTTGGGCTGGATTGCTTAACTGGATAAACTTGCAAACCGAGCTCGACCAAGTGCGCCAGAAAAGTGAAAAAGTGCAGATTATGTCCATGCATGCATCCAAGGGACTTGAATTCAAAGCTGTGTTTCTGCCAGCGCTTGAAGATGGTATTATGCCATATTCAGGCATGAACACCCTGACAGGAACTGCCTCCAGCATATCTGATCATTACGATATTGATGAAGAACGACGTCTGCTCTATGTTGCCATTACTCGTGCTGAGCAGCTTTTGTTCCTTAGTCATTCTTCAAAACGTATGATTTACGGTCATACCGTGCACCTTGCGCCGTCACGATTCTTGGTAGACTTGCCCGCCGAAGGGCTTATGCATTCCGCGCTTAAGGCTAAAAAGAAGCATACAGAGACGCAGCTTAGTTTGATTTAAATCATGCGGTGTGTTGGGGAGAGTTTTGTCTTCGATGGGGAAGGGCTTTGCACCTCCACCTCGCAAGAGGGAGCCTCCTTTGACCGGCTTGATGTTCTGGGTAGAGGATGCTCGTAACCGATGGGGCGCTTTACGAGCATAGATTGCATGGCGTTTTTTTCTGCCTTCAGTGTAAGCAATAAGTCTGTATAAAAATCAATTTATAAGGTTTGTTACCTCTAGTTGTGAATATGAGTCCTAAGTTTGTTGTAGTGCTCGTATCAATGGTATAACTTACGTTTGAACTGGGCATAGTATGCTACATTTATTTGCTAGGGAAAATGTCTCGTAGTGTCGTCGAACACGTCACATTCTCATTTTCAGAGACCATAACGACACGTAAGCCGGAAATATAATTTTATGGATAAAAAAAAATCGCCTGAACAGGGACAAGGTGACGGTGTTACTTTGCAGATACAGGGCGGTACCTGCCCCCCAGAGGCAACAACCTTGCAAAACTCTCGGAGGCAGATTCCTGTGACTACGGCTGCGCCTTCGTGGGTTATGCCTGGCAGCGTGTACGAAAACTGCGTGTTCCTTGAGGATAAGGTAGACGAGGTCTCATTATTGTTTTTTGAGTCTGAGTCTTGTCTTGCCTATAGCGAGGATGACTTACCGCAGAATTTGGCTGAGCTGGATTTGACGTATCACATGCATTTGCCCTTAGACTTACCATGGTCGAATGCTGAGGTTGTAGCTGACACGGTACTTCGGTTAATGGATAAAGTGGCGTTTCTTGATGTTCGGCAGGCTGTGCTGCATCCACCGCTGACAAAGGGAGAAAATGCATTTTCTGTGAAAGCGGCTCAACAGTTACTAGTAGTGCTTGCTCGCGCATGGAATAGTCATGGATTTAGCTGTAATGACTTACTAATAGAGAATATTGAAGGCGCAGATCTGATTGACCTTGCTCCTGTCATCGGGGATTTGGGACTGGGAGTGTGCATTGACATAGGGCATATCATTGCATACGGGCATGATGCGCTCCTTGGTCATAGTCATCTTTTTGATCGACTTCGTATGATTCATGTAAACGCTCCCGAGGACGTAACAACGGCTAAGGGGCGAAGTAAACATGTAGGCTTGGAGCATCTCGATGAATCCGGAAGGGATGTAGCACGCAAGGTACTACAAGCCTGTGGGCAGGAATGCACGCTTGTGTACGAGCTGTTTAATTGGAAGCATATTGAGACAACTATTCCGGTTGTTGAAGAGTTGTTTTTTGATGGAAGGGCAATAGAATGATCCGACTTATTCTTGGGGGAGACAAGTCCGGCAAGTCAGACTTTGGCTTGCAGCGGTTGTATGAAGGAAATAGTCCTTCTCTTTTGCTTGCGACTGGGCAGGCGCAGGATTTTACGTTCGGTCAGCAGATCCTGGATCATCGGCTGGCAAGAATACCAGAAATTCCTGTGAAAGAAACAGGAATAGAATTGCCCCGATTGTTAGAAAAGTCCATACTGGAGTATCAGTCAATTCTTATCGACAGTCTGGATTTTTGGGTTTTTGCATGCTGTGATCAGTGGCAGCAGGCGCAAGATGCGCTTTTGCACAGCCTTTCATTAGTGCCTGATGATGTTCAAGTTACTATTGTTTCTTGCGAAGCGGGACTAGGCCCAATTGCGGCGAGTTCTCAGGTTCGTCAATTCATTCGCAGATTAGGTGCACTCAATCAGGCTGTTGCAGCGGTAAGTGATGAAGTCTGTCTCATGATAGCGGGCATTCCGCTCTATGTAAAAAAGGCGTAACATGTCGTATTTTCGTAATGTAAAACCGCAGATCGAACAGCTTCAGGAAATGTTCTCCCGTAATGAGCGCTGGCTTATTACGATCAATGCAGATCCGGATGCTATGGGGTCTGCTCTTGCGCTTAAACGTATCATGAGTCACAGGGTCGCGGATGTGGATATTGCTCGTGTTAATGAGATTACACGTCCGGATAACCTTGCGATGGTTCGCTTGTTGCGTATTCCTATGGTTAAATTAACCCCGCAGGTTACAGCGCAGTACGACAAGTTTGCGATTGTAGACTCACAGCCGCATCATCATCCGCTGTTTAGCGAACTGGATTACTCGATTGTTATTGATCACCATCCGATTAATAATGATTACCCTGTAAAATCTGATTTTTACGAAATTCTCCCCGGGTACGGCTCAAACAGCACCATCCTTACAGAATACCTTTATCAGATGAAAATTCGTCCGGGTAAGTTGCTGGCAACAGCACTCATGTACGGCATTAAAACTGATACAAATGACTTTGAGCGAAATTTTCACGAAGTCGACCTTCGCGCATTCAAGTACTTGAGTAAATTTGCAAACCACCAATTGTTATCCCGTATTGCCCGAAGTGAAATGCATTACGATTGGTTGGAATATTTCTCCCGCGCCATTACCGGAATGCATAAGGTTGGTTCCGGTCGGTACGCGTTTGTAGGCATGGTGGATAATCCAGATTCTCTTGTTGTGATTGCAGACTTCTTCATGCGTGTACACGAAATGCGTTGGGTTGCTGTGTGTGGCGTCTATGAGGATAAGGCTGTTATTATTTTCCGTGGTGATGGTGTGAACCGTGATTTAGGGAAGTTTGCTTACTGCCAGTTTAATGACGTAGGCTCTGCGGGTGGTCATAAAGCATTGGCTCGTGCAGAGATTCCTATTGAAGAACTGGACGGTAAGGATGTGGAGATGTTTGTGTTTAAGCGCCTTGTTTCTCCTACCCGCAATCGCGTAATCAAATGCGTAAAACCTTCTGATGAGGAGCCTGAAAACGTCTGTGTGGAATAATTTTGTGTGCATCTTCTACCAGTAAAGAGTGCTATGACGCTGTTCTTGCATTCTTAAAGAACTAAAAGTAGACTCATTGGCTTCGTTCTTATTTACTGGGAGAATTGATCATGCCGCACAAAGGCCCACATATTTCTATAGGTTCCGAGTTTCTTGTCCATAGGGTGTTGCGGATTGATCTTGATGAATTTGAAGATTGGCCGGAAGCCGTTCGTGAGTTAGCTATTGCGCTTGCTGAAGAACTCTTCCTTGTCCGTTACAACCCGTTTATCGACGCAGAAACTGTTCGCACAAGTGTAACTAAGCGTTTTGATAGAGCAGAACCTGCTCTTGCACATCATTACGCCAACACATTGAGTGAAGGTATCACCATGTTCTGGAGTGCCTATGAGGCAGATATGGCATTCCGGAGTGAACTGGTACGTCGACTTGGACAGATCATTCCAAAAAACAATATTGATCTGCGTCCTGCATCGCTAGTGGAGTGTTCCACAGACGCAACTGACTTGCGTATGGAACTTCCGCTGCTCGTTGTTGCGCCTTCTGCAACTGAGCAAGTAAGCGCTATTGTGCGCCTTGCGAATGAAATGAAATTTGCGCTCATTCCGCGTGGCGGTGCTTCCGGTTGTACCGGTGGTGCTATTCCGGCACGCAAACGTACTGTTGTGATGAGCTTGCAGAAGTTGAGCGCTATCAAATCTGTCAACAAGAAAGATATGACTCTTACCACTGAGGCTGGCGTTATCACCATTGACGCCATCAACGCCGCAGATAAAGGAGGAATGCTCTTTACTGTTGACCCAGCATCCAAGACTGCTTCCACTATCGGCGGGAACGTGTCGGAAAACTCCGGCGGTCCTTTTGCCTTTGAATACGGAACAACTCTCGACAACATTCTTAGCTACACCATGGTTACGCCTACAGGCGAAATCATCAATGTTGAGCGCGTTAATCATCCACGCCATAAGATTATGGAAGATGAGACCGCTGTATTCGAGGTAAAAGATGTATCCGGCGGTGTTCGTACTGTTATTTCTCTTCGCGGTGATCAAATCCGCAAAGCAGGTCTTGGTAAGGACGTTACAAACAAGTTCCTCGGCGGTCTGCCGGGTGTGCAGAAAGAAGGCACTGATGGAATCATCACTGAGGCAACCTTCATCTGTTACCCGAAACAGAAATATGACCGTGTGCTTGTACTGGAGTTCTTTGGACGCTCCATGCACAACGCAATGCTTGTGATTAAGGACATTGTTGCCTTACGTGATACCATTCGCAAGCAGGGTGATCTTGTAAAAATCTCTGCATTGGAAGAGTTTGGCGTTAAATATGTTGAAGCAATTGAATACTGCACAAAATCTGCAAAATATAACGAACGCCCGATTTCAGTTCTGATTGTTGAGTTGAACTCTAACGATGTGCTTGCTCTGGATAAGAGTGTTCAGGATATCGTGGAAATCTGTACTCCGTACGAAGGGGTGGATGTATTTGTTGCACAGGATGCAGCTGAAGCAGAGCTCTTCTGGGAAGACAGACACAAACTGTCCGCTATTGCACGTCGTACTTCCGGTTTTAAAATCAACGAAGATATCGTTATTCCGATTGATGTGATTCCAGAGTTCTCTGACTTTATTGAACACTTGAACCAGCGCTGCATGGGTAGAGCTTTCCGTACCGCTCTTGGGGAGAGCGGTCGTTTGAGCGGTATGCCGCTTGAAGATAAAGAGCTCAACCGTGCGTTTACTTTTGCATCCAAGGTTGCAAAAGGTGATGTGCCGATTTCCGAGCTTTCTGATCAGGAAATGCTTGAGCATGCTCTGGCGTATTTTGAAAAAGCCCAGGAACGCTACCCGAATCAGCGTCGCAATCTTAAAAAGATTGTTGATGAGATGCTCGCAACCCGCATCATCGTTGCAAACCACATGCATGCCGGTGACGGTAACTGTCATGTGAACATTCCTGTAGACTCCAACAACCCTGTCATGCTGCATCATGCAGAAGAAGTGGCAGAGGAAGTTATGGCGAAAGCGCAGGAGATGAACGGTGAGGTTACTGGCGAGCACGGCATAGGTATTACAAAAATTAAATTCCTTGCAGCGGAGAAAATGGAAGAGTTGACCCTGTTTAAACGTAGAGTTGACCCGCTTTCCATTCTGAACCCTGCAAAACTTACTCAGCGTGATACTCCGGTTAAGCCGTTTACATTCTCATTTAACCGCTTAATCCGCGATATTCAGGCATCCGGTCTGCCGGAAAAAGAACGTCTCATTAATCTGCTTGCTAACGTACAGGTATGTACCCGTTGCGGTAAATGTAAGCAGGTATGTCCGATGTTCTACCCGCATGGTGACTTGTTGTACCATCCGCGAAATAAAAACCTGAGCCTCGGTGCATTGCTGGAAGCAGTATATTATTCTCAGGTGAACAAAGGTAAGCCGGATGACAACCTTATGGCGCAGTTACGTAAGCTCATGGAGCATTGTACAGGCTGCGGCAAATGTATGTCTGTATGTCCTGTGAAGATTGATTCTTCCAAGGTTGCATTGGAACTTCGTGCTTTTGTGGAAGATGAAGGCGCAGGCGGACATCCGATTAAATCCAAGGTGCTCGACTACCTTGTGTCAGACGTTGCGAACCGTGTTCCGCGTGCTGCAAAATTGGCTTCTATGGGGCAGCGCGTGCAGAATAAAATGCTGCGTCTTATTCCAAGTTCATTGCGCTCCGGTATTAACAACCCTTTGTTCTCAGGGCTTGGCCCTGAAGTAGGGTACCGTGGCCTTAATGAGGCTATTCGTCTGGACAAAGGCTCAATCTTTATTCCTGATAATGTACAGGACAAGAAAGAGCTGGAAGCAGTATTTTACTTCCCAGGATGTGGTGGTTCCCTCTTTTATAGGAATATCGGCCTTGCTGCGTTGATGTTGATGCTTAAATCTGGCGTGGCTGTCATTATGCCTCCGCGTCATATGTGCTGCGGATACCCGTTGCTGGCTGCCGGTAAGGACGAAGAGTACAAGAAGAACCGTGCTGCTAACATTGAAGAAATGAAAGCGTTTCTTGCGGATGCTGTACGCGCGGGACTTAAGATTACGCATACCATTACCGCCTGTGGTTCCTGTCGTGAAGGCCTTGAATCATATGATCTTGCTGAAGCGTTGAATCTCAAGCTTGAGCATAAGGATGCAGTACAGTTCCTTATCGAACGTATGGGCAAAGATGCGTTGAAAGACGCAGCCACAGGAAAATCAGTGCTGTACCATCCATCCTGTCACGCAGAGTGGACAGGTGTTCATAAGAAAAAAGCCGCAGGAGTCTATGCAAAAGCATTGGGCGAGCTGTGCGGTGCAGATGTTACTGTGAATCCAGGTTGCTGTGGTGAATCGGGCATGGGTGCTTTGACCAGTCCGGACATTTACAACAAGCTGCGTGCGAAAAAGGAAGCGTCGTTAACGCATGTGCTGCCAACTCTGACAGATGATACTCCTGTTGTTGTAGGGTGTCCGTCCTGTAAGGTTGGTATCTCGCGTATATTCCTTAACCTGCATGAAAAACGGTCTGTTCTTCATACGGTTGAATACATCGCTGAAGCACTTTACGGTGCAGATTGGAAAAAATACATAAAACGCATTGCTGTTGAGTCTGTTCAGAAGGATTCGAAGCGAATTGTAGATACAGAAAGTCTTTAATGACGTTGGCTCCCCTTCTGAACTTGTTTATATTCAGAAGGGGAGCTTTGCGTACTAAGGACAAAAGAATATTTCATGAAGTATATTGCTATAGACTACGGAACAAAGCGGACGGGACTTGCTGCCAGTGACACTGGGGGCAACATGGCATTTCCGCGGACAACACTGGTTATGAAAACCCGCGATAAGTTTTTCGCGGAGCTGTTGGCGTTTATCGAAAAGGAAGAACCTGTTGCAATTGTTGTGGGGATGCCTAAGTCCCTCGACGGTGAAGAAACGCTTATGTCCCGTCAGGTTCGCAATTTCCTTGCGCGACTGCGTCGACGTTGCGAGCTGCCGATTTTTATCATCGAAGAGGCTCTTAGCTCGTTTGAGGCAGAGCTTGAATTGCGTGATGCCGGATTAAAAGGCCACGAGATTGATAAAGTGGTTGATCAGCAGGCTGCAGTGCGTATCTTAGAATCATTCCTGCATTTGGATGAAGAACACAGACAATCTTACGATTAGCAGTTTCTTATGGGTACATTTACTAAAATATGTAGCGCGTTGCTGGTACTGGTAGTACTTGCGGCTGGCGGTGCCTGGTTTGCGTTTGAAACGTATACTCGTTCTCCGATGCAGAAGGAGTTACATGAAATTCCTTTGGTGGTTCCTGAAGGGGCTTCCTTTAGTCAGGTCATTGATGACATGGCTCGCCAAGGTGCTGTTACCTACCCTTATGCATTCCGTTTGTTGGTTCGTATCCGCAAGCAGCAGCATAATCTGAAGGCCGGGGAGTATCTTCTTAATACTGGCTGGACTCCAGAGCGTCTGCTTCAGGAGCTCGTAACCGGTAAAGGTGTTCTTTATACTCTGTCTTTTCAGGAAGGACTTCCCTGGTGGCTTGTTGCTCAAAAAATAGAACAACAAGGGTTTGCCAAAGCGGAAGATTTCTCCAGTGTTATTCATGACCCAGAGTTTCTGAGAAAGCATAATATTCCTTTTTCAGATGCAGAGGGGTTCCTGTTTCCTGAAACCTACAAGTTGAACAAGCCGAGAGTGTTGAACAAAGCCTCAGCCGAAAAAGTAGCGTCCATGCTTGTGCATATGTTTTGGCAGAAGACTGCTATGTTGTGGGGAGAAGCTAAGCCAGGTCCTGAACATATAAAGAAGCTTATTATCTTAGCATCGCTTGTTGAAAAGGAAACCGGTATTCCTGAAGAGCGTGACGTTGTTGCAGGCGTGTATGCAAACCGTCTTGAGAAGGGGATGCGCATGCAGGCTGACCCGACTATCATATATGGTCTGGGTAAATATTTTGACGGCAACATTCGTCGCTCCGACATTCGTAATAAAGAGAATATGTATAATACCTATCAGCACAGAGGGTTGCCCCCAGGGCCTATTTGTTCTCCTGGTCTTGAAGCAATTAAGGCTGCGAATACACCTGCAAAACACGATTACCTGTATTTTGTCTCACGAGGAGACGGATCTCATAAGTTTAGCAAGACATTGAAAGAGCACAATAAAGCTGTTCGTAAGTTTCAGCTTCGTAGAAATAAATAGCATTGCGTCACAAGTCGACATAATAGGTCATTGCTTTTGATGATATTTTTTGTGCAAAAAAGACAGGGAGTCAGTAACTCTCTGTCTTTTTTTATGATTATGATAAAAAAATCTGTATGTTAGAGTCTTGTAATATCAGGGTGTTAATAAAACAGGTAAATTTTCTTATTAGGAACAGTTATTAATAGCTTGATTATTTCTTTTCAACTGCGTATATCTTTTTTCAACGAAGGGCAGGAACAAGTAAATGCCTGCTAATCGCGTTGAACTGATACTATTTTAAGTGTATATTGACGCTGCATTCTAATTTCTGGTTATTGGAAAGATTTTTACTCTGAATTTTAATAATACAATGTCGATCAGGAGGCCCCGATGCCAAATCGTCTCGAAGTTTACAAATGTGAGCACTGCGGAAATATGGTTGAAATTCTTGTAGGTGGCGGCCCGGCTTTGGTTTGCTGTGGTGAAGATATGGTTTTGCAGGTTGAAGGTACTGTTGACGCAGCACGCGAAAAACATGTTCCAGTTATCGAAAAAACCGCGAACGGCTACCTTGTGAAAGTCGGTGAAGTTGCTCACCCTATGATTGACACTCATTGGATTCAGTGGATCGAACTTGTCGCAGACGGCGTAAGCTACACAAAGTTCCTCAATCCTGGCGATGCTCCAGAGGCAGAGTTCTGTATTCAGGCAGAAACAGTTACTGCTCGTGAGTACTGTAACCTCCATGGTCATTGGAAAGCAGAAGCGTAATTAGCAGGAGAAGAACGATGGAAAAATACGTATGCGTAATTTGTGGTTATGAGTACGATCCTGCTGAAGGTGACCCGGAGAATGGCGTTGAGCCGGGTACTAAGTTCAAAGATATCCCTGAAGATTGGGTTTGTCCGGTTTGCGGGGCTCCAAAGAGCGAATTCGAACCAGCTTAAGTAAGTAAGTAAGCCCCCCTCAGCTGGAGGGGGGCTTTTTCGTGAATGTATATCGCTTATTCTGTACAGGCAATGGAGGGCGTGCTATCGGATTTTTGGCTATAGCTCCAGTATGTTACGTTGCCTGTGGCGAATAACAATCGCGTGTTAACTGCTCCTCAGAGGGAAAGCAGTTATAACAAGGTATGGACCTATGCGCGTGAAAGCGTGAACCGCATCGTCGGTTGCTCTGAACAGCTAAAAATTTCTCCCTAAGACCCTTTTGCGCTAAGCTAGGGTAAGCAATAAGGAAAACATGATGCATCCTGTTGAAATTAAAAAAGACGTATTTTGGGTAGGTGCTGTTGATTATACAAGCCGTGACTTCCACGGTTACTCTCTTTCTCCACAGGGCACCACATACAATACTTATCTCATCAAAGATGAAAAAACTGTTCTTTTTGATACTGTTAAGAGCAACTTTCTTGAAACTATGCTTTGTCGTATATCCAATGTGACTGAGCTGGAGAAAGTTGACTACATTGTTTGTAACCATCTTGAGCCAGACCACTCCGGTTGTCTTCCTAAGCTTGTAGAACTTTGCAAGCCGGAAAAAATTTTCTGTTCACCACTCGGTAAGCGTTCCATGCAAGCGCACTACAATACTGAAGGTTGGCCAATTGAAGTTGTAAAAACAGGTGATTCCATCAATATCGGTTCTCGTGATATTCAGTTCATCGAAACTCGTATGCTGCACTGGCCAGATTCCATGGTGTCTTATATCCCGCAGGATAAGCTTCTTATTTGTAACGATATCTTCGGTCAGAACATTTCCAGCACTGAGCGTTTTGTAGACGAAGTAGATCGCGCTGTTGTTGAATACGACATGGTTGAGTACTACCACAATATCGTGCTTCCATTCTCTCCATTAGTACTCAAAACTCTCGATGCAATTGCAGAAATGGGTATTGAAATCGACATGCTCGCACCAGACCACGGTCTTATTTTCCGTGGTAAAGAAGATATTCAGTGGTGCCTTGATAAATACCGTGAATTTGCAGAGCAGGCATGGAAAAAACGTGCTGTCATCATCTACGATACCATGTGGCATTCCACTGAGAAAATGGCTTACGCTGTTGCTGAAGGCTTTGAGAGCGAAGGTGTACCAGTACGCATCATGTCTCTTAAATCTGACCACCATAGCGCAGTTATGACAGAGCTTGGTCGAGCATCTGCTATTGTGTTCGGTTCTCCGACCCATAATAACGGTATCCTGCCAGAAGTTGCTAAAATGCTTACCTACATGAAAGGCCTTCGTCCTCAGAATCGTATCGGTGGCGCCTTCGGTTCCTTTGGTTGGTCCGGTGAGTGCGTAAAGTCTCTTACTGAAAGTCTTGTCGATATGGGCTTTGAAATGCCTGTTGATGGCGTGAAAAACCAGTTTGTACCAACTCACGACTCATACAAAAAATGCTACGAAATGGGTGTTGAGCTTGCTAAAGCACTCAAAGAGAAGTGTGGTGAATAGACTGTTTTTTGCCTGTAGCTCTAGCTTGCTAAATACGATCACGGCTTAATGACGTTTGATAAAAAGGGTGGGGAGATATCTTCACCCCTTTTTTATGCTGATGAAGAGGGTGTTGATTGAGCTATGAGATTCGGTCTCGTTTGTTTTTTCTTAAAATAATAAACCTGTTATGAATGGTTTTCTTTAGACGTTAAAGATGTGCTAAAGGACTGCGATGAGTAATGAACAAGAGATAGCGAAGGCACGGGAATACTTTCCGCGTGGTCTTTTTCAACCGGAAGGGACGTTTCGTTTTTCAATGGATGCCTTGTTGCTGGCTAGATTTGCGGGCGCAGCAAAGTACCGGTCTGCTGTTGATCTTGGTACGGGCTGTGGCGTTATCGGCCTGACTATGCTGCTTGAAAACGAGCGGCTTGTTGTGACAGGGGTTGAGTTACAGCAAGTGTTGCTTGATGCTGCAAAGCAGAATGCGGAGCATTTGGGCGTTACAGAGCGATTTAACGGTGCGTTGGCTGATGTCGGGGCGATTCGTGCATGCGGGCTCGCGGCTGAAAGCGCTGACGTAGTTGTTTCAAATCCACCGTATCGTAGACAGAATCAAGGACGTCACGCAGCTACACAAGAGAGGACGTGTGCCTTATTTGAAACAGAGGGAGCGCTTGCAGCGTTTGTGCAGGCAGCGGCTTTTCTGGTAAAGAATAAGGGAGCATTCTGCTGCATATTTCCTTCGGAACGTCTTGAAGAGCTTATGGACGCTTGTTCGCAGAACAAATTAACCCCTAAGCGTATGAAATTCATTCACAGCAAGGCAGATCAAAACAGTACGCTGGTATTGCTTGAAGCCCGAAAAAACGGTAATTGCGGTGTAGTAGTTGAATCTCCGCTTGTTATGTACAGCGGCATGGGCGACAGCACAGCCCTTACTGACGGGACATTGGAATATTGCCCATATTTGGAATGTAATGCACGCGGGCGGTAGCCCTCAGGAGCGCGTATGATCGGTATGTATCGTAGAAGAGAACGTCTGCTTTCAACAGAAAACAACTCAAAACCTGTTATTGTTTCTTTTGAACAGTCTCGGATGGACGGTGGTTTTACTTCATCTGTATCTGCGTCCGCCTGCGTTGATACCATTAGCAAGCATCCTCTTAACTCGCTTCTCGTTTCCGGAGGATTTGCACGAACCTATGGGCTCACATTTCCCTCTTCACTTCCGCTTGTTGTACAGCTTTCTTTAGCAAGCAAGCATGCAGTGCCGTCTTGGAACCGCACGGTTGTCTGCTCTGTTCTTGAAGCCTTACGTTCCGGAGCCGATGCCGTTGCTCTGCAACTTGCTATAGGCAATGAATATGAAGAAAAGATGCTTCTGGACTTCGGTAGTATTAGCGAGGAGGCTCATTCTTATGGTTTGCCTGTACTCCTTTCAATTTACGCTAAAGGTGACCGCATCGTTCAAGAGTATGACCGCGCGCTTATCGCAGATTCAATAATGCTTGGCAGTGAGCTCGGTGCAGACATTATAGCTGTTCCTTACTCTGGGCATCCGGAAAGCTTTGCACAGGCTATTACTGAAGCAAGCGCGCCTGTGCTTTTAACAGGTACCCATGGAGCTGCAACATTTGATGGCTACTGCACGTCCGTCGAAAACGGTCTTGCCTGCGGTGCTGACGGCGTTATTGTGCCTTTCCAGATTCTTCCTAAGGATAAGCAGATTGAAAGCTTAGAACGCATTCAGAGCATTGCAAAGCTGCCTGAGGAGTCTAAGGAAGACGATGTTTAAAATAGCAGTACTTTTCTTCGTGATCGTTTGGATCATGAGTTTTTTTATGAGCAAACGACGTAAGGTGATTCGTGATTCGAATCATCTCTTTCAGCTCATAATCAGTGCTGCCATTATTTTTAGCGGCATAACCATGCTACGCAACTCTGAGCTTGCGGCTAACACGCCGCTTTATTTTCTTTCGCTTGCCATCCTTTTCGGCAGTGCATGGTTCATTGCGCGCTTGTTGCTGAACCTTGTGACTCGTCGCAAGTAATGACCATGCGACTTATTTGCCTCCGGCGGCTTAAGACCCTTTTGCAAGAGGTCCTTAAGAATCTCCAGAAACCTTTAAGGGCGAAGACCGCCCGTTGTTTATGGTGTTGGTAGCCGCAAGGGGATTATCTTTCTGTGATAATTTGTGAAGCGAAAAGGGCTGTCCCTCATATGAGGAACAGCCCTTTTTTATTCAACGAAAGGTAGTGGAGCATAAGCCGCGAAGTTACGTAAAAAACGTGCTGATATCGCAGCTAAAAGTTTTAGGAGATTCTTAAGAAGCCCTTTTTCAAAAGGGTTCTTAAGCCGCCGGAGGCAATATCACCTTACAGTTTCTGCCTGTAATTCAGCGATTGCCGTAGCGTTGCTTTATCCACAAACTTTACGTCTGAACCGAGAGGAATACCTTGCGCCAGTCGGCTGACATTGATGTGCGGGAACTCCCGTTTTACGAGCTCCTTGATGTAGGAGACGGTGTTTTCCGCTTCAATGGTAGTGCCAAGTGCGAAGATAATCTCGGTAATGCTGCCTTCGAGAAGGCGCTGTTTCAGTTTATCCAGCTCCAGCTGTTCGGGAGTAACATTTTCCAACGGTGCGATGAGGCCGCCGATGATAAAGTACTGCCCGTTGTAGAAGCCGCCTTCTTCAAGTGCGAGCATAGCATCCCATTCCGGAACGATACACAGGGTATCTGTTGCACGGCTTTCGTTGATGCAAATGGCACAAGGGTCGGTATCTGACAAAGCACCACATCTGTCGCATAGGTGCAGCTTGTCTCGCAGATCATGGATATTCTGTCCAAGATCGCGGGTTTGCTTTTCCGGCCACTTAAGTAGCGTCATTGCAAGCCGTTGTGCGGACTTAGGACCGAGCCCCGGCAGCTTGGAGAGCTGTCCAACTAGAACTTTAAGCGGTTCAGGAAGCTGTTGCACTGGTAATCCTGACTTAGAACATGCCTGGGATGTTCATGCCGCCGGTAAGGGCGCCCATTTCGCTTTCAGCCATTTCTTTGGACTTGCGAAGTGCGTCGTTGGTTGCAGCAAGTACGAGATCCTGCAGCATTTCTACGTCTTCAGGGTCTACAGCGTTTTTGTCGATAGTAATAGAACGGATTTCTTGCTTACCGGTACATACAACGGTGATCATGCCGCCGCCAGCAGTGCCGGTTACTTCACGTTCTGCAAGTTCGTCCTGAAGTTTGGTCATTTTTTTCTGAAGCATCTGAGCCTGACGAAGCATATCGTTCATTCCACGCATGGTAGTCTCCTTGAGAATGTTATCTTTTTTATAAGCAGGATAGAATCCTGCATTGTTGTATGGTGATGGGGAGCCTTAATGACATCCCTACATGCTTGCCGGAAGGTATTATTTCCGGCTTGGGTCGTCTTTATGTTTGAACGTAAGCAACTCTGCCCCCAACTCTTCTTTAAGAAGCAGTGCTGCCGGGTCCGATTCAATTTCTTCTTTTAATTCGTGATAGCTGCGCGCCTCTGTGGCTGGCTCTATTAATGTTACGGTTTTTGTACCGTACCATTCATTGGCTTTACGTGTAAGTCGAGCGATGATGTCTTTGTCATTTAACATATCGTACTGGGTGCGTCCTGCAGCAGTAATCTGCAAGGTGTCACCGACACGTTTACCGGTAGCCTTAGCGAGGTATTGTAAACTCTTGCCGCCCGTCTCGTCCTGCTTTTGACAGGACTCTAAGAATTCGCTCCATCGGGTAAGATCGGACGGCTGATTATTACTTGATCCATCTCCTCCGCCGGATGGCGGGAGGTCCGGTGGCGGTGAGCTCATACTGTGGTTCGCTCCGCCAAGTTCCGGTGGCAATTCCGCAGGAGGAATATCCATAGGGGGCATAGACGGCTGCATACTATTTTGCATTTGTGGACGCTGTTGCTGTTGCCTATGTGGTGGCTCCTGCCGATGAGGAGGTTGCTGACGTTGTGCCTGTTGCCTGTGTGGCGGCTGTGCTTGTGATGGCGCACTTTGCTGTACAGGAGCCTGCTGCGGTTCCACCTGCTGTCGCATTTGTGGAGCGGCTTGCGGCGTCATCTGCGTAGGAGCCTGTGGTGCTGTTGTCGGGGCACTCTGTTGAGGTGCTGGACGTTGTCCTGCTGCTTGCTGTGGAGTACCTGTTCCACGGGAAAGCGTTTCTGTAGAAATAAGTTTGGGCAGGAATGCAAGGTTCAGCAGCAGCAATTCAAGCGCCATTGCTGGCTCAAGGCTATTCAAGACGCGACGCTGACCTTCTAGAGTCAACTGCCAGCAGGCATGTACATGAGACAAGGCAAACTGCGGTGCCAGAGCAAGCCATTGTTGGGCTTCAGCTTCTGGAAGATTTAGCAGGGGCAGCGCTTGTTCGCCTGCCTGTTTTAGCATGAACAGGTTGCGCCATGTGTTGCCAAGTTCGCGAAGGAAGAAGCCGATATCAACGCCTTGTTCGAGGATGTCGCGGATAACCTGAGAAAGGGCGACAACGTCCTGATTTTTCATGGCCTCCATAACGCTGAAGAACAGTTCCTGTCCTGCAAGGCCAAGAATAGAACGGACATCTGCCACTTCAAGGCGATCATTCCCCAGAGCAAGAACCTGTCCAAGCAGGGACATGGAGTCACGCACTGAACCTGCTGCGCGGCGTGCGATAAGACGCACGGCTGCGGGATCGTATTCGCGTTTTTCAAGCTCAAGAATTTTGGTCAGATGATCTACAAGTTCCTGTTCTGTGAGCATCTTGAATGTGTAGTGCTGACAACGGCTAATGATGGTGATCGGGAACTTATGCGATTCTGTGGTGGCGAGGATAAAAGTGACGCCTTTTGGCGGTTCCTCAAGAGTCTTGAGCAGCGCGTTGAATGCGTCACGGGTGAGCATGTGTGCTTCGTCGATAATGAAAACTTTGTAACGCCCTTCCATTGCTGCATAGCCGATGGATTCACGCAGTCTACGTGCATCGTCGATACCACGGTTGGAAGCACCGTCAATTTCCACCACATCTACATGCATGCCCTGTGTAATTTTTTTGCAATGTTCGCACTCATTGCACGGCTCGTTTGTCGGAGCGTTCTTGCAGTTAAGTGCTTTTGCGAAAATACGGGCAATGGTTGTTTTACCAACACCGCGTGTGCCGCTGAAAAGGTAGGCCGGAGCTACTTTGTCTTCTTTAGCTGCACGGGAAAGAACAGATTTTACTGTTTCCTGTCCGGCAACGTCGGCAAAGCGTTGAGGTCTGTAGGCTGTGGTTAATGCTGCTGTACTCATTATGGTCCTGCAAATTTCAAAAATTTGGGATTCGTGTGCCCTGTGAATGCGTACTTAAAACGGGGAATACGCAAAAAGAACTACAACTAGACACGCTAAAAAAAAAATAGGCCAAAGGCAAGGTGAACCCTTGGTATGGATGGTTTTGTTCATTATTTTTCGGCTCATGAAATTATGAGAAAAAAGAAGCCCTACACTGTTGTGATTGTTGGTGTTACTGCATCGCTTATGTTTTTATGTGTACTTTTTACAACATATTACTATTAGAAGTGGCTAAGGCGGTGCAAAGTGTCGTTGTAAAACCATGATTAACGGGGTTTAGTTTTTAGGTAAAATAACGTAGTTTCCCTTTGAAATGAGCAGCATAGTGCTGAGCTGTATGTATGTTTTTCTCGAGTGATGAATGAACAGGCGATCTTTTTTACGACATATTTGTATTGCATCGTTGATGACAATACCATGCGATGTGCTTGCTGCACCGTTGCTTGAGAAAAAGCCTCAAGAAAAACGCGGACAGTTTGATTTGCATGTAAGAGACTACATTTCCAAGATGAGTCATTTTGATTCTGTACATCCTGATGACATTGTGCTGATGGGTGACGACTTGGCATTGCTTAAAGCGTGTACTGCAAAGCTTACTCGCGTAATGCGTACTGTAGGATACGGAAATTTTAACCTTATCAGTATTGATGAGGCGTTTACTTTTGGGAAACAATATTCACGTATTGGCGCGTTTTCCGAGAAAGAAAAAGTATTTCTTGAAAAGGTTTTTTACTATGATGCCAGTAAATTAGGTTTTTATGGTGATAAGCCTATTACTGCATTTACACAGAAAATTAATCGGAAGAATGTCATTAAAATTCGCTACAGCGGGCACTATCTCTTTAAGGGACACCCATATGAGGTATGGAAAGAGATTAAAAGTGCCCTTTCTTCTGATGTAATTCTGACATCAGGTGTGCGCGGAGTTGTGAAGCAGTTCCACCTGTTTCTGATGAAAGCGAGCAGTAACGGTGGCAACTTGTCTTTGGCTTCGCGATCACTGGCTCCTCCAGGCTATTCCTTTCATGGCATCAGTGATTTTGATGTGGGACAGAGAAAATACGGTAAGTTTAACTTTACCTCACGTTTCACAGAGACACGCGTCTTCAGCAAATTAAACGAACTTGGTTATTTGACACTGCGTTACCCCAGAGGAAATCTGCTGGGAGTACGGTACGAACCCTGGCATGTTAAGGTAAGCTCATAATGCGACTGTTACTATCTTTCATCCTTATTACTCTGACCGCGATTTCAGCTTTTGCGCAAAATCCATTGGATTTTTCATTGCATAAGCTCGGTAATGATCCCAATGGGCCGACAATTCTTGTTGTTGGTGGAATTCAAGGTGATGAGCCGGGTGGCTTTAGCGCTGCGGGAATGCTTGTATCTCATTATGAAATCACTAAAGGTAATGTATGGGTTGTTCCTAACTTAAATTTTTTAAGCATTATTAAAAGTTCTCGTGGTTCATATGGTGATATGAATCGTAAATTTGCGGCGCTGGATAAGAATGATCCAGATTACCGTTCAGTACAGCGGATAAAAGAGATTATTCGTAATGAGCAGGTTGATCTTGTTCTTAACCTGCATGATGGCAGCGGGTTTTATAATCCAAAGTACTTAGATAAGCTTCATAACCCTCGATTCTGGGGGCAGTGCGTCATTATTGATCAGAAAGATATTGAGCATCCGTTGTTCGGAAATTTGGAAGTGATGGCTGAATCTGCTGTAAAAAAGGTAAATGCAGGTTTGCTTAAGAAAAGCGATAAGTTCCATTTAAAAAACACCCGTACGCGTGAAGGTGACCATGAAATGGAGAAGTCGCTTACGTACTTTGCTGTTAGGCATGGTAAGCCTGCCTTTGGTATCGAGGCTAGCAAGTCGTTCCGAACACCCACACGTACTTACTACCATCTATCCGTGCTTGAGTCATTTTTGAAACAGGCGGGTATCGAGTTTTCCCGTGATTTTGATATGAATCCACGTTCGATTAAGCAGGCCATGTTCAGCCAGGTAACGCTTGCTCTTTATGGAGGTAAGCTTCAGCTCGATCTCGACAATGTTCGCAAGTATCTTAATTACGTTCCCATGAACAAAAGTCTAGCCAGCAAGTTTGAAGCATCCAAGCCGTTGTTAACCATGGTTGATGCCCCCAATGGGTATAAAATATACTATGGAAATAGGAACTTGACGAATTTGTTGCCTCAATTTTTTGAGTTTGACGATAGCCTCTCATCTTTGCAGGTAGTTGTAGACGGACGTTCACAGGAAGTGCCTATGGGCACTATTATTGACGTGGACAGTCATTTCAGCGTTAACTCACTTAAAGGGTATCGCGTTAACATTATCGGGTACGTTGCACCGAATAAAGGTGCAGAGTCTGACGTGCTTGTGCGCAAAGAAGATCTTACAACACGTTTTTCGCTCGACAAAAGCGGTCGTATTTACCGTGTTGAAACATACCGTGGTGATAAGTTCTCCGGTATGGTGCTTGTCAGGTTTACTAACAACAACGCTGTTGCTAGTCGCTAGTTGCTAGTGGGGTTACATTTGCCTCCGACGGCTTAAGAACCTCTTGCAAGAGGTTCTTAAGAATCTCCAGAAACCTTTAAAGGCGAAAGTCTTTCGTTTTTTTATGACGTTGGAAGCCGCAATGAGGCTACCCTATTGCTCCTAAGCAGGAAATACTATTTCGTTCATAACAAAAAAGGGTTGTCCTATATAGCTAGGGCAACCCTTTATGTATTTAATGAAAGGTAGTCGAGCATAAGCCGCGAGGGTAGATAAAATGCGTGGTTATCTCGCAGCTAAAAATTTTAGGAGATTCTTAAGAAGCCCTTTTATAAAAGGGTTCTTAAGGCCTCGCTGGCAAGCGCCGCCGGAGGCATTGTGAACGTTTAATCCATAGGGCGTTCAAAAACTTCGAATGGAATAGTCTGCTGCATTCCTTTGAGGAAGGCACGCATTTCTCGTTCCTGATGCGGAGAGAAGGTAATTTTGAGCACGCAGTCGTAGTTATCGACTACGGATGCGTAGCCGAGGTTGTCTTGTGCTTCGAGCAGAAAGCGAAACATGCCGATGTATTTCTTTTCGATTTTTGCATACAGCATGCTGGACCAGCTAGGTGCTGGTAAAGGTGGACGTGGTTTTCTAGTACGTTTTTTAGCCATGTTTAATCCTCGGATGTGGAAAGTGGCTCATTTCAAAATCCTTGTCAATAAAGCGTTGTGAGGCAGTTTTGTAATCATAAAACGTAGCGATAGGTTTTTGCTAACTCAAAAACACTTTGCTATTATGGCAACGTTGGACACTAACGTACTGGAGAAATGAGTATTACCACTTTCTTAGAACTCAAAAATGTTACCCGTAGATTTTCTGTAGAGCAGCCTTTGTTTTCAGCTGCTCCAAGAGAGCTTATGGCCGTAAAAGACGTCAGCTTATGTATCGAAAAAGGTACAACACTGGGGCTGGTGGGCGAGAGCGGCTGTGGCAAATCTACGTTGGCAAAAATTGTTGCCCATTTGCTTCCACCTTCTTCCGGTGATGTTTTGCTGGAAGGAGAGTCTATCTGGCATGGAAGTCATGAGGTTATCCATTCATTACCGCGTCGTATTCAGATGATCTTTCAAGATCCAGTGTCGTCTCTGAATCCCCGAAAAAGCATTGGTAAAAGCATTCAGGAAGCACTGGATGTACACCGTGTCGGCAGCTCAGCAGACCGCAAGAAAGCTGTAAATGAGTTGCTGGAACGTGTTGGGATGCGTGCCGAACACTACGGTCGCTATCCACATGAGTTTTCCGGCGGACAGCGGCAGCGAATAGCCATTGCGCGTGCACTGGTGCTGAATCCGGATTTTATTGTTTGTGATGAAGCTGTTTCTGCGCTGGACGTTTCCGTTCAGGCCCAGGTGTTGAATCTGCTAGCTGATTTGCAACATGACTTCGGTCTGACGTACATGTTTATATCGCATGATTTAGCGGTGATTGGACATGTAAGTGACGTTATCGCCGTAATGTATCTTGGGCGATTGGTAGAACTTGCAAGCACGCAGGATCTGTTTGACAAAGCATTGCACCCATACACTCAAATGTTGCTTGATGCCGTCCCTGTACCAGTTCCGGGACGACGTAGTGTTGGTAGTAATCAAACTGGAGACTTGCCAAGTCCGCTGGCTCCTCCTGCAGGTTGCCCTTTCCATCCACGATGTAAACAGGCAATGCCAGTGTGCAGCAAAGTACTCCCACAATGGTTGGAAATTGATAAAAACCACCATGTATTGTGTCACTTATACGCGTAAGTGTCGATTGTGAAAAAAGTCACTTGACGTACGGGCATCTAATGACCATAGTTATTGGTACCCATTCAGTGGGAGAAACAGAGAAAGGAGTGCCACATGGCGGTTACAGAATTTTCTAAGGCAGTTAAATCTATCAGCGAAGTTCTTATTTTTGAGAACTGGTTACGCTTCTACTTCATTAGCGAAGAGGAAGATGGCAAGCTCTTCATACGTATCCCTGAAAAGGCAGACATGCGTATCCGTGAGAACTGGCCGCATATTCATTCCCTTGCTGATGAGCTTAACAACAAAGAAATCACTCCCGAAACCTCCCGTGAAGCAATCGTTGTACACGTTTCAAACGAGTTAGATGGTAACAGCATGAAAGCAGGCATGGCAGAGCGTGTTTTCAACAGCAATACCTTCCAGTTCGAAATGCATCTTTTCAGCATGTGGGTTGAAGGACATGAGTCTCAGCTGGATCAGAGCTTCCTTGACTTTGGCAACTGGCTTTCCATGTATTCAGAGTGGAAAAAGTCTGACAAAGTTAAAAGCTACATTGATGAAACCCGTGAAAAGATGAAAGCAGCTGAAGCCGCTACAGCAACGGATACTACCACGAAGGAGCAATAGTAACCGCTGCATCACAGCTATTTGTAAAAGCGCAAAAAAGCAGGCGATGGAAAAATTCTATTGCCTGCTTTTTTGTGTTTTGTGCAGAAAACATTTTTCAGCGCAGCAAGATTGGCTTTGCACAATGCTGCTTATAGTCTCGTAATGGAGCTGAGCAGGTTTAATCATAAATAAAAAAGGCGTTTCCCTAAGGAAACGCCTTATGTTCATATGCTAAAGAATAGCTATATTACTTGATGAGTTTGAACTCGGCACGACGGTTTTTAGCCCATACTGCTTCAGTAGTACCCTGAACAGCTGGACGCTCTTCACCGTAAGAAACGATTTCGAGCTGAGTTGCAGGTACGCCAAGAACGATCAGGTAATCCTGAACAGCACGTGCGCGGCGTTCACCAAGTGCGAGGTTGTATTCGGAAGTACCGCGGGAGTCAGTGTGGCCTTCGATAAGAACACGCATCATATGGTACTTTTTAAGCATCATAGCATTGTGCTTGAGCACTGTGCGGTACTCAGCCTTAATGTCAAATTTATCAAAGTCGAAGTAAATTGGTGCGTCAGCCATAACTACAGCTGCTGCTGCCATTTCTTCTGCAAGCTGTGCTTCCTGTGCCTGAGAAGCTGCGTCTATTGAAGCAGTGTCGTTGTCAACTGGAGCTTCAACAACAGCGGAGCCAGAGGCATTTTCAGGGGTAACAGCTACCTGTTTCTTAGCACAACCGAAGCTCATGGCCATAACCATGATGAGCAGCAGCGCCAAACCGAATCGTTTCATCATTGCATCCTCCTAAAGTTTGCAAAAAAGGACTCTGGCGATAGAATCGCTTTTATAGCAAGCATTTAAAAACCGATTTGAACAGCATGAATATTTTATATTACGACAATGCGCCCTAATATCCTATATTCTTGAAAAATTCAAAAAAACTCCGTCCATTTCTTACACGGTTTCAGGCTGTTGGCAAGTGCGATAACACTTAGAATGGAAATGTTACCGAGCTGACCCAGCCGGAACCATGCCCCATGCTGGCAGAGTTGCTTCTCCACGGCCGGTTCTTACAATCCTTGGAGTCCCCCCGTGGCGGGTAGTAAGATATATTTTGTATTCGCCGCTGCGGTTAGATGAGAAGGCTACAAAAAAGCCATCGGGACCAAAGGCAGGCGTTTCATCATTGCCTGGCCCGAAGGTAATCTGCTTTTCTTTGCCGGTGACGAGGTCAAGGGCAAAAATTCTGTGACCTTGCGGTGTCCTGCGTGCGAATACGACCAGTTCCCCATCAGGTGAAATTGACGGGCTGGTATTGTATTTGCCAGTTCGAGTAATACGGGTCTCTTTACCTGTTGTCAGGTCCTTGAGAAAGATGTGCGGGTTTCCGCGTCTGCTGGAAACAAACACCATCTTCGTCCCTGTAGCATCGAAGCTTGGAGAAACATCGATTGCCCAGTTCTGTACAAGAGTTTTTTCGCGTTTAAAGAGGTGGTTCAAAAGGTAAATGTCCGGATTGCCACCGGCAGCAAGACTGACTGCTACCTTGTTATCTGGCAAGAAAGCAGGGCCTATGATGGTGTTGCCCGGGAATTTAACTTTCTGCACTCGCTGGGTCAGGCGATCCCAGATTCCCAGAGAGTGGTATCTTTTGCCAATATGACTGAATAAAATGTATCGGCCGTCAGGTGACCATGTCGGTGACATGGCAAGCCCGGACATATTAGTCAGTCTGTTCAGTTCGCGACCTGTAGGTCGAACTGTCCAAATATCTTTCTTTTCAGGACTAGCTTTTTTTACGAAAGCAAGTGTGGAGAGGAAGAACTCACCACGTCCTGTTAACTTCTTCATCAAAGCAGAACAAAATCTGTCAGCTACGTTCGGAAGGTTTTCCGGTGTAAGTTCGGAGTACGCCTTACCTAGAACTAGCTTGCCTGTAAATACCTCAAATGCTCGTAACTCCACTCTTGGGCGTCCGCCTTCCGGCACTGCAGGCCAAACCTCAGTAACAAGCAGGTCTACGTTTGCGAGCTGGTACTTTTTAAAATCAATAGTTTTTCCGGTACCACCGGCTACGGTATTGCCGCCAAGGATGGTGTGATCTTTGATCAGCGAAATAAACGGCAGATAGTACAGGTTGTTGTTGATAAGTTTAGAGAGAGTTTCTGCGCTTTGCACAATTTGCGGGCTTGTTTGTGCTTGCGAGGGAATAACTGGTTTAGACTGGATGAGGTTTATGCTGTTTTGACCCGGTCCATAGATATCAATTTCCAATGAGCGGGCGCTGGCGGATGTTGCTGCAGCAAAAGCCATGCAGACCAGTAATGTCAGTATAGAAAGGCGCTTCATTATTTCCATCCAGACGTTATGTCAGTTAGTCTTCCTGACTGTTAAAGTTCAGGGTGATTTCGTTAAGATCAGGGTTTGGCGGCGTTGGTAATTGCTCTGTGTCAGCAATTGCGCGCAGTGTGGAAGAGTCGAAATCTGGACGCCCTGAAGAGTTTAAGAGCTTCGCGTCTAAGATTTCCCCTGAGTTAGAAATCATTATTCGTACCTGTGCAACAAGAGTGGTTCGTGTGGCAAGTTTCGGGTATCGCCAATTAGGTCTAATGGCGTCCATAACTGTTAATGCATATAAATCCTCAATGCTGCCTACAACACCATCTTGCGGTGTACCTTCAATACCTTGTTCAGCTTTTTTAGCATCTTCTTTTGCTACTGCTTTTTGTAAGGCCGCGAGTTCCTTTTCAAGATCATGCGCCTTTTTTTGGTTGTCTTTTTTTACAGCAGCTTTAGATGAAGCAAGAGCTTTTTGCAAAAGTTCTTCTGGGGTTGGTTTAGGTGGCGTTTTCTTTTTCGCCTTCTTTTTTTGTGGTTTTTCCTTGGTGTTAGCTTTTTTTACAGCTTCTTTTTTTGGCGGTTTTTTCTTTTTAGTTACCGCTTTCTTAGGCTGTTCCTTCTTTTTTACGCTAACAGGCTTTGCTTTTGGCTTGGGCTTGGCCTTTGCCGGTGCCTTCTGCTTCGGTGCTTCCTGCTTTGGAGCCTCTTTTTTCGGGGCTTCTTTTGCAGGGGCCTCTTTTTTCGGGGCTTCTTTTTGGAGCTTTGCCTCTTTGACGACCGTATTCGAGTGATTAGGGCGTGGCTTAGGTGCTTTTTGAGCCAGTTGCACAAGTTTAACCTTGTAAACCGGCACATCAAGCCGAACTTTAAGTGTAGAAGCAGGCCAATAGAGGATTGCGACAATGAGCCCTAAATGAAGGCATAGGGAGAACAACATACTCAAAAAGCGCATGTTACAAGTACCTATTTTTTTGCTGTCGCAGTTTCTGGGTTTTCAGCGAGAACTCCCAAATTATTGATGCCGGCACCTTTTATGATGCCCATGGCTTTTACAACACTTCCGTATGCTACGTGCTTATCTGCACGTAGGAAAAGTTGTTTATTTTGTTTTTTTACAAGACGTTCCAGATGCCCGGGAAGGTCTTGCTCTGTTACCGCATATTCATCAAGCATCATCTTACCGTTTTTATCAATTGTAAGTATCAGATGATCCTTATCTGATGGTAGCGCTGAGACTGTTTCTGTTTGCGGTAATTCAACGTCCAGCCCTTGCGTCATGAGTGGTGCTGTCACCATAAAGATGATGAGCAGAACCAGCATAACGTCTACAAAAGGCGTCACGTTAATTTCGGCTACAAAGCCTTTTTTATTTCCGAGAGATATTGCCATATGGCTACGCCTCGCCGGTGGTTCGCTTAGGTCGCTGGGTGTGCAGTTCGCGCTGGACGCGGTTTAGGAAAACACCGGAAAATGAATTAAGCTGTACTTCTATGTCCTGCAATTTTCCAAGGAACATGTTGTAGCCAATGGCAGCAGGAATTGCGACTGCAAGGCCGATTGCTGTTGCAACTAGAGCTTCAGAAATACCCGGTGCTACTGCTGCAAGGGCAGCTGACTTCATCTGACCGATGGTCTGGAATGAGTGCATAATGCCCCATACAGTACCGAACAGGCCGATAAATGGTGCAGAGTTTGCGCAGGTTGCAAGGAAAGGAAGTGCTGAGGAAAGAGAAGCAGACTGCATAGATACGCCTTGTTCCAAAGAGCGTTGAACGTTGTCTGCAATAATTGTTGAAGAATGCACGGATTCACGAAGGCGGGTGTATTCGTCTACACCCTGCTGTGCAACAAAGTAGAGCGGAGAAGATGCGTCAGTGCCTACTGCCTGAACAGCATCGCGTAGTGTCTTCGCATTCTGGAATGCTTCAATACCTTTTGTTGCACGTTTTTTTGCAGAACTGAGTGTGAACCACTTGTTGAACATGATTGTCCAACTAATGATGGACATGGTAGCAAGTAAACCAAGTACAATCTTTACAACAATTGTTGCTTGCCCGATGAGCATGAAGATGTTGGTATCGCCCATATATTTCTCCGGTTGATGTTACGGATATTTTTATTTTTAAGTCTGAAGCGTTGTACCCTAAATAAGTTACGGTTTAAAGTTCTTCCATATCTAATTAATATTTTTTAAATTATACGATGGGAACGTAAGTTCATTTACAAAATATCCTGCAACATCAGGTAAAAAGGAGCGCTGTTTTCACTTGTAACCGAAAGTGCCTTGCGTTAGTACGTGGCTTTTAGTAGAAAATAGCACTTTCAAACATTGTTTGAATGCACTCTAACTACTTAGGAATTATCCTGATCATTCAGTGCTTCTCCTCACACACGGAAGCATACCTGAAACACGGCGTTATATTACGTATAGATCAGTGTTTTTATCCCTTTACCCTTGAAGCAGCATGTAAAAGTATGTATTCTTTTGAGAATATGTATTTTTTGGTGCTAGCTGCGAGTCGATGAGACAAACGCAAGGAGACCCGACCATGAGATGCCTACGTTGGCAATCGCTGCTGTTACTCGTTTTACTGAGTATGCTTATGGCAGTACCTGTTTATGCTGAAGAGATGACCCCGAATGAAGACGTTACACAGGATGTGAAAGTTGACCGTGAAGCATCCCCTGAAGAACGTACTGCTGTGGCTGAAGAGATGAAGCAGGCTGCAGAAGCAATTAAATCTGAAGATACGTCTGATATTCAATTTTCAGGAACGTATACTTTGAAAGAAGCGGTTGAAAAAGCTCTCGCTGACAACCCTTCTATTGAAGCAGCCCGTAGAGGCGCAACCAGTGCTGAAGAAAGCAGAAAAGCAGCACGGGGTGCATTTGGGCCAGCTTTAAGCACAACATATGCTGCATCCCATACAGATAATAGTGTATTCAATAACCATAGCACATACCAGTGGGCTGTGGATGTTACTCAGCCAATTTTTACTGGTTTTAGAATTCTTGCTACATACAACAGTGCAGCATTAAATGCACAGAGTCAGGATCTTGCACTGAGTCAGGCAGAATTAAACTTGATTTTCCTTGTTCAGCAGAATTTTATTAACCTCTTGTCAGCACGCGAAAATGTAGAGTCCGCAAAAGACTCCGTAGAGCGTCTTGCTTCCCAGCTTAAGGTTGCACAGGCATTTTACGATGTTGGCCTTAAACCTCGCATTGACGTATTGCGTGCAGAGGCTCAGCTTTCAGAGGCTGAAGACACTCTTATTTCTGCACAAAACGAGGTTGTTATTCAGGAAGCTCGCTTGAATACATTGCTCAACCTTCCGGTTAACGCACATATTAATTACAAAGGTGAGCTTGCTTACTTCCCGTTTGAACAGCCGCTTGAGGTAAGTCTCGATACTGCCGCTCATTACCGCCCAGATATCCTCATTGCCCGTAAGGCAACTGAAATCTCTCAGGAAAATGTAACTATTGCAGCAAGCGAGTTTTACCCACAGATTCAGGGTAAGCTTGAATGGACTAAGAATGGTGATAGTCCTGAAGTAAACGGCTTTGATAATGACGGTAACCCAACCCCTCTTTCAGAGACTACGGTTGGTGCAACTGCTTCATGGAGCCTCTTCTCATGGGGTACCACCTACTTTGCAACAACCAGTGCAAAGCAGACTGTAATGTCTAACAAAGCTTCCGAAGCAAGCACTTGGCAGGAAGCAGCGTTCGAAGTTAAATCTCGTTACTTGAACATCATTAACGCTGCAAAACGTATTAAAGTAGCAGAGAAAACTGTTGCTGCAGCGGAAGAAGCGTATCGTATGGCAGTTGCCCGTTATCAGGCACAGGTTGGCACAAACACCGACGTACTTGATGCACAGGCTGACCTTTCTTCTGCGGAAGCATCTTTGATTACAGCACGTGGTGACTACATGATTTCTGTAGCGTCCTTGTACAATGCAACTGGTCGTAAAGTTCCGGGCCTTACTTCAAGTGACGTGATTAACGAAACTGGCAACGGTCTGGAAGCAGATCTTGCCGATGATATTAAAAAAGATATGGAAGCTGAGCGTAAGGATGATCCTTCCGCAATGAATTAGCTTCTAGGTTACTGACTGACTATCAATAAAAAGGCTGTTCCTATGTAGGAACAGTCTTTTTTTATGATGAGTACTGCGAAGTACGTAGATAGGATAGATGATTAAAATCGATGCCTGACTTCTTTTTACAATGAAAAAAGTGCTGTCCCTCATGTGAAGGACAGCACTTTTTTAACTGAAAGGTAGTGGAGCATAAGCCGCGAGGTTCTAACAACGTGCTTGGCTCGCGTGTAAAAGTTTTTGGAGAGTTCAGAGAAGCCTTTTTTCAAAAAAGGTTCTCTGGCCGCCGGGGGCAAAAGAAAATTGCGCCGGAGGCAGTCTTGTTACATCAAATTCAAATCCCAGTTGAATGGAGATGTTCGTTTTGCTTCCGGTACTGCTGCAGGTGGTCTTTCCATGAGCTTTACAAACATAGTGTAGCCAGCCTGCAGAAGCTGTTGCTTGTTCTTTTCGATATCCATTGGCCATCCTGGGTAGATCCAGGAGTTTTGACCATAGCGACGAAGCCAGAAACATTCACCTTTAGGAGAATAGAAAGGCTCGTTAGGCTTTACGCCTTCCAGAGGGAATCGGGAGATACCCATTGGCCAGTAGCCGTAAAGAACAATACCAAGCGGCAGACAGCTCTGTTTCGGCAGTTCCATAATGTCCTCCTGAGAAAGCTCAGGAGAAATAATAGCGCCTTTGAAGCCCATCTTTTTCAGTGCAGCAATTGCAGCAGGGTTGGATGGGTTGCAGAATGGTCCTGCGATCAGGTCAATATTGCGTTCTCCTTCAAAGAACACCGCCTGCCACGGGGAACCAAGTACAAAGTGACGAGCACCCTGACGAAGCGCCTGCTTGATCATGGAACGCCATTTGTTCTCTTCGTTTGGCCAGATTACAGGCGGTAACCACCAGGACATGCGACCAAAGAGGGTACGTCCGATTGTTTTCAGGGTACGCTGGCCGAGCCATACACCGTTTGCGGTATCGGTAAATTTACCTGCTTTTCCTTGCTTCCCGTGTGGAAGATGATCACGCATCAGGATGGTTACAGAGCGTGGACGTTTTCCAATTGAAGGGTAGCTGAGGGACACATCAATAGCCTGACTCTTTTTCCCCTTGCAGCGGGAGAGCTTGCCTTCCCATTCGCGGAGAATCTTGATGAGTTCTTGTTCGCGGCGGTCGATCAAAAATACAGGTGTGCCGCTTTTTGGGCGCTTACCCGCTGGCGCACGCAGAACAAAGGTGCCGCCTTTCGGCACTGGGTGCGGAACGCGGTCGGTAAAGTGCCATGGCTCGTCTTCGTATCCGATACGCAGGAAGTCAGACTTAAGCAGCTCGAAGCGAGGTTTGAAGAAGTACTTAGGATAAGTACGTTCACCTTTTTTCGCTTTTTTAGGCGGCTCCACAGTAATTTTACCCACAAGGCGACCGGAGCTTGTCTGTTCGCCTGGATCAACAGGGGAACGACGTTTCTGCGGCAGGAATGTACTGTGGGTGGAAGGACGGCCAAGAGCCTGTTCCAGAATCTGCTCTGCTTGCTTACGTGCTTTTGGATCATCAGGGTGATCACGAAGCAGTTTGTACGCTGTAGTTACATAGTACACGTAGTGAGGGCCTTTTTTACGACCTTCAATCTTCCATGACTTGAGGTTTTCAATTGGAAGCAGTGTCTTTGCAAGAACGTCCAGAGACAAATCCTGACAAGAGAAGAAACGACCTTTGCGGGCTTTCTGCTGGTATACACGGCGGCAAGGCTGTACACAGCGACCGCGCAGACCGGATTTACCGCCCATGTAGCTGGACCAGTAACAACGGCCGGATACGCAGTAGCAAAGCGCACCGTGAACAAAAAGTTCAAGAGACATGTTTTCAGGGCATGCATCACTGCACTGGCGAACTTCATCAATATCCAGCTCACGTGGAAGGATGACGCGGTTTACACCCATTTCCTGCGCAACTTTGAATGCAGCAGGGTGGGTAACGTTTGCTAGTGTAGAAAGGTGCAGTTCACCCTTAAAGCCAACCTGTTTTGCCACTTCAACCATGCCTAAGTCCTGCATGATGAGAGCATCCGGACCTACATCGCGCTGGAGTCTACCAATTAGGCGTGCAGCGGAATCAGGATCACCCGGCTTAACAAGTGTATTCATTGCCACGTAGACCTTCCGGTCTTCTTTATGGGCAAGTTCTACCATTTTAGAAAGTTCGGTAGAGGAGAAGTTGTCTGCCGCCATACGTGCGGAGAAGTGTTTTAAGCCGAGGTATACCGCGTCAGCACCCGCAGCCAAGGCAGCGAGAAACGCGTTTTTATCACCGGCAGGAGCCAGAATTTCAGGTTTGTTTTGCATAATATATTATCTCTTATAATTCCGCCGTACCAATGTTGGTAAGCCAATTGCCGGGCAATTGGTTGATAAAAATTTGCTGGCGGAAAAAAATTTCTTCGTAGTCTGCGATGTAGCACATAACCATTGAATTACCCCTTGGCAACTCTAATACGCGCCTGAAGGAAACTCTTTTTAACATTATTTATACAAATACCCTGTTCAATCGGTGTCAAAGCGGCAGTTTGTATCGGCAATTTCTTTTCTACTGCGTTTGTATGATTAATAAATGTGTAGATGAGTTTTAGTGATTACGATTTCTATGATACGTTAATGCCGTTAGGGCGTTTTATTTGGAAAAGTTGAATTGATTACTACTAGGCAGCCCTAAAGTATTGATTGCGGCTAGAGAAGAAAGAACGTACACGTAAACAGCCCGACGTTCGGGTAATACTTTGCTATCAGGATTTACACACTTTGGGCAGAGAAACGATGCCTGAAGAAATTGCAATAAGGTTACAGGAATTATGCATCAGGAACAATGCACTACACTAACAGTCCTTGATAATGTTCCTTTTGGAACAGTATCCGGCGAAAGTCTTTTTTTCGCCCTGCGCATTGAGCGCCCGGAATGGGCAGACTGGCAGCCAGGCCAGTTTGTGATGCTTCGCCCGGAAGGGTGGGCGCTTGATATGATGTGGGCGCGTCCCTTTTCTATTTGTCGTGTGAGCAAGCGCGATCTCGTAATTTTCTTTCAGGTTGTAGGGCGTGGTACCAAACGTCTTTCACAGCTGAAAACAGGTGACAAAGTTGTGTTATGGGGACCACTCGGCACTCCGTTTGCCGTAGAGGATAAGACCCCAACTCTGCTGCTTGCAGGCGGCATCGGCATTGCGCCGCTGGTTGCCTACGCACAAAAGCATCCACAACCGTGGAACCTGCATATGGAGTTCGGGCATAGAATGCCTTTGAACTGCTATCCATTTGAATCCATCAATGAACGCATTACAGCAGCAAGCCACCTTGAACGTGGCCCTGAAGACTTAGCGCATTTTCTTGATCTGGTTGAAACAAGCATTAAAGAATACGCTGAAAGCGATGGTCTTGTGCTTGCGTGTGGCCCTACTCCGTTCCTGCGTGCGGTGCAGGCGTTTGCTGCGAAGCACAATGCTCGCTGCCAGCTTTCTCTTGAAAATCGTATGGCGTGCGGCGTTGGTGCATGTTTGGGTTGTGTAACTAAAACCACAGAAAAAATGACTGCCAAAGGTGTTGCAGCTGGACGCGCACAGGCGTGTGAGCACGGACCTGTATTCTGGTCAGATCAAATTATTCTTGATGAAGAGTAAGGAGGCCTAAATGACAATGAATGTAACGCTTCCAGGCTCTGCTGGTTTACAGTTCAAAAACCCGATTCTTACCGCATCCGGTACATTTGGATACGGTGTAGAGTTCGCTCCATACGGCGACCTAAAAACACTCGGTGGCATTGTTGTCAAAGGGCTTTCCCTTGAGCCGCGTGCAGGTAACCCTATGCCGCGTATTGCAGAAACTCAGTGCGGTATGCTTAATGCCGTTGGTCTGCAAAACTCCGGTGTTGAGACATTCATCACCGAAAAGCTTCCAAAGCTTCCAACCGAAGAGCTGCCGGTTATTGCCAATATCTACGCGTGTGACCCTGCTGAGTTCGGTGAACTTACCGCAGTACTTGCCGCAGAAGAAGGTATTGCAGCAATTGAAGTGAATATTTCTTGCCCGAATGTGCAGGAAGGCGGAATTCTCTTTGGACAAGATCCAAAGCAAGCTGCACGTGTAACAGAGGCCGTAAAAAATGCTGCTGGCAGCAAGCCGGTTATCATTAAGCTCAGCCCGAATGTTACAGATATTACTAGCATCGCTAAAGCCGTAGAAGGTGCCGGTGCAGACGTTATCTCATGCATCAATACTTTGTCCGGTATGGGTGTAGATATTCGTAGCCGTAAGCCGCTTCTTGCAAACGTAATCGGCGGTCTTTCAGGGCCTGCAATCAAGCCTGTAGCGTTGCGTTGTACGCATCAGGTCTGCAACGCTGTATCTATTCCGGTAATCGGTATGGGCGGCATTGCATCAGCAGAAGATGTTCTTGAATTCATTCTCGTAGGTGCACATGCTGTACAGGTTGGTACAGCAAACTTCCTGCGTCCAGATTTTTCCTTCCGTCTTGTGAATCAGCTTGAGCTGCTTATGGAAGAAATGAACATTACTGATCTTGAAGAATTTAGGGGTTCCTTGAAGCTGTAGTTTTTGCTCCGGCGAGGGGCAACTTTCTTTGCGATAGTTGCCTTTAGCGGGTTATGCTTCATTACCTATCGTTGAATATAAAAAAGGGTTGTCCTTCGCATGGAGGGCAGCCCTTTTTTTGTTCTTTAAGCCTGTAGCATTAGGCTGCATGGAGTTTTTAGTGGTTTTTAGGAAGTGGAGTGGGAAAGTCTGTTGCTAATGCTGTAGAGGGACTGTGTGTGCAGTTTTTATGGGGTGTAGGATAGGTAGGCAACAACGATAAGGCGTGGTGAGAACATGCGTTGGGTTGCCCAAAACTGATAGAAAGGTTCGGAGCTGATTGTTTCTTCAGGACAATAGATATGAAAAAAGCCGTATTCGCTTTCGCGAATACGGCTTATGAGTCCAGTGGTGGGTCGTACTGGGCTCGAACCAGTGACTCTCTGCTTAAAAGGCAGATACTCTACCAACTGAGTTAACGACCCGTTCGGAGATGTGATTTATAGATTCCGTGTGTTCTTGTCAAACACTTTTCTGAAAAAATATTTTTTTCTTTCGCGAACTATAATCCGCATCGTTTTCACCCAAAAAAGCCGCATTCGTTTTCCGAATACGGCTTGTGAGTTCAGTGGTGGGTCGTACTGGGCTCGAACCAGTGACTCTCTGCTTAAAAGGCAGATACTCTACCAACTGAGTTAACGACCCTCTCGAGGAATGATTTTCTATAGGCTTCGCTTCCTCATGTCAAATGTTTTTTAATAAAAAAATTGACTCGCGAAAAGCCTTGCTCAAACGATTGGGCAATAAGAGACCGGAACCGAAGTTCCGGTCTTTATATCCAGTGGTGGGTCGTACTGGGCTCGAACCAGTGACTCTCTGCTTAAAAGGCAGATACTCTACCAACTGAGTTAACGACCCGTTTGAGGAGTGCAGTTCTATAGCTGTGCACTCATCTTGTCAAACACTTTTTTAAAAAAAAGTGATTTTTTTATTTAGTTGCCATTTCAGGAGTGATTTTTTCAATACCACCCATGTAAGGACGCAGAGCTTCAGGGATTACGATAGAACCATCTTCTTGCTGGTAGTTCTCAATAATCGCAATCATAGTACGACCGGTTGGCAGGCCGGAACCATTCAGTGTGTGCACAAATTCAGGCTTTTTAGCGCCCTTGCGTTTGAATCTGAGGTTTGCACGGCGAGCCTGAAAATCTACGCAGTTGGAGCAAGAGGAAACTTCACGGTACTTATTCTGTCCCGGCAACCATACTTCAATGTCGTAGGTTTTTGCGGAAGAGAAGCCCATGTCGCCAGTGCACAGGGTTACTACACGGTAGTGCAGGCCAAGGCGCTGGAGGAGGTTTTCTGCATGCTGACGCATTTCTTCAAGTTCTTCATAGGACTTGTCAGGATGCGCGTAACGAACCATTTCAACTTTAGTAAACTGGTGCTGGCGGAAAAGACCTTTAGTGTCTTTACCGTAGCTGCCTGCCTCAGAGCGGAAGCACTGAGTCTGTGCAGTGAAAGCACGTGGCAAGTCTTCTTCTTCCAGAACTTCACCGGAGTGCATATTGGTCAGTGGCACTTCAGCAGTCGGGATGAGGTAGTAGTCTTTATGGTTCAGGCGGAAGAGATCTTCCTCAAATTTTGGCAGCTGACCGGTGCCGGTCATGGTAGTGCTGTTCACGATAGCAGGAGGGAACACTTCAGTGTAGCCGTGTTCAACGGTCTGCATATCGAGGAAAAAGTTGATGAGCGCGCGTTCCAAGCGAGCAGCCCAACCCCACAGTACTGTGAAGCGGGAACCGGTAAGTTTAGCAGCGCGTTCAAAATCGAGGCCGCCCATGGTCTCTGCAATCTCCCAATGTTCTTTAGGAGTGAAGGACATGGATGGTTTTTCGCCCCATTTGTGCAGTTCTACGTTTTCATCTTCGTCTGCACCAACAGGAGCACTTTCGTGCGGTATATTAGGAACAGCAATAAGCCATTCATTCATAGCGGTTTTGATAGTATCCGTTTCAGCATCAAGCTCTTTGATTTTATCGGACAGTGAACCGAGACGGGAAATAAGTTCAGATGCATCTTCGCCTGCGCGTTTCATCTTCGCTACTTCACCGGATGCTTTGTTGCGTTCGTTTTTAAGAGACTCAAGTTCTACGAGTAACTCTCTGCGACGGGTATCGATTTTAGTGAACTCTTCAACATCAATAGAAGAGTTACGCTTAGCCAAAGCTTCGGCTACAACTTGCGGATTTTTCTGCAAAAGTTTGAGATCGAGCATTGAAATGCGGCTCCTTGAAATTTTGTACGATTTGTTAGCATAGCCGCAGGAAAATATGGCGTCAACTTAGATAACCTGACGCCATAATTTTGTAACCTGAAGTGTTTTTACCGGTTCTTATTGAATGCAGCTTTTAATTAACTGAATATCTCTGGATGGTGTTCCTGCAGATAGTCCATAAGGCGTGGGTATTCAAAGTCTTCTACCATTTCACGTTGATCTCCGTGAGTATAATAACCAACCCAGACGGATTCGAGCAACGAGCTTGGACATCCATTTTGTTGTTCATTCATAACCCAGACACGAACATCAATTGCTTTGTGTTCTGTCTGGCGTGTAAACGCAGTGCTTCCTGTTGGGGTGAGCGCGATGGCATATCCAAGGGCAAGCATAATTCTTTGAATATCGTTCTGCACTTCTTCTTGAATAGGAAAATGCTGAATTTTTTGCTTAAACGATTCTGAAAGAAGAGACTGCACTTCCTGTTTCTGGCGAGGTGTACGAGGTTCTGCCATGACTGTGTCCTTTGTTTCTCCTGCCAAGCAGGGACGAGGTAAACATAAACAAAGTAGCTGAATCATTACAAATATGCGAAAACAGTCAGTTTGTGTCAATGAACAATAAAGAAGTTTGTGTGTACATAAAATAGCAAAATGTCGGGAGCGCACGGGGGCTGTGCGTTGCGAGAGGTTGTTGATGGAGTTATTTTTTTTAAAATCGGTAAGTTTTGATGTTGTTTTGCATCATCAATTATAATTATCTTAATTAGACAAAAAGAAACGACCACACAACGCTGTGTGGTCGTTCTTTTTGAAGAGTTGGAACAGACAACATTTTGATTAGTGTAATCAGCTAGGTCCGTTTTTCTTTAAGATAACGTGCAAGGGCCTGTTCGGCACTTTTATTCATATTTAAAAACTCAACACCAATGACAGATGTATCATTTTTAACATTTGTCCAGATTACACGAGTTATTACGCGAACTTGGTATGGTAACTCGTTAGTGAAAAGGGTGCTGTTTTGTAATTTCTTCTCAAATCCGGGAAGGTCTATACAGACTTGTTGAACACTTCCTTTGGGGATTATTGACCCGACTTCGAGCATTGCTCCTTTGGAGGTAATATCTATGCATTCTGCCTTAAATGCCGGCTGGCAGGACATAGGAAAGACAAATTCTGCAATGGATGCTGTAAACGGGTAAGAGTAACGTGGTATTGCCCGGCGTTCTTGATGATGAGCCTCTTGTGGCATGTTGCAATCGTCCCATATTGATTAAAGGGGTTGTGTGTGCCGCGTAGTTTTGTCCCTAATAGTTGTATTAAGAATCATTAAGTGAGTGCTTGCGGGGAATATCACAGTAAATACTTATAGAGGCTATTATAAATTGCCTGTTATTTTAGGCAAGTATCGTCTTCTTGCCAGACTTATTTGAATGTTGTAGGCACTCAACAACATGCTGTGACTGTCTAGAAAAATGTAGTTGGATGCGACGCACATGCGTTTTTCTTTGGTGGGCTGCTCCTTAATAGTTGTGGCATTGTGTTTTGAAAGTTGTATCTCTCGAAATAAACAAATAAATTTTAAATAGATATAGAGGAAGAAGTCATGGCAAAATGTCCTTGCGGTTCCGATCTTGAATTTTCTGCATGTTGTGAACCTATTATCGCTGGTAAGACTCCTGCTCCTACCGCAGAAGCTCTTATGCGTTCCCGTTACGCAGCGCATGCGACAGGTTTCTACGAATACCTCGGCACTTCCATGCATCCGGATATGCGTGGTGACCTTTCTGTAGACGAAATTAAAGAATGGTCCGAAAAGATTACTTGGACTGGCCTTGAGATCATCGACACTAAAGATGGTGGTGAAAATGATGAGATTGGTGAAGTTGAGTTTGTAGCAAACTACAAACTCGGCGGTGTGCCACAGCAGTTGCACGAGCACAGCTTCTTCCGTAAAGAAGGCAACGACTGGTACTACGTAGAAGGAATGGTTCAGAATCACGACACCTACCGTCGTGAAACTCCTAAAGTAGGCCGTAACGAACCTTGTCCTTGCGGTTCCGGTAAAAAATACAAAAAATGTTGTGGTAAGAACTAGTTATCACAATTGATAGAAGTGCTTCGGTGCTTTGTTCTTCCCGAAATTTTTTTGGTGGGAAGACGCTCTAGCCATAAGTAGTCTGTTACTCAGGTTGAGTTTCGGGAAGGGCTTTATGGCTTGTTATAATGTGATTTTTAAGGGCAGTTGTTTGCTAAAACAACTGCCCTTATTTTTTACAATATTACCAGTCAGGGGAATTTATACAGTCTAACTAGCTTTGGTTCAGTAGCCATTGTCTGCCGTAGGCGGCTTGGCCGAGTGAGATGCATCCATCGTTAGGTGGTAGCTGTGTATGCTGTATCACCGTGAAGCCTAGCTCTGCGAGTGCCTTCGGTAATTCGGTTCCTACAGTGAAGCTTTGCATGACACCGCCGGAAAGAGCAATTGTGTTTATGTCTGTATCTTTTGCTGCATGTGCCACGAGCTGTGCGCAACCATGGATAAGTCCAAGATGGAATTTACGGGCGATGATACCTATGGCTACGCCACGCTGCCAGTCTTCGTAGCATTGCTGGAATAGGTTAATGCTGTCTAATTCGAGCAATTCACCTGATGTGTTGAGCGGGCAATTGTAACCTTCTGTAATTGAAAGGTCTTGTGCATCCTCTAAAAGGATGGCGGCTTCACCTTCGTAGGTGACGGTGTGACAGATTCCGAGCATGGCGGATACAGCATCGAACAGGCGCCCACAGGAAGATGTTATCGGGGTGTTGATATTACGTTCCAGCAGCTGCGGTAAGAATTTGGATTGTTGGCTGAATTGCTTATTCCATGTCCATTCTTTTTCAGATTGGTTAATTCCTGCGTTCCAGAGGATGCCTTGTGCAATGCGCCACGGTTCATGAATGGCGGTCTCGCCACCTGGAAGTGGAATGTGTGCCAATCTTCCGAGTCTTTTGTGCTTTAATGATTGGTTGTTAACACACAATAGCTCGCCACCCCAGATAGTACCGTCTTCACCATATCCAGTTCCATCTAAGGCCAGCCCCAGGGCGGTTCCGCTAAATTTGTTTTCAGCCAGTACACTGTAAATGTGCGCTGCGTGATGTTGAAGACCGAGAACCGGAATGTTGCGTTCTTGGCCGTAGTCGCGCGCAAATCGGGTTGTCATATAGTCTGGATGCAGGTCGTGCACGACTGCTTCGACTTCTATTTCAAGAATCTGAGGTAAAAATTCTGCAATTTCTTCATAGAAGGAATACACCTCTAAATTCTGCATGTCGCCGATATGCTGGGAAACGAACGCTTCATTGTCGCGTGTGTAGCAGAGTGTATTTTTAAGCTCTGGTCCTACACCAAGCACAGATGGTGCTTTGTTTTCCATAAAGACAGGGCGAGGCGTAAAGCCTCTGGCACGGCGGAAGAATTGCGGTTTACCGGTGCCTTTTTGAACGCGCACAACGGAATCATCAACACGTACAAGAATGTCTCGGTTATGGAGAAGGAATACGTCTGCAAGGACATGCAGGCGCTTGAGCGCTTCGCGGTTACCAAGTGCGATAGGTTCACTGCTCATATTGCCGGATGTCATAACAAGAACGGGCAGCTCGCTTATCTTTTGAGCGAAATATTTGAAGAGAATGTGGTGTAGTGGTGTGTATGGGAGCATTACGCCGATGTACTGCGTGCCGGGATTGAGCGCTTTTGCAATGGGTGCATCGCTGCGCTGTTTGCATAGAACGATAGGTCGCTCCTTAGTAACCAGCAGCTTTTCCTCTTCTTCTGTAAGGTCCGCAATGGCTCGAGCGGTTTCAATATCCTTTGCCATGACGGCAAGCGGCTTGCCCCAGCGGTTTTTGCGTGTGCGTAACGTTTCTATAGCTTGCTGACCTTGGTCTCCTGTTGCCATACAAGCAAGGTGAAAGCCTCCTAAGCCTTTGACGGCAGCGATGTGACCATTTGCCAAAGCTTCGGCAGTCTGCACAATGGCTTCAGTGCCGCGGCATTGTTCAGTCCCATCAGGTTTTGTCAGCCAGACGTAGGGGCCGCAGACATCACAGGCATTAGGCTGTGCATGAAAACGTCTGTCTAATGGGTCTTCATATTCTGATTTGCAATCAGGGCACAGAGGGAAGCATGACATGGATGTCTTGGCTCTGTCATACGGAATAGATTTTGTGATGGTGTAACGCGGGCCGCAGTTGGTGCAGTTCGTAAATGGATACTCATACCTGCGGTTTTCTGGATCGGCCATGTCCCGCAAGCAATCATCACAGGTGGCAACGTCAGCACTGATAAGGACACGGTTGCCCTTTTTGCCTTCGCTCGCCAAAATTGTAAATTCTGTTTCGTCGTCAACAGCGGGAAGTTCATCCTCTGTTTTAGAAGTAACTTCCGCCAGTGGCGGCAGTTTGTCTACCAAGTCGAATGCGAAACCAGCTAGTGCTTCTTCATCCCCTTGCACCTCAATAAATACTCCATCAGAAGTATTGCTTACAGTGCCAGTTACTTTGTTTTCCAAAGCAATTCGGTACACGAATGGACGAAATCCAACACCCTGAACCTGACCAGTAATGATATAGCGCTTGCGGCGTACAAGATGAGTCATACAAAACTATACCGTAAATACAGTAGAGAGAAAAGAGACGGTGCTAAGCAAATATAGAAATTACAATTTTGCCAAAAATGGTTTTAAAAGTAACATGCTACAATAATTTACTATAGTACTACGTTATGATTGGCGAGCAGCATATAAATGGCATTCATGGTCCCTGAACACTTGAATATTCTTGGAACGTCGGCTACCAGTTAGGTCTTGTTTGAACAATTTTGTAGTATGGAGAAACTATGGCGACTGAAAAATTAGGAAATCGCATTCGCAAGTTTAGGGAAGAGCGCGGTTTGAGCCGTGCAGAGCTTGCTGAAGAAGCTGATTTGACTGAATTATTTGTAACTGCTTTGGAAGAAGAGGATTTGTACCCTTCCATTGCTCCTTTGCAGAAAATTGCACGTGCGCTTGGCGTTCGCCTCGGCACATTTATGGATGATGAAATTTCTGTTGATCCGCTGATCGTACGTAAGGCTAGCCGTGAAGCTGATCTGACTATGCAAAAAGCTGGTGATAAGAGCCCAAGCTTCATGTTCCATTCTTTGGGTAAAGGCAAAACTGATCGTAATATGGAACCTTTTTTCATCCATATTACACCGGAACCAGAAGAAGACCGTAAAATTTCTTCACATCAGGGTGAAGAGTTTATCGTTGTTACTTCCGGCAAGTTGCTTATTCGTTACGGTAAAGAAGAACATATCCTTGAAGCTGGCGACAGTGCTTATTTTAACTCCATCGTTCCGCATTATGTAGGTGCGGCAGATGGTGAAGACGCTGAAATTTACGCAGTAATCTATTACCCTGACTAGGAAATTCCATGCAAGCATTCGAACTTCGCGAAAGAACCCTTGGTCAGATTCTTGATGAAGCCGTTGCAAAGTATCCGGATAACGATGCTGTTGTATACGTAGACCGTGATTACAGGCAGACCTACAAAGAATTTGGCAAGGTGGTTGATGATCTGGCGCAGGGGCTTATGGCTCTTGGTGTCCAGCGGGGCGAAAAAGTTGCCGTATGGGCAACAAACGTTCCTTATTGGGTTGCACTACAGTTTGCGACAGCAAAAATTGGTGCCATCCTACTAACCGTAAATACCAACTACCGTAAAAGCGAACTAGAATACCTGCTATCTCAGTCTGAATGCGAAAACCTTTTTATTATGGATGGTTATCGCGATCATGACTATGTTCAGACTATTTACGATATGATTCCAGAGCTGCGTCACCAGTCTCGCGGTAAGCTCAGTGTGGACAAGCTTCCGTCTTTGAAACGCGTGATGTTCCTTGGTGTTGAGAAGCATCGTGGTATGTATTCCATTCCGGAAATCATGGCGATGAAAGCAATGGTATCTGACGACGAATATCAGGAACGGCAGGACTCCCTTTCTCCATACGATGTGGTGAACATGCAGTACACTTCCGGTACTACAGGTTTCCCTAAAGGAGTTATGCTGACACACGTTGGTATTGGTCTTAACGGTTACTGGATTGGTGAGAACCAGAACTTTACTGATAAAGACAGGCTTTGCCTGCCTGTTCCGCTGTTCCACTGCTTTGGTTGCGTGCTTGGCGTTCTTGCTGCCGTAAACCATGGTGCAGCGCTTGTAATTCTGGAAAACTTCTCACCTGTGCACATCATGGCTTCTGTGGATCAGGAGCGCTGTACCGCGCTGTATGGCGTGCCGACAATGTTCCTTGCAGTCCTTGAGCACAAGATGTTCTCCAAGTTCGATTATTCTTCACTTCGTACAGGCATTATGGCTGGTTCTATTTGTCCGGAGCCGCTCATGAAGCGCGTTATCGAAGACATGAACATGAAAGAAGTAACCATCTGTTACGGGCTTACAGAAGGTTCTCCTGTAATGACACAGACGTTGCCGCATGACAGTTTCGAGCGTCGTACCCAGACTGTTGGTAAGAAAATGCCGGGTATTGAAGTGCGTATTATTGATCCTGAAACAGGTGAAGAATGTCCACGCGGAACGCAGGGTGAAGTTGTCTGTCGTGGCTACAACGTCATGAAAGGCTACTACGCAATGCCGGAAGCTACAGCGGCAGCGATTGATGAAGATAAGTGGCTGCATTCTGGCGACCTCGGTGTCATGGATGAAGACGGATATATCGTCATTACAGGCCGTATTAAAGATATGATCATTCGTGGTGGTGAAAACATTTACCCACGTGAGATAGAAGAGTTCCTTTATGGCATGGACGGTGTACACGACGTACAGGTTGTTGGCATTCCAAGCCATAAATACGGTGAAGAAGTTGCAGCCTTCATTATTAATAAAGAAGGTTATGATCTTGCACCGGAAGATGTTCGTGACTACTGCCGTGGCAGAATTGCATGGCATAAAGTTCCACGTTACATCGCCTTTGTTGAAGAGTATCCGATGACTGCATCAGGTAAGATTCAGAAGTTTAAGCTTCGCGATGACTGCAAAGAGTACTTCGGCGATATTCGATAACAACGAATCACTAAAAAGGGTGGAGCTTCAGCTCCGCCCTTTTTTTTGTCTTCGGCAGTCTAAGAGGCTTGTTTCACAAACCTTAGCTATAACTTTCTTTGAAAACGTAAAAGGTCTGTCCTTAATTATTTGGACAGACCTTTTTTATTTTAAGCAGTTGTTTTTTTGATAACGAGTTTTGCAAGGTAGTCTTTTTGCGGCTACCAGCGGCATAAGAAACAGGAGATCTCCGCCCTTAAAGGTTTCTGGAGATTCATAAGAGAGGTTCTTGAGCCGCCGGAGGCAGAAGCCCCGCAGGGTCACCGAAGGCGAAAAAGCAATCTAGCGAATATACGTTGGGATATTGATAAAGACTTCGCGTGTGAACGTAGTCATTTTTTCCATAATCCACGGGAAGGCGATGAGCAGTGAGACGAATATTGCGATAATTTTTGGTACGAAGGTCAGAGTCTGTTCCTGTACCTGTGTTGCTGCCTGAATGATAGAAACAATCAGACCGACAATGAGACCTACGAGGAGCATAGGCAGTGAGATCATGAGCGTAAGTTCAATGGCTTTACGTGCATAGCCGATGACAAATTCGGGAGTCATGTTTCATATCCTCACAATAGGAAGCTGTTTACAAGAGAGCCGGTGAGCAGGCTCCAGCCGTCTACCAGAACGAAAAGAAGCAGTTTGAACGGCATGGAAACCATCATTGGCGGAAGCATCATCATACCCATAGCAAGCAGGATACTGGAAACTACCATATCGATTATGAGAAACGGTACGTAGATGAGGAAGCCGATGGTAAAGCCGGTTTTGAGCTCACTGATGACGTAGGCAGCTGCCAGCATTATGGTTGGAACTTCTTCCTTTGTTTTAGGTCGTTCCATCTTGCTGATGGAATAGAACAAAGAGAGGTCTTTTTCGCGTGTATGCTTGAACATAAACTCTCTGAGAGGCTGTTGAGCCTTGTCCAGAGCCTCTGTAAAGCCTATTTCTTCGCTCAGGTAGGGTTGCAGTGCATTGTCGTTAATTGCCACGCCTACAGGGCGCATAATGACGAATGTCATAAAGATAGCGAGGCTTGCCAGTACTTGAGAAGGTGGCAGCTGCTGTGTTCCTAGCGCCTGTCGTACGAAGGAAAAGACAATGATGATGCGGGTAAAGCTGGTAACTGTCAGCATAATGGCAGGTGCCAGTGACAGGATTGTGAGCAGGAACAGGATTTCTAACAGAACGGAGACGTTTTCCGGTTCTGACTGGCCTGCACCTAATGCCAGCGAGAGGGATGGTACTGCAAGGTCCCGCGCAGCGAACGCTGCAGCGGGAACCAGCAGCAGTAAAGCACTAAGAGTCAGAATCCGCGTCGCGGAGCTGTCCCATAATTTTTTTAAATTCTTTCGAGTCAGAGGAGTCGCTAGTGTCATCTTCCGCTTCCGTTTCAGATAAAAGGTTGATCTGGTGGTCCGTAACCCCCAGTAACAGCCTTTTATTCAAGAAGCGTACCACGACTAATTGCTTTTTAGGGCCAAGATGGAATCGTTCTTCCACGTTAAGTGTGATTTGATCACCTTTTTTGCCTCTAAAGCCTTTATTCATGCCGACTTTCTTTACAAACCAGAGCAATCCGTACAGTGCGCCTAAAAGCAGCAGCAGAATGCCGATGGACTGAATATAGCTTCCCCAGCCAACCACCTCAGGGACAGCGGGTGACGTTCCGTTGACGATATCACCGGAGGAGTCAATAGCCGCATGGGCTGCTGTCACTAAAATGTTATGCAAGTTGCTTCACCCTTTCGATTGGGCTGATGATATCAGTCAGACGCACACCGAATTTTTCGTTGATAACAACAGCTTCGCCACGTGCTACGAGTTTGCCGTTAACAAAGATTTCAAGTGGTTCACCTGCAAGCTTGTTAAGTTCAACAACGGACCCCTGACCAAGCTGGAGGAGTTCGTTGATAAGCAGACGGGTACGACCGAGCTCTGCGGAAACATCGAGAGGAATATCAAGAATGAAGTCGAGCTCGTGTTTGCCGGATTCTGGACGGATTGCTTTTGCATCTTCTGTCAAATCCTTGAACTCAGCTTCATGAGCATTGTTGGAAAGCGCGCTCTGCTCTTTTTCTTTCTGCATGATTTCCTGCTCTTCAGAAGCAAGCGCTGCTGCCCATTCTTCTGCAAGAGCTTCGTTTTGGCTCATATTCTGAGAAGCATTGGCATCGATAGGGGTTTCGTCCTGCTCTTCAAGAGCTGCAGCCCATTGTTCAGCCAGTAAATCCTGGTTCACATCTTCAGACATAATAACCTTCCTTCTCTGAAAGGGAGTAATAGCTTGTTAAACTTACTGGATAACCAGTTCAGTAAAATACACACGAACAACTTTAGAGCTGCCAATGATCTGGTTGAGACGTGTCACCAGTTCATTTTTAAGCAGGAGTTTGCTCTCAAGAGAGGCAAGGTCTGAGTAAGACTTGCTGGAAAGAAGCAGGATAACTGCGTCACGCACTTTTGCGCTGGCACTTTCCAGAACCTGTGCAGCTTCAGGGCTGGCAACTTCTACATCAAGGGTGAGCTTGATGTAGCGTCGCCCGAGTGGGTCAGAGAGGTTTACAAGGAAACTCGGCAGGGTGACAACCTGAGAATCTGACGGGTCAACTTCTTCAAGCTGTACATCCTGAGGCTCTGCCGTTTCGGTAGATTTCTGGAAGTAAGTTGTATAGGCGAAGTATCCGCCTCCTCCCAGAAGCAGAAGGATCAAAAGCATGATGACCCATTTCATCTTTCCGCTTTTTTTATTCTGTTCTTTTCCTTCTTCAATCACGATACAGCTCCTTTGCAGTTTCTTGCAGCAATCTCTTATACATAGCGTCCAAGACGCTGGGTTGTTTTAATCAGAATTTCTACTCGTCTATTTTGTGCGCGTCCGTACTCAGTAGCATTGGACTCGAGGGGCTTGTCAGCACCGTAGCCGCTTACGGAGAAACGTTCCGGCTTAAGACCCTGTGTCAAAAAGAATTCAAGTACAGCCATCGCCCTTTTTCCGGAAAGCGGGTAGTTAGCAGCATTGTTACGTCCTGTATTATCTGCGTGACCGGAAATGTTCGTATCTGCTGAAGTGTATTGCAGCATCAGCACTACTTGTGAGAGCAGTTTTTTTGCGGAAGGAGTAAGCTGGTAACTGCCCGGTGCGAACACAAGATCATTTGTGAGGGCGATTGCCAAACCTTCCGGCTTTTGCAGGATGCGTAAGTTACGATCCAGCGTGCTCATATCAATATCCGGTGGAAGAACATCCTCCGGAAATAACAAGTCTTTAATTCTGTCTCTCTGCTCGAAAGCAGTTTTTGGGTCGGAAACCAGTTCAACAATAAGCTTGATACGTTGTGGTATGCGCCCTGAACCGTGGTAATTGATAACCCCTAACCCGCGTTCAAACGGGTTAATTTCAACCAGCATAGTCCTATCCATGGAAGACATGCTGAGGATAAGTACAAAGAATGTGAGCAACAATGTCACAAGGTCAGAGAAGGTTACCAGCCACGCGGGGATTCCTTCTGGCTCTTCTTGCTTTTTTTTACGTGCCATGCCTTATACTCCATCCTGTGTTGAACCGGATGCACTGGAAAGATTACTTCCACCTTCGTTCACGCTAAGATCGAACTTGAAGTCTTTAAATTCAAATTCATTTTTCTTCTTAGGCGCTTCCTTGGTGAGCTCTTCCAGTTTTTTGATCCACTGCATATTGCGTTTATCCAACACAATATCTACGCGCCTGTTCTTCTTTCTGCCCTTTGGTGTGTTGTCATTCCAACGTGGGTGATAGTTGCCAAACGCTTCTACCATCATCTGTTCTGTAGGAATTCCACGCCCCTTAAGGTAGCTGTAGATGCTCATAACGCGCATAAATGAGAGGTTCCATGTCGGTGAAAGCTCTGAATCACGTGTAAAGGAAACTTCATAGTCCTTACCGGCCTCATCGCGTAGGCTTGATGTGTGACCGGCAAGCAGTAGCGGGTGCTTAATTCGTAGTATCCATGGCATGATACGGTTAAGCAGTATGATACCTTTAGCGCTTAACTGTGTAGTGCCCGGCTGGAACAGCACATCTTCACTGATAGAAAAGATTTGGACATACTGGTTTTCCTGAAAGTTCAAGTCTTCCTTGTCATCCTCCCACAACAGATCTTTCAGTGGAGAAAGGTCGTTTGTGGCGAGATCCATAGGCCCCGGGTCAACAACGCGATCAATATTTTTTTGAGTGGCAGGGTTAAAGTTCCCACGCCCTTCACCAAATGCGCCGGTTACGGAGGTCAGGACAACCAACTTTCGTCTTTCATCTGTAACCGCCATACTTACAAGCAATACGAAGAACGTAAGCATGAGAGTCATCATATCTGAGAAGGTAATAAGCCAGGAAGCGCCACCGCCTTCGTCTTGTTTCTTTTTGCGCTTAGCCATTATGTACTCCCGTTACCATGAAGTATGGGAGTTGCTACGCAGCATCAGCGCGATCGCTGATAGCTTGATAACAAGAGAGTTTTTCTTGAATAATACGCGGGTTTTCACCACGGGAAATTGCAAGCACACCTTCGAGCTGCATTTCTTTAATACGGATCTCAGAGTTACTACGGGATTTAAGCTTACCGGCCATAGGAATGAACACCAGGTTAGCAAGGCATGCTCCGTAGAAAGTGGTGATAAGAGCTACCGCCATCGCTGGACCAATTGAACTTGGATCGTTCATTGTTTGCAGCATTTGAACCAGACCGATAACTGTACCGATCATACCCAGAGCCGGTGCATATTCACCGAATGATTTTAGAATATCTTGCCCATCGCTATGGCGGGCTTCTGTATTGGCAATCTCAGACTCGAGGATTTCTTGAATAGCCTGCGGCTCAAGACCGTCGACTGTCAGTTGCAACCCTTTTTTGAGGTAAGGATCGTCGATGCCGTTGATGATCGGCTCGAGAGAAAGAATACCTTCTCTACGTGCACGGTCAGCGTAGTCTTTGAACTGATCAATAGTTTCCTGTGCTGACAACTCTTCAGCAAAAAGTGTTTTTTTGAAAACACTCATTACGGAAATAACGCGTTTAAGCGGGTAGTTTACAAGAGTTGCACCAATGGTTCCGCCAAGAACAATAAGTAATGACGGGACGGAAATAAAGATGAGAAGACTGCCACCCATCATGATAGCAGAGAGAACCAAACCGAAGGAAATTACTATCCCGAGAACCGTTGCCAAATCCATAGAATGCTCTTTTTTCGCGTGTTAGTAAGGACGCGGGCCGAAAATTTCTGTCCCAATACGTACAAATGTTGCGCCTTCTTCAATTGCCTGCACGTAATCCTGAGTCATTCCCATGGAGAGGTGTTCCATAGGGATGCCGATGCGGGTTACAAGCTCATCGCGCAGTTCACGCAATTCACTGAAGAAAGGACGTGCTTCTTCTGCAACACAAGATGCTGGTGGCATTCCCATTAAGCCGCGAACACGCAGTTGTGGAAGTGCTGCTACCTGTTCAGCAAATTCAAAAAGTCCGTCTTTATCAACGCCGGACTTTTGTGCTTCATCGCCAATGTTAACTTGAAGCAGAATATCCTGAACTTTTCTTTCACCGTCCAAACCGGAAACGGGAAGCATCTCCATGCGTTTTTGCAGTTTCTGTGCCAAGCTGAGTCTGTCGATGGAATGGATCAGAGCAAATTTTCCTGCAACATCCTTGGCTTTTTTGGATTGCAAATGGCCGATAAAGTGCCAGTTTATGGTAAGATCAGCCAGTTCTTCCTGCTTAGCGAGCGCTTCTTGTACGTAGTTTTCGCCAAAATCTAAGTGTCCGTGTTTGTTAAGTATTCTTATCGCTTCGGCAGGATGGCGTTTGGATACGGCAATAAGTTTTACGTCTTCAGGATTACGTCCTGCTTTGCGGGCAGCATCCGCTACTTTTTCTACGACAGCATCATAACGGGCAATAATTGCAGCGCTGTCAACATGACATTCATTCATAGTTCTCAATCCATTTTTCCGGCGGTTCTTACCCCATGCCGGTACAAGTATGTACGGGGTTTTGACACCCTAATAAAAAAGGCGGCAAAAGCCGCCTATGTTCGCTGATATGAAGCAGCTAGGAAGAAGAGAGACCCAGTAGGCGCATAAAGCTCATGTCCTCAGTCCAACCTTCGCGTACTTTCACCCACAGTTCGAGGTGAACTTTCTGGTGCAGCATTTCCTGAAGCTCTTTACGGGCTTCAGTGCCAACCTTTTTGAGGTTCTGGCCATGCTTGCCGATAACCATAGATTTATGGCTCTTACGGGATACGTAGATAACTGCGTTTACAAAAACACGCTCACCGGTGTCATCCCATTTTTCGATTTCAACGGCGCAGTTGTATGGAAGTTCCTGACGCAGTTCCATAAAGAGCTTTTCACGAACAACCTCGGACGCCATGAAGCGTACAGGCACAGTGGAAAGCTGATCTTCCGGGTAATGCTTTTCGCAAACAGGAAGGTGTTTCTTAATGTACTCGAGCATTGGATCAAGACCGTCTCGGCGCATTGCAGAAACAGGGAAAACTTCTGCGTTAGGCCAAAGAGTGCTGAGCTTTTCGAGAAGCGGGAGCATTTTTGCTTTATCGCGGAATTTGTCCACTTTGTTAACAGCAACAATAACAGGACGTTTTTCGTTGAGAATAGCTTCTCTTAATGGTTCGATGTCTTTATCGAACGCACCGGGACGGTCAACGTACAGTGAACCATCCAGAACTACCAGAACCACATCCGCGCCGCTCAGGGTATGCCATGCAGTCTGCAGTAAAATTTTGTTCATTTTACCACGAAGCTGGTGAATACCAGGAGTATCCATGAAGATAACCTGGGAATCTGGGCTGGACAGGATACCGCTGACCTGATTTCGGGTAGTTTGTGGCTTAGGGGTAACGATAGCTACTTTCTGCCCTAAGTATGCGTTAAGCATAGTGGATTTACCCGCATTAGGAGGCCCCATCATGGCGACCCAACCGCAGCGGTGTTCTGTGTTACTCATATATATGTTTCTCCATCAATTTTCTGACAAAAATAGTTTGCTTAGATGTGTAATAGGACTTCGTATAAAGTCAAGAAGTCAAATTCCAATATACGCCCGTTGGGGCAATACAGCAAATGGAAGATTTAGAGAAAGCATGCGGCGAATGAGAGAGGGGAGACAAAGAAACAAGGATGCAGAATCTAGCTAGATTTTCTGCATCCCTGCTTGAGGAGACTCTCAGCCATTTCTGGCAGGAGCGTCGGACAAAGTGACATGTTGCCAAAATGTCTACTGCCCACAACAAGTGGCAGAGCCACAAGCGGAAGACGTTGTGTGCAATGTTTAGACTGTAACGTGAAATGTGCAGGGCAGCAAATGGTATAACGCTTTTATTTATAAGAAATAGCGGGTTTTAAGATCTAAAAGTATGTAAGTACTGATAGATAGAAAGTGGATTATGAATTCTGCTTTTTTTAACATGATCTTTGAAAGTCTGATTGTAAGGGAATGAAATGGAGTGTGAGGGCTATCTACGTAATGAAAAAGGCTGTTCTTTGAAGTAAGAACAGCCTGCTATTCAAAAAAAGGGCTTCTGCCTGCCAGAAGGCAAAAGAAAAGTTCTGCTAACAGCCGCAGATTTTTTCCGTTACAGCTTTGCAGTTGTGGTCATCCGGCATGAACATAGTGCCGTTTATGGCCGTTACCGGTCTCATCCCGATGAGTGAGTTGAGCATGTAAGCGTAGCGGAAGTTTCCAACAGAATACGAGCGTACAGAGCAGTCGTAAACAGGCAGAATAGAGCGGGCAATTTCGAGCGCAATGGACGGAAGGCGCATCTTGCCACCAGGCACGCAGAATCGTTCTCCATCTCCGAAAAGGAGCGCAGCCGTTGTAGTTTCAGTTACAAGGTTGTCGCGTGAAATGAGCACGGCATCATCGTACCCCTTTTGGATGGCAGAGCGACGCTGAAGCCAATTGTACATATAGTTCATGGTCTTGTGACCGAGCAGCGGGTGTTGAACTCCGTCGGTAACGGTGCACACACGGTAACGCTTGTCTGGCTGTGGTGTATACGGTGCGGCCGTAATGACAGGGTCAACCATATCGTTTTCATCAATCAGCGCGAAAATGTTAACTCGTGCCATTTGCTTGCTGAGCCCGCAACGCTCAAGGACGTCCATAACTATTTCAGCGTAGTCAATTGGTGGAACAATAAAGCCTAGTTTTTCCAGCGAACTTCCCATTCGGTCCAGATGTTGGTTGAAGAAGCACAGGTTTTTTCCATTGAAGAGGATTGTTTCAAAAATTCCAGCTCCAAAACGAAAAGACGGAGCAGCAATATTTTGCACCACTCCGTCATCATGAAATTTTCCAGCTCTGTAGTAGGTCATGTCGATAGCACCTTTCGAAACTTTTCTGCTTTAGCAATCGTTTCTTCGAATTCTAGCTCCGGCACTGAATCAATCACCAGCCCACTCCCTGCAAAATACCGGAACTTTTGTATGCCACTATGATCATGTGTAAACCATCCGGTACGAATTGCAATACTTGAATTCATGGTGGTGGTATTTTTTATGTGGAGAAAGCTTCCACAGTACAGATCACGGCTGTGTGGCTCGAGTTTTTCGATAATTTGCATGGTGCGCAGTTTCGGACATCCGGTGATGGACCCACCCGGAAACGCGTCGAAAAGAAGATCCAGACAGGTGGAGTCTTTTTTGAGAGTGCCGCGTACTACAGAGTACATCTGCAACATATTGTCGACAGTAAAGATATCTTTGTGGCGTTCTACAGTGACTGACCCGTATTCGCAGTGCGCGGAAATATCGTTACGGATAAGGTCTACGATCATGGAAAGTTCTGCGCTTTCTTTTGGAGACTCATGCAACTCGGCAAGCAACTCTTCGGAAAATTCATCAAATGCAAGGGTGCCTTTGATCGGCTCGGACGTGATTAATCCGTCTTCAACGCGCAGGAAACACTCTGGTGATGTGGAAATGATCTTTGCATTTTCGGAGGAGAACCATGCATAGTATGCTGCCGGATAATGTTGCCATAAATGCATAAAGAGCCCGACAGCATCGCACTGCTTTTTGTTGCTGCAGGTGCATGTGCTGAAGTCCTCTGGAACAGTCATGGAAAATGCTGAAGAGAGACAGAGTTGGTATGTGTCACCGCTACGAATGTGTTCAAGAACGGTTTTTACGCCGTCAATGTACTCTGCTTGGCTCATCGACGGGGTCGGCGTTGGAAATTTGGCTCGTTGAGGAAGTAAATCCGCGCAGTGAGGAGGTGTTGTGCACAAGTCTTTAAGACGTTGCACCTTGCGATGATCTGCAGTTTCAAGGGCGGAACATTCAAGTAAGCCTGTAGTAAGATTTACTGTGATGAGGATAGAATACTGACGGAAATGTCCCAGTGGCAGGTCATTTTGCTTATCAGAGGCTATGCCGCGTTCTTTTAATCCGAATGTGTAGGCGAGGTATCCGAGAGTTTCATGGCCGGAGTCGAAACAAAAGGATTTGATTTCGTCTCTTGTTGTTTCTGGCTGAACAATAAGCTCTTTGACAGGATCTATGCCGATTATGCACATATTTGCTGAGCGGCGGAGCGGTGCGTCTTCTTCTGTAACGCCGGACAATAACATGTCAGCGTCGAAGAGTGTTGCGAATCCATTAAACAGTGCAGCAAGTTTTTGACGCTGCACCTTGCCTGCTTCAAGAAAGACCGAAAAAGCGCATTGCATGGTGAATGTACCACTCACCCTGTTCCGTTAAAAACGATTCAGGATGGAACTGAAGCCCCATGATGGGACGGTTTTCATGTTCAATAATCATAGGAACAGATGTTCCTGATAACGTGGACGTTACTCGTAATCCTTTGCCAATGGAAGAGAGATATAAAGAATGGTAACGGGCAATGGTTCGCAGCTGCCCGTCTAATTCCAGCAAATCTGTTTTACCGTGTATACAGTCGGAAAGGCGGTCGGTGGTGCCGCCGAAGTAGTGGTTGATAATCTGCATGCCCATGCAGATCCCCAGTACTGGTTTTCCGCTTTTAAAAACAGAGTCGTACGCGCTGTATTCGACAGGATGCCCGGGACCTGGAGAAATGACAATTAGATCGTATTCGTCTAATGAGCAGGATGATAGTGCTGCCCCGTCTTCACCATACGAAATAATGTCCGGAACGCATGATGTTGCCGTGACTAGAAGATGTTCAAGGTTTCGGGTGAAGCTGTCGTTGTTATCTATTAATACAATGCGCACTGTTTGTTCCTGTTACAAGCCTTGCTCAATCCATATTATGGCAGCCTGCCTGCCAGTGAGCTTGTCTCGACGGTAAGAATAAAATTCGTCTTCAAGCGTTTTAGTGCAAAGGTCAAGGCCGAAAATCTGCTCCTGAGGAATGCCTGCCAGATGCAGCTGGTGTCTGGTGAGCTGCCACAGGTTCATGGTCTTTTTTTCTTTGTTGAACCATTGTACCCACTCAACACCCCATTCTTTATCAAAATTAAGAAATTGCGCTTCTGCAGGGCCAAGGCTTGGACCGCGGACAGCAAACACGTTGGCTGGTTCAATGCCGTATTTTTCGCAGAAATTGCTTACTCCGGAAACTGGAAACGCAATACGGTTGCCCCGCCAGCCTACATGGAGTCCGGCTATGTACTTGCCACTTTTATGGGCAAGAAGAATAGGCTGGCAGTCAGCAGTTTTGATAACAAGGGCTTTGTTTGCCTTATCGGTGGCGCTTCCGTCCGCTTCCAGTGTGGCAGGAGTTCCAGCAGGCGTTTCAGGTGGATCGAATATGAGTGTGTCGTCGTGTACTTGCTTTAATTCACACCAGGATTGGATGCCTAGTTCCTTTTGCAGGCGTATACGGTTGTATACAACGTGCTTGGGGTTATCCCCCACATCAAGTGAGATGTTGCTGGACATGAAGGCACCATTGCTTTCACCGCCAAGACGGTTCTGAAAGAAGCAACGAACGTTGGGAACGCCGGGAAACGCAAATTCAATTCCGGTTAAAGCCATTGCAAAGCCTCCTCAGTGCATAATGCATCCATCGCCTGATCCCATGGGTCAGATTCTAGAACAGGGACTATTTGAAAAGAATAAGCCAATCCAACAAAGGTTGCATGATTAAAAGCCGGTCTTGTTAACATCCTGTCATAGTATCCACCGCCGAATCCAAGTCGGTTTCCGTTCAAATCAAATCCGACACCGGGTACAATGACAAGTGACGGCGTAAAGTTTTTAGAATCGTAATCAATGACAGTGCAATGGCTACATGGTTCCATAATTCCGTATTTGCCTTTTTCCAGCTCGTGTTCCCCACTGCACTGAACAAGCGACATTTGTCCTTGCTTTTCATCACATCGGGGCAGGAGTAATGTTCTGCCGGAATTCCAGATATCATTCAGGAGTAGATCAGTGCGAACCTCGTTGCGTATTGGAGAATAAATGATGACTTGTTCCGCGTTCTTCCACACATCATCAGCCATAAGATGTTGCTGTGCATGAAGGGACGCCTCTTGAACGAAAATTTCATCAAGATTTTTGCGCTGATCCAAGAGTTTTTTGCGTAATTCAGCTTTTGTCACTGAGGGCTCCTGAAGAAAAATAAAAAAATAGGAACAGAAATTGAAATCCTCTTCATCCGTGCGTAGCATTTGTGAGGCAGATACTCAACGGCTTACCATGAATGTGGTAATAAAAATGAGTTCAACGGTTGCAAATCATCCTTTTTAAGTCAACTATGCTTCCAGCGATAATATATTTAAATATTGTGTCTTACGGAGTTAACTATGAGCGATTTTTGGATTTGTATTGGTGATATTCATGACGAGATTTCTCGGCTCAAAGATATTCCGGAACTTGCGCAAGCTCGCGGCGTAATTATCAGTGGTGATTTAACCTTGGCGAAAGGTGTTTCTGCTGCTCGTCGTGTTATTGACGCTGTGGCCGCTATTAATCCGGTTGTCTACGCGCAGATTGGGAATATGGATCATTCTGAAGTGACAGAGTTTTTAGAGGAGCAAGGCTGCAATATTCACCGTTCTGTAGCAGAGCTCACTCCTGAAGTTGCTGTTATGGGTGTGGGAACTTCCAGCACTACGCCATTCAATACTCCTTCTGAAACTCCTGATGAGACTCTGGGTGAGTGGCTGGAGGAAGGTTACGCTAAAACATCACAGTATGATGCCACTGTTGTCGTTGTGCATGATCCGCCGTTTGATACGAGTTGCGATGACTTGGGTAATGGCGTGCATGTTGGGAGTAAAGCTGTTCGTACTTTTATTGAAAAGACGCAGCCGCAACTGGTATTGTGTGGACATATTCATGAAGCCCGTTCAGTAGATACTCTTGGTAAGACAACTATCATCAACACAGGCATGTTGGCTGATGGCGGTTATGCAAAAATCATGTTGGAAGGCACAACGCTTCGTGCAGAACTGTGCGCCTTGTAAGCGTATCACGCTGGCAAAAAATTACTTTTTCATAAAATAAAGATCTTTCTTTTATCTGTCTTAAATTAAAGAGAAATGTAGATAGATTGTGTCATGCTTTGTTTAGAGTGAGTATTTTTTCTAAAAAAAGATGTTGACAGTCGAGGGGGTGACGTATACTTATGTCCACCTCGAGAGGGAATTGCTTTCAGAGCAAGAACCGCATCGTAAACAAGCTATGACGCGGGGTGGAGCAGCTCGGTAGCTCGTCGGGCTCATAACCCGAAGGCCGTAGGTTCAAATCCTGCCCCCGCTACCAATATTTAACCCCCCTGCATTGCAGGGGGGTTATTTGTTATGTGCTCCCGGCGTTAATTCAGGAGAAAGGAGATCGCATATGGCAAAAGAAGAAGCCATTCAAGTAAATGGTGAAGTTATGGAAGCACTGCCAAACGCAATGTTTCTTGTTCGCCTCGAAAATGGTCACGAATGTCTTGCACACATCTCCGGTAAAATGCGCAAATTCCGTATTCGCGTTCTGCCAGGAGATACAGTTACTGTAGAACTTTCACCTTATGACCTCACTCGCGGTCGTATTACCTTCCGTCCACGTTAGGTTCGACATATAAGGCGTTCGTTTTTTTAGCGTAACGAATAAAGCCCGCTCTAATTTTTTTAGAGCGGGCTTTGTTATTTTAGTGAAAAGAGGAGCTTAGCTCCTCTTTTTTTGTTCTATGCAGGCATCTTAGTTGCGCGGCCTTCCTGAACAGCATGACAGGCACATATAGTGCCGTTATCAAGTGTAATAGGGTGCGGAACTTCGTTCACGCAACGCTGGTTTGCAAGTCGGCAACGACCATGGAACACACAGCCTGTAGGCAGGTTGATCGGGGTCGGAACATCGCCGGTAAGCTTGATGTGGGAGAAGCCTTTTTTGCCCATGCGAGGAATCGCGGACAGAAGCGCTTTAGTGTATGGGTGTTGCGGATTAGCAAACAGCTCTTTAGCGTCTGCAAGCTCACACAGGGAGCCCAGGTACATTACAGCAACTCGGTTTGAGATATGCTCAACAACAGATAAGTCATGGCTGATGAACAGGTAGGTCAGGTTGTGATCGCGCTGTAAGTCCATCATTAGGTTGAGAACCTGTGCCTGAATGGATACGTCGAGTGCAGAAATAGGTTCGTCTGCAACGATAAACTCAGGTTTGAGGACAAGTGCACGCGCAATGGAAATACGCTGACGCTGGCCGCCTGAGAATTCGTGTGGGTAGCGTTGACCCCATACAGGGTTAATGCCTACCTGTTCCATTACTTCTGCAACGCGCTGCTTTACTTCCTCATCGCTGAATTCAGGGTAGTGGAAGCGTACTGGTTCTTCGAGGATCTGTGAGACCTTCATACGCGGGTTCAAAGATGCGTATGGGTCCTGAAAGATCATCTGTGCAGCGGTACGGAATTCTTTGCGGGCTGAACCGGACTTATTGTCTACACGTTCGCCTCGGTAGTGAACCTGGCCGCCGGTTGGTTCGTACAGACCGATAATGGTACGTGCGAGGGTGGATTTACCACAGCCGGACTCACCTACAACAGAAAGGGTTTCACCTTTCTGAATTTCAAAGCTTACATCGTTCACAGCATGGACAACGGTCTTTTTGCGAGTGAGCTTGCCATTTTCGAATCCTAGCTGATCAAGAAATCCGCCAGAAATATCAAAGTGTTTTACAAGATTTTTAATTTTAAGAAGAGGGGTATTACTCATGCCTACTCCACTACATGACAGGCAGCCATGACGCCGGATTTTTTGAGTTCGAGCTCCGGTACCACTTCAAAACAGATGTCTTTACAGTAGTCGCAACGGTTGTTGAACGCACAGCCTTTAGGGATGTTAGTAAGGCTAGGCATAGAGCCGCGAATCTGGTTGAGACGATCGCCTTTGGCACCGTCCGGTAATGCTGCAATGAGACCCTGAGTGTATGGGTGTGTAGGGGTAGCACAGACTGTGTCAGTTGAGCCCAGTTCCACGATTCGACCAGCGTACATAACAGCAATTTTCTCTGTAACCTGAGACACAACACCAAGGTCGTGTGTGATGAGGATAAGACCCATGTTGTCTTTCTCGCAAAGCTCGAGAAGCAGGTCCATGATCTCAGCCTGAATGGTTACGTCAAGCGCCGTGGTAGGTTCATCAGCAATAATAAGCGCAGGATCTGTCAGCAAAGCAATTGCGATAACAATTCGCTGGCGCATGCCGCCGGAAAATTCGTGCGGGTACTGTTTTAAGCGTTTTTCCGGTGAAGGAATGTAAACTTTGCGCAGTTTGTCCAGCGCGATTTTTTCAGCTTCTTTTTTAGACACCTTACTGTGGGCAAGCACAGTTTCAATCATCTGCTGACCAATGGTCAAAACAGGGTTGAGTGTCATCATAGGGTCCTGGAAGATCATGGAGATACGGTTACCACGGATGGTACGCAGCTCTTTGTCGGACATCTGTGCGAGATCCTGACCTTCGAACATTACAGAACCGCTGGCGATAAAGCCCGGTTTTGAGATCTGGTTGATGATGGAGAAGCCGGTTACAGATTTACCAGCGCCGGATTCACCAACAAGACCGAGGCGTTCGCCTTTATCTACAGAAAACGAAACTTTATTTACAGCCGTAAGCGCAATGTCACGCATACGGAACTGAACAAGTATATCTTTTACATCTAAAAGGTGTTCCATTGTTCCTTAGTCCTTGTACAGTTTTGGATTCAGGAAGTCCCTGAGCCAGTCGCCGAGCAGGTTGATGGACAGTACCAGCAGTACGAGTACAAGACCCGGGAACAGGGTAATCCACCAGCTGCCACTCATGAAGTAAGCAAAGCCGGATTTAATGAGAGAGCCGAGTGAAGGCTGGTTAACAGGCATACCGAGCCCGAGGAAAGAAAGTGCAGCTTCACTCATTACAGCGTTAGCAACCTGAACAGTAGAAATAACAAGAACAGGAGTCAGGGTGTTAGGAAGAATATGACGGAACATAATGCGCATAGGGCGAAGGCCGATAACGCGTGCAGCTTCAACATATTCTTTCTTCTTCTCAGCAAGTACGGATGCGCGGACAGTACGTGCGTACTGCGGCCATTCAGAGAATCCGATAACAAAAATCAGGAATGGAACAGCAACGTCTGCGTACCGGGCAACACCTAGTGCAGCCTGCAAAATTGCACCAAAGAAGATAGCAACCATGTAGGATGAGAAGGAAAGCTGAACATCAGCAACTCGCATGAGGAAGGAGTCGATACGACCGCCTTTGTAACCTGCGGTTAAGCCGATGATAATTCCCAGAAAAGATTGCAGTGCCACTGCGCCAAGGCCGATAAGCAGGGAGATGCGGGTACCATAAAGAATGGTAGACCAAATATCACGTCCCTGTGCGTCAGTGCCGAGCCAGAATGTATCCAGACCTTCTGGTGTCCACATAGGCGGTGTTTCAGCATCCATTAAATCGATAGCTGCACCGTCGTATGGGTTCTGCGTTGCAAGCAGTGGCGCGAGAATCGCTATAGCAACTAGAAAGAGTAAGATAAGGAAACTGCCGACCGCAACAGGGTCACGTCGGAAGCTGTACAAAAAGTATGAATCCTTAAATTTTTGCCACATGGATTACTTCCTCCCCGAAACACGGACCATTGGGTTAACCAGTCCGTAAATAATATCCACTACGGTGTTCACGATAACAAAAAGAACACCAACGAAAACAAGGTATGCAACGAGCAATGCGGTGTCGGAGCGTTCTACGGCCTCGATGAACATAAAGCCCATACCCTGCCACTGGAATACTGTTTCAGTGAGGATTGTATACGCAATCATAATACCGAGCTGTACGCCACCCACGGTGATAACCGGAAGAAGGGTGTTTTTAAATGCATGCACCATAAGAACGCGGGTCGGGTTAAGACCTTTTGCATGGGCAAATTTAACGTACTCAGTCTGTAAAACTTCAACCATTTCTGCTCGGATGAGACGGATGAAGAGTGGAAGCATAATTGAGGACAGTGCAACAGAAGGAAGAATGATGTGTCTGAATGCCTTCCAGCTCAAGAAGTTACTTTCCCAGCCTGGGAACAGCTGGGCTGTAGGCCCGCGTCCATAGGACGGAAGCCAGTGCAGTTCAACTGCGAAAACATAGATAAGTAGCAGCGCGGTAAGGAATACAGGAATAGATACCCCGACGATACTGGCACCCATGAACAGTCTGGATAGCCATGCGCGAGGTTTTACAGCTGCGTAAATGCCGATAGGCACAGAAAGCACAACAATGATCAGGGCACTTGCGATAACAAGTTCCAAGGTTGCTGGAGCTTTCTTTAAAATTACTTCAGTAGCAGGTTTGCGGTAAAAGAAGGAGCGACCAAGGTCGCCGTGTACTGCATTTTTAACAAACCGTACCCACTGAACGACAACAGGGTCATTGAGGCCCAGTTTGTCTCGGTACGCTTCACGCTCTGCAGCGGAAACGTTAATCCCGACCATCTCACGTACTGGATCACCGAACGAATATTTAATACCGAACCCGATGATGGATATGACAAACATGACGATCAACGCCTGTGTCACTCTTCGAACAATAAAAGCAAACATATGGGGTTTTGGGGGTTAAAGGTTAATCCAAATCCCAGTCTTATAAAACCTAAGAGAACCGGCACAATGGTCGGTTCGTGTAGCTCCGTGCTATATCACGGAAAACTGAGTAGTACAGGCAGCGCCTGTTTGTATCCATCATTAAATCGGGGCGGCAAAGCCGCCCCGAACAAATGCTATTTCATTACAAGGTCGCCGAAGTAAGGGAAGTTCATTACGTTTACGACCTGACGAGCGTTTTCAAGGTTTTTACCACTTGCCCAGGAAAGGTCCTGCCAGTGAAGTGGAACAAACGCAGCGTCGTTGAAGAGGATGCGCTCAACTTCCTGAAGCTGAGCATGACGTTTGTCGAGATCAGTTTCGGAGTTAGCAAGAGCGATAAGCTCATCAACTTTAGGGTTGCAGTATTCGCCGGAGTTGTACTGGCCTGCGCCTGTCTCTTTGTTAGGACAAACTGCAAGGTACTCGGTGAAGTTTGCGGAGTCTTCGGTATCAGAGTGCCAACCGATCATCTGGATGTCAGCAGCGCGTGCGTCGAACTGATCCCAGTACTGTGCTTTAGGCATAGTTTTGAGGTTAACTTTGATGCCGATGCGAGCCATCATGGAAACGAAAGCCTGAGCGATCTGCTCGTCTTTTACGTAACGGTTGTTAGGAGCAATCATAGTTGCTTCAAAGCCGTTAGGGTAACCAGCTTCTGCCATGAGAGCTTTAGCTTTTTTGAGGTCGTAACGAGGCTGAAGCTCTGCTACGTAACCCTGGTAGCCTTTAGGGCCCTGCTGAGCTGCAGCTGTGCCGCGGCCTTTGAGGATTTTTTTAACGATACCGGCGTTGTTGGTAGCGTATACGATAGCCTGACGAACTTTAGGGTTCGCAAGAGCTTTGTTACGTTTCTGGTTCAGCTGGAACATGATAACGCGGGTACCAGGCATGGTAATGAGGTCAACGTTCTCAGCAGCGTCAAGACGGTCGTAGTCCTGTGGAGGTACTGGCATGATGAAATCTACGTCGCCGGAAAGAATGGAAGCAACGCGGGTAGCTTCGTTCTTAATTGGACGCATGTCGATTTCTTCGATGTTACCACGGGTGGTCCAGTAATTAGGGTTGGCTTTGAAAACCATTTTTACACCCTGTTCACGTTCTGTAACGGTGTAAGGACCAGTACCGGAAGCGTTAGTGTTAGCAAATGCAGGACCGGTTTTACCGATGACGCCTTTATCCTGACCATTTTCATCTTTACCAGAGTAGAACTTGGAGTCCATTGGGAAGATGTAAGTAGCCATGTTGATAAGGAGCGGGTAAGCAACTTTAGTTTTGAGGTCTACAGTGTAGTCATCCACAATAACTGCAGGTTCAAAAACTTCAAAAAGGCCTTTGAAGTCGATGGACTTTTTAAGACGGTCAAGAGTCCAGGCAACGTCTTTAGCAGTAAATTCGTTACCGGAGTGGAATTTTACACCTTTGCGGAGGTAGAAACGCATGGTCTTGTCATCAAGGCGTTCCCATTTGGTTGCAAGGCGTGGGTCAAAGCCCATGTCCTGGTTCCAACGTACGAGTGGGTCAAATACCAGGTGAGAGTACTGAAGCATGCCACCGGAAAGCTGTACATGCGGGTCAAGTGATACAGGGTCAGCATCAACAGCTAAGCGTAAAGTCTTAGCGGAAGCTGGAGCTGCAGCAAATGCTAAAACAACAGCAAGAGCGAACACTGTTAACAAACGTTTCATCCGAAACCTCCAAACTAGAAATACTTCTAACAACCTAAAACAAATAGAGACCACAAAAATGTTCAAAGTGTGCAACTTGATACAAGACGTCACTCTAAACAACATATAAAGCTCGAAATAAAAACCTGTCAGACCTTTTTAAGTCAAGCTTTTTTGCGATAGGAGAACCTATTTCCGCGAATACCGCGGGGTTACGACGTAGTTCTTTGAGCAAACACGCAAAAAAAGGGTATACTAGTTTTTCCTTAAAAAAACAGCAGGTAAGTACGGTGTGGCGAAAAGCGTCTGAAAATGAAAAAAAATCCACTTTTTTTAGTAAGCATGAAGTGAATAGTCGCTCAGTATATACAAGGACGTACTTCAATAATTCAATCTTCAATAATTACCATTTACGTAAACAGCTATTAAAAACAGGTGGGTACTGAGAGTTGTACTGTCTGCTGTGCGAATTTTAGTACAACATAAGTCGAAAAATAACAACTTTTCTATACAATTTGCGCCATCGTACTTTGATGAAAGTAAAATGTTGACTGAGCTATACTGTCATTTTCAAGTGCTAGACAGTAAAACTGGTGCAAAAACTGTTTAGTTGCACAATAAAAAACTGTCACTACAATGCTCGTAGTTTGTACGAAATGTGCATTTTTAATCTATTTTTGTGGAACTAAAGAGATAAAATGAGCTGAAAATGATGTAATTTGCAGAAAATGCCATAGATGAATAATGCTACAGAAAACGGATTGAAGGAGTGCTGGTAGGGGAAGATACTATTTTATACAATTCTGTCAGTTGAAATGAGGCGTTGATCAATTTGCATGCCTAATTGTGAATTATTTACTCCATGCAATGTCTCATTTAATCTTGTTGGCTTGTCGCAGAGAGTTGTCTATTCGGTTATGATAGAGACAATTTATTGGCTTAACTTTTTTTGCTAATTTGTGATGAAGCTGTATTTTAGATATAGGCGTGGGTTGGCTTCAGACGCCTCTTGCGGGAAGAGTCGATCAACTGTATCACTCAGGCACAATAAAGATATGAAATGCTCACAGCGCGCTACAATAATTCGCGTGGGCAAGGAGAATATATATGCAGTTTCCAGAACCAAGTATGGAAGGTCCAATTTCCGTTGAAACCGCGCTTGCAAACCGTCGTAGCGTTCGTGAGTTTGCAGATGAAGCATTGACTCCCGATTCCCTCGGGCAAATTTTATGGGCAACCTACGGTGTTAGTGAGGAAGGTCCATGGAACCGCCGTACTGTTCCGTCTGCTGGAGCAATGTATCCAATGGAACTTTACGTGGTGGCTGGTGACGTTGAAGGTCTTGAGCCCGGTGTGTATCGATACGATGCTTTGGGTCATTCTCTCGAAGAGGTTGAAGAAGGCGATTTGCGTGAGGAAGTTGCCGAAGTCTGTATTGAACAGGAGTGGATTGCTAAGGCGCCGGCAATTCTTGTCATTACTGCAGCGTTTGATCGAATTTCTCAAAAATATGGTGAGCGTGGCGTTGCCTACACCTTCTTTGAAGCAGGTCATATGGCGCAGAACTGTTACTTGCAGGCTGAAGCTCTCGGACTTGGCGTGACTGAAGTTGGCGCGTTCAAAGAGGAGCATCTGATGGACCTGCTTGAGCTGCCGCCAGAGCATAATCCAATGCTCGTGCTTCCAATAGGTTGGAAGTCTTACGATTAGTATTTGTATATTGTTAGGGAAATTTTTTTCCAGTGAGGCTGTGACGCTTTTTCATTTTTGCCTCCAGCGCTGTGATCTTCGTAGAAAAAGAAAAAGGGTGGAGTTTTTTCTCCACCCTTTTACTGTTTATTAACTATTTGTTACGTAAGTTGATGAGGTATAAGCCGTATGAGGTCATAGATGACGGGCTGTCCTCGCTAATAAAAGTTTTTGAGGATTTTTAAGAAACTTTTTTAAAACGGTAGCTGATCGCGAGGAGCGAGAGACTACAGATAGCGACAGCGTAGCAGGTTCTTAAAAAGCATCTTAGCGTTGAAGACGCTATTTTTCACTCCAAAGAGCGCGGTTGCCTTTTACTTTGAGACGTCCGAGACGGAGCCCCCTGAAGTACAGTCCAGTTTCTTTGCCTTTAATGTTTACCTGCATAGACTGACCGGTAAGCAAACGTTCGATTGGCTCGGTCTCTTCGATATTGATTCCGTTCCCGTCTTTGAATTTAGGCATAAGGGCGCGTAGACGCGGTGAAGGACGTACTTCGCCGCGAGCTATTTTGCCTATCGGGAAACCTCGCCATCGGAAGTTTTCCGTAAAGTTATCGAGGGCGTATTGTGGGAGGAAAAGGGCGTTTTCGCGAACCTGCGCGAGCTCCCCTTCTGGAAGTAAGTCTGCATCTACGCCTGGCATGCTGAGTGCACGGCGCGGCATGATGTCTGCTTTGAGGCCGGGGACGAATTCTTCAGGAGCTTCTGCGTCTTCAGGCTTTGTGAAGGCAGCAATGTAGAAGCCTTGCGCACCGGATTTTTCCGGATCAACGCGGAGTGTGCCTTCGCAGCCATCGAGGTATGGTTCTTCAAATGTGAAACCTTCCGGTGGGGTGATCGGCTGAAGTTTGAAGCCTACTTCCTCGGTTGCAAAGCGTACTTGTTCTTCGTTTTCCTGCACGTTAGTTGTACAGGTTGAGAAGACAACCTTGCCACCCGGAGCGAGAAGGCGAAATGCTTCTTGAAGCAGTTTGCGCTGAATTCCGATAAGTGGCTTAACTTTTTCGCCTTGCCACAGTTTAAGAACATTCGGGTTGCGTTCTACGGTCCCCCATCCGCTGCATGGTGGATCGAGCTGAATTTTTTTCCAGCCGCCGGATGGCAGCGGCAGGTTTTCGCCTGGGTAGGAGCATGTGGCTGTATGAAGCAAGTTCATTGTAAAGAGGTTCTGGCGCAACGTCGCAAGACGGTTTCTGCTGGGCTCGTTTCCCATGACAAAACCGTTAGGGCCAACTAATTGAGCCAGAAAACCTGTTTTACTGCCGGGACTCGCGCACATATCTAGCACGGCATCTCCGGCGTCAGGGTTCAGTACTACCGGAGGCAGCATTGAAGATCTGTCCTGAATGTAAATAAGACCGAAAAATGCGGCGAGGCTGGAACCAAGCGGTTTTGGTTCATGCGTAATTTTTCGGGACCATTCAGAAAATGGCTCTGGTTCAAAGTCGTAGCCTTGCGCTCGCAAAAGCTCTTCAACGAGTGGTCGCTCCTCAGGGGTACAAACAAGCCTGAAAGAACGGGATGAGGTTGTAACTGTCACAAAGTCTCCTGCTCAATCCAATTTATTTTAGAATTCTGCCTGCCGCTGTACCTTATGGTTGCTTCATCTATCAAGTGATATTATGGATGGGATGCTGACTGGGCGAAATGAGATTTTTTTGTAAAAGATTTTACAAAATTTCATACCCAACAAGTTAGATACAGTCATTGTTGCTTGTTTTTATGCTTCAATGAATTTTTAGGAAAGTCACTGGCAAACATGCTGTACGTTGCACCATAGCCAAGTCTTTCTGTTGTAACCTTGCGAATAAGCTGGATGAATGCGCTGTCCGGCAAGTACTTATTAAGGAGAACGTATGCAATCTGTTATGCGCACTGTGGTTTTAACAGTGCTTATGCTGATGTTAAGCATGTCTGTAGCGTTTGCAGAGGGGGCAAAAACTTTTGGGATTGTTCCATTTACTGTGAATGGACCTAAGACCTTTACCTATTTAGAGCGTGCGATTCCGCAAATGCTCAGCTCCCGTCTGTTTTGGAAAGATCATTTTATTCCTGTAGATGCAACCGCTCTGGATGGAATTGCTGCTCCTGCCAATACTGCCGATGCGCAGAAAGCACTTTCTGCTTCCGGCGCTGATTACCTTGTTTACGGTAGTGTAAACCTCATTGGTGATCAGGCCTCTCTGGATGTTCGTGTAGCAGATAAAGACGGAAACGTTTGGCCACGTTCTGCTTCCAGCTCTCTTAATGATATGATTCCGACCCTGCAGAATATTGCTGGTGCGATTAACACAGAAGTTTTTGATCGTCCTGATGCACGCGCTCAGGCTGTTGCAGACGCTAAGCAGCGTGTTAATCAGATGAACCCTGCAATTACAGTGAACCAGACATCTGCTAATCAGGAAGTATATCTGAACCCGCAGTTCCGTTACGCAGGCGCGAATGAATCCAACACCCGTCTTCGTTCAAACGCACTGCGTTTTGCTGCACATGGCATGGTTGTAGCTGATATTACTGGTGATAAGAAAAACGAAGTTGTTTTGTTAGATAAACACAATGTTCGCGTTTACAACTTCGATAAAAACACCCTTGTTCCTGTAACAGAAAAAAAAGTCTCAAGTCGCTATGATATGCTGACTGTTCGCGCTCTTGATATTGACCGTGATGGTGTGAACGAACTGATCATCAGCGGTATGGATAAAGATCAGGCAGCAACTACGTATTTTTACACTATGAAGGGCGGCCAACTCGTTGAGTTTGCCCCTAACGTGAAAATGCTTGTAAACGTTGTGCCGCTTCCTCCAAATTACTTGCCAACGATGATTGGTCAGAAAACTCGTAAGGGCGGCAGCGTTCTTACTCCAAAAGTTGAGGAACTCGCATATGTTAACGGTGAGGTTGTTCCTAGCCGTCGTGTAGCTGTTCCTAAGAAAGCAAACCTGTACAACTTTGCGTGGGTTCCTGACGAAGAAGGCGATAAAGTTGTAGTTCTTTTGCCAGATAGCGAAAAACTTGCAGTGTTCAACTCTAAGTTTGACCGTATGGTTGCTACTGATGTGCCTTACTCTGGTAGCACTATCAGCATTGAAAATGATGATACCATGCCTGGGCTTGGCAAAGATAAGCTTCTTATTCCTGCAAAATACTACATTCCAATGCCGTTTGTAGTTGAAGACCTTGATCACAACGGGAAATACGAAGTTCTGGTTAACAAGCCTATCTCTGTGGCTGCTCAGTTCTTCGACCGGTACCGTTTCTTCCCACAGGGTGAGATTCACTCCCTGCAGTGGGATGGTGTTGGCCTTGGTTTGCAGTGGAAAACTCGTCGTATCAAAGGTGGCGTAATGGCATACCAGATCGCAGACCTTAACAATGACGGCATCATGGACTTGGTTGTTGGTATTAACACCCACCCGGGTGCAACCGGCTTCGAAGCCCGTAAAACAATGGTGCTCGGCTACCCACTTGATCTTGGAAAAGTCGACCCTAGCACTGCTGCTGACAAAGGTTACTCAGAAGAACAATAAGCTTATAAAGCTAGTACAGCCCTCGTTGCCTCGGCAACGGGGGCTTTTTTTGTTCCTGCTTAATATTCCCCCCTCTTTGGCAAAGTCCTGCCTGTGCCGTTGAATGATCATATATAATGATAGACTTTTGTAGATTAAAAGAACTGAACAATAACTTCAGTGGTCTTTTATCAGCTTCTGTTGCCCAATGTGGGCAAAAGTTGCTGCCTGTTGACTAAAAAGGCTTTTAGTAGATTGTTATATTGCTATTCAAGCATCTTATCTATGTTTTGCACATGCTGTTCTTAAAGTGTGCATAAAATTGTCAATAAATAATTATTCTTGAGGGCTGTCAGTCTTGTAAAAATAGATGCAAAATTAAGCTCTTATGAAATGTAGTAAAGCTTTTGGTTTTTAAAAGTTTTGCACAGGGTGTCGGTAAGTTGTTCATAGAAATGTGCATAAATTTTTTAGCAGCTGTTTTTTAAAAAGTGATGCAGCACTTCTTTGATTTAGGAGGTGACATTGATTTTTTATTGCCTGGTCAGAGCACAAAAAAAGGGTGGAGTTCATAAACTCCACCCTTTTTTATTATAGGCATTAGGTAGTGAGGCGAAAGCCGCCAGAGGTAATATTAAGTGAGTATTTCAGGTGTTAAATAGCTTCTTCTACTTCGACAGGTTTAGTGCCAACATCGACAGGTGCGCTGTTGTAGCAGACGCGGTCGTCGTATTCCATCTGCTTACCTTTGTTCCATTGCGATACTGGTCGGTAGTAGCCGACTATACGTGTGTAGACTTCTGTATCAGCATTGCATGTCGGGCAGGAGAAGTGCTCGCCGGCAATGTACCCATGGTCCTTGCACACAGAGAAGGTCGGTGTGATTGAAATGTAAGGCAACTTTGTCATGGTGAACGCTTTGACGATGAATTTTTTCAGCGCTGCATGATCTGCTACAGCCTCGCCGAGGTATGTGTGGAACACGGTGCCACCAGTGAAGAGCGGCTGGAGCTGATCCTGATGTTCAAGGGCGGCAAAAACGTCGTCTGTTGCGCCTACTGGTAATGCTGTTGAGTTGGTGTAGTACGGTGTACCGTTACCGGATGCGACGATATCTGCGTAGAGCTTTTTGTCAGTGCGTGCGAGGCGGTAGCTAGTACCTTCTGCCGGTGTGGCTTCAAGGTTGTACAGGCTTCCTGTGTCTTCCTGATAGCGGGAGGTCAGTTCACGCAGGTGGTTGAGCACGCGCTGCATGAGGCGGACGCCGCCTTCAGTTTCAATACCTTTCCCGAGCAGATTGAGGCAGGCTTCGTGACCACCGACGAGGCCGATAGTTGAGAAGTGTGCCTTGAATCCATTTTTGAGGTATCGCGAAGACCATGGGAACATACCTCGTTCAAGGTTTTGTTGAATAAACTTACGCTTAAATTCCAAAGAGTCTTTAGCTAACTCTGCATATTCGGTAATGAGATCAAGGAAATCTTCTTCGTTCTGTGCAAGGTATGCGAGCTTTGGCAGGTTGAGTGTCACAACGCCGATAGAGCCTGTGAGGTCGCCAGCACCGAAAAGCCCACCGGTTTTTTTGCGAAGTTCGCGAAGATCCATTTGTAGACGACAACACATAGAACGAACATCTTCCGGATCGAGGTCAGAGTTGATGAAGTTCTGGAAGTACGGAACGCCATACTTGGCTGTAAGCTGCATGAGCAGGTCACCAATTTCTGTATCCCAAGGGAATTCTGTGGTGACGTTGTATGTAGGAATCGGGAACGAGAAGATGCGACCATGATGATCTCCTTGCAGCATGACCTCAAGGAATGCTTTGTTGATCATAGCCATTTCTTCAACGTACTCACCGTAGGTTGAATCTTGAAGAGCACCGCCGATGATAACTGCTTCTTTAGCAATGTGTTTTGGTGGCACAATGTCAAAGGTCAGGTTGGTAAACGGGCTTTGTCCGCCCCAGCGGGAGGTTGTGTTAAGGTTGAAAATAAATTTCTGCATGGCCTGACGTACTTGTTTGTACGAGAGACCGTCTTTTCTGATAAATGGGGCAAGGTAGGTGTCGACGTTGTTGAACGCCTGAGCGCCTGCCCATTCGTTCTGCAGTGTGCCGAGGAAGTTAACCATCTGACCAAGAACTGCGTCAAAATGGTGAGCTGGGCCGGCACTGGAACGGCCTTCAAGGTTGAATCCTTCGAGGAGTAGATCTCGAAGACTCCAGCCTGCGCAGTAGCCTGCAAGGCCGAAAGAAAGATCGTGAATGTGAAAATAGCCGTGTTCGTGCGCAAGACGCACTTCTTCCGGGTATTTTTCTAGCGCATATTTAGCCTGCAGTGTGCCGGAGAGATGCAGCATGAGCCCTTGGAATGAATGGGTCATGTTGGCGTTTTCATTTACACGCCAGTCTGCTTTATCCAGATAGTTATTGATGGTTTCCTTGATGTCCAGATACGCGGCCTTGTGTTCGCGTAACTGCCTGCGCTGCTCGCGGTAAATAATAAACCGTTTTGCAACGTGGTACAGGCTGGATTCCATTAAGACCTTCTCAATGGTGTCCTGTACCAATTCCTGCGGCGCGATTTCTTGTGCTCCGAGTTTTATTTCTACTTTTCGGGCAAGTCGTTTTGAAAGAAGCGGGTCTTTAACTCCGCTAGCTTTAAGTGCCTTGAGGATTGCATGTGCAATACGCTCAAGCGACCATGTCTCCAGACAGTTGTCGCGCTTCAGAATCTGCTTCGGCATGCTCTCTCCTTGGGGGAACGTATTCCTGATGCTTAAGCGTAAAGCCGCCCGGTAAGTAGCTCTCAGCTTCCTGAATATCTTCATCTGTCAGCACAGGCACTTTAGTAATGCGGAACAGGAACTTGTCAGGATACTGTTTTGCTAGTTCGAAAACTTGAGTAAGGTTTTCTTCTGCTTCTGCTGGGGATGTAGTACCACCGGTAAGCACAGGATATTTCTGGTAAGGGCCTTTGACATCTACCGCAAAGAGCTCAACGAGATTTTCGTCAAGCAGTTGTTTCAATACGTCCGGACGCATGCCGTTACTGTCCATTTTGACAGGCATGCCAAGCTTACGCAGGTCTTTTATAAGATCTGCAAGCCCCGGTGTAATGGTTGCTTCCCCCCCAGTAATGACGACACCGTCAATCCACCGTGAACGTTTTTTCAGGTATGCCTCAATCGTCTCTTGTGGAATGACATCCATAGTATCGCTATGCCATGCGAGATTAAAGTTATGGCAGGTCGGACAGTGCATATTGCAGCCACCTAAAAAGATGACGCTAGCATTCATACCGGGCCAGTCGCAAAGACTAACCGGTTCAAAACCAAAAACACGTGACCAAGCAGAAACCATACTGTAATCCTTAAAAGTGTGTGTCTTGATATGCAGGCGTATCGCTGCACATCTCTTAACTAACTAAAATAACAATACTAATGCGGCTAAAGAAGCTTTTTGAGTTACTCAGTCGCAAGAAGTAAATCATACTCATGCTGACAGTTTTTTAGCAATAGGGTTTTTCGAAATTGTTATATGGAACCGATTAGAAGTCAGACATCTCAACGGGTTTGCGCACAAAAAAAAAGTAATAACGGAGTGTCAAAATGAAACTTTAGGTTGTGGAAATGGTGTGAAAAAACAATGTGAAACATGTTATCTTGCCGTGAAACCATTGAGAATAGCTGAGTTAACGTTGTGTAATAAAAAACGCTCGCCTGAGAGGACGAGCGTTTTAATGACGAAAAAATGTTATCTGGCTGTAATGTTTATGCTAATTAGCCAAAACAGAACTCGATAGTAAATTCACCATGGTCAGTGGAAAATGGGACGGCGATAACGGGGCTGGATGTGACATGACTTATTGTATGATTATCGCCCATGATAACGGATGGTGTTGAACCTTCAAATTTATACCCCATTTCTGCGAGACCAGCACGTGCTTGTCCGGAGATCATGTTGCAGATTTCGCCGACAGCATCTTTTGTGTCTGAGACGATATCCTGTACGTCATCACCGAGCATATTACGAACAATGGTAATTGCGCATTTTTTCGTAAAAGTTACGGAGATACTTCCGCGTTTTTCACCTGTAATGCCAATGATGGCAGAGACATCACCACATGCAATATTATCTTTTTTTACAAACGGATTACCTGCAACAGGGCTGATCCCAGCCATTGTAGAAAGTACATTGCTTGTAGCGCTTATAAAAGGCTTAGCAAAGGTAATGTCAGAATTCATAACAGCTCCTATGGCAGTACCGCGGTACATTAATGAGTTTTTTAAGTTGAACGCGCCAGAAAAGACTCATTACGTATCGATAACTTCTGTTTTTCTAAAGCGAACATAAACAGATTGTTTTTGCAACAGTAACGTCTAAGGGGTGGCTCAATCCACTAAAGATAAGAAAAATATGATAGTTACAACGTTGTGACGTTCTACAGGAGAAGCCGGTTGTGGTAAAGTAAAAGATGTTTACATTTGTTATGTATCTGTGTTGCTTGGTAATTTTTGTGTGTAAAAAAGAGCACGGTCTGATTAAAGACAGTGCTCTTTTTTTGTTTTTATACAGAATATTATTCTTCGAAGAAGATGCAGGTCACTGGACATGTATCGATAGACTCTTCAACACAGTCATCTGTACAGTTTTCATCCACAACAATTGCTTTGTCACCATCCGCGCTCATCTGGAATGCTGCAGGGCAGAGCTCTACACAGGATTCACAGCCAATGCATTCATCTTCATCAATACGTAACTTTTTAGCCATATGATTCTCCCTTTAAGAGTTTTTTTCTCAGTGTACTTGTGATAGCACGCTTTGCCCTTCGCACAATGATATTTGACATTCAGTAGTATTCTACTATCGTGGCTCTGTATTTCAAAAACTGTTTTAAGGTGACTGTATGAAAGACGATTCAAAAGCTGCAAAAGAACATATTGCCCGTGCAAAAGCATATTTCCAGAGACATGATGTCCTGCGCGCAACCGCCTCTATCATTGCGTCACTGAGATTGGTCCTTGCGGGGAAGGTAACTGGAATTGACAGAATTACGGTTGACTCTGCGCTTAAAGAAGTGCTGCACAACATGAACAGAGTAACCGAAGTCAAAAAAATGTTTCCTCGTGGTATCATGTACATAAAAGGGCATGAAAAACTGGTTCATGACAGCCTTGTGAAGTTGTTCCTTGCGCTTAAGAAAGCTCAGGAATCAGAGTCGTATAGCGAGCAGTTGAAGCGTAAGCTTACGTTAGATAAAGCGTTAAATCGCGGAAGAAGATATCTTTCTGGAGGTAATCTTCAGGATGCGACAGAAGCATTTGAGGAAGCTAAGTCGCTGTATGTTGATGAACATAGCATGTTCCGTATGATCGGCGAGTGGTGTCTGGCGTGCAAGCAGCCTAAGATGGCTATTAAGTATTTAAAGAAAGCTGTTGCTGTAGACCCTGATACCCGGAAGGCAAAACGGATTTTGCTTGATGCTGTTACGGCTACAGGGGATAAAGTCGGTGCTGCCAAGTTAAAGGCACAGTTGCAGGGCGATTACTCCTAGTAACTGTATGGGTAATAAATTTTAAAGCGTATTGCATGTGCAGTGCGCTTTTTTTTTGTGTGTTTTCAGGGGGAGGTTGCCCGCCCCCTGAAACTGTGCAGACTAGAAGTCCAGCAATGCTGCAACTCGTGCAGGGTCAAGTGCATGCCCTGTCTGTCCTGCTGGCTGTTGACCGGTTTCGAGTGCGGTTACAGCATTGCCATAGGCAATGTTTGCCGTCTCAGTTTCACTACGGGATGGTTCCGCCATTGTCTGGACAGGTGCAGTTACTTGCTGATCCTGTACTTTCTGGCTGGTTGTTTTCATTAAGTTGTCGAGCTTGAAAGAAAAGGTGTCTTGGCCGACATTGCTGATAGGGGGCATAAATTGTCTCCTGCGGTAAAAATTTCTGCGTAATAAATATTAAGCAAAAAACGCGCCGAGTTAAGAAATATAAAGGGGATGAGTTGTCTTTACTCATCCCCTTTATGATCCTGCATCCTTATTCAGAATGTTGACACAAGAATAGCCGCAGGATGTTTTATCCCCCCAGGGTTGCTAGGCTTCTGTTTTTAATTTTTCAATGACGCTGCTGAGATTTTCGGCTTGAGCAACTAGCTGCTCTGTATTGGCAGCAGAGCTGTCTACAAGGGTTGAATTTTCTCGTGCAATGGCGTCAATCTCTTCTACATTTCTTGTAATTTCTTCTGATGCTGCAGATTGCTGCTCTGCTGCGGTTGCAATGGAACGAACTTGCTCTGCTGCAGATTCTGCTGCGAGTACGATTTCATGAAGTACTTCACCTGATTTTCCGGACAGGCTTTGGACAGCGTCAAACGCTTCAAGCGTCTCATCCATACCTTGTGAATTAAGCTTTGCGACATATTGAATGGTTTTAATGTTCTTGCTTACCTCTTGAGTTGCACTCATGGTTTTTTCTGCAAGCTTGCGTACTTCATCCGCAACAACGGCGAATCCTCGTCCAGCCTCACCAGCTCGTGCTGCTTCAATGGCTGCGTTGAGTGCCAGCAGGTTGGTCTGGTCTGCAATGTCGTTAATAACATTGATAATGTCACCAATAGATTCAGACTGGGCGTCAAGCGTCGTCATGTTGCCTTTGAGTTCTTCACTACGGGCATGAAGCTGAGTGATAGCTGCAACGGATTCGGTTATTACGTCTGCACCTTCTTGTGCCATGACTCGGGAGCGTTCGGTCTCCGAAGCCGCTTCACTTGCGTTGCGAGCGACTTCAAGAACTGTGGCGTTCATCTCTTCCATGGCGGTTGCTGCGTCGCTGATTCGGATCATCTGGGCGTTTGAACCTTGAAGAATGTTGGAGTTCTGATCAAACAACGCTCCCATTTCTTTGTTCATGCTACGGACTAAGCCTTCAAGCTGAGAGGCTGCGGTCAGGATGCCGTTTTTAGTTGCAATTTCGGCATGAGCCATAGCCTCTTCGGCCTGTTGTGCAGCCTGTCGTGCAATCTGTGCCTGTTCTTGGGCTTCAGCTCCTTTAGTTTCCATTTCCAGCTTGTCGTGCTTAAAAGTGGCAACCATTTGCGTCAGCGAACGTTGAAGGCTGGTTACTTCGTCTTGTCCGTCGACTGAGATAAGAACTTCCAGATTGCCGGAAGCTACTTTCTGTGCAGCATCCGTAGCGTGGGAAAGCGGACGAAGAATGCTTCGTGAGATCATGATGCATAGAGGGACGATGACAGCAAAGATAGCACAGAAAAGCATGATTCTATCGAGAAATGCCTTGTCAGTCATCGATGTGATGGTGTTGTTGATAGCTTCACCGCGTACTGCAATGCTATCAATGTAGACTCCTGTAGCGATAATATAGTCAGTGTTGCCAATAGTAGTTCCGTAGCTGATTTTAGGCTGTTTACCTATTCCCGGTTTATCGAAGATATATTCAACAAATCCCCCGCCTTTTTTTGCTTTCGCAACAAGTTCTTTGTTGAATTGGACGCCGTTAGTATCTCGTAAATCTATGACGTACTCGCCTACCCTTTGCGGATTAGGTGGAAATGCTACAAACTGACCATTTTGAAGAATGAAGAAGTAACCTGATGCATCTTTTTCGTGACGCAAGCCATTAATGGCATGTTGCAAGGCCTTATGCTGTTCTGATTCAGGCAACCCCTCTATTTCTTTTGCCAACAAGGAAGCCAGAGTGTTTGTTGCAAGCTTAATTGACTCCTGACGTCCCTCAAACATTTCTTTTTTAGCCGTTGTAACTGAATAATCTCGTATCTGCTGTGTGGTCATATAAAAAAGAAAGAACGCAACAACGATACATAGCATATTAATAAACAGCAGAGAAAAAATTCTAAGCTGAATGGTAAACTTGCGTAACATAAACCCCTCCATGATACGCGCCGTTTACAAACGGCCTGTTGAACATTTGAGCCCCAACTACAAGCTATTTCGCACTGCTAGTAGTAATGGTAATTAATAGCAGTTCAACTCTTTTGATCTCATCTGTTCAAAAGGTCAATAACTTTTTAAAATTTAAGCAAAAAATAAATAGTGCATTACTTCTTGAGATTGTTGCATGTTTTAACAAAGGTAGAGTTAAGATAGTTTGAGTTCGAACTTCGATCATAAAAAAACGCCGCTTCATGTGAAGCGGCGTTTTGTTTTGTTGAAAGGGGCTAGCATTGTGATGTGGCTATAAGAAGCCAGCCTGTGGCAATTATGACTGTTCCTGCGATAACGGAAAAGGAGGTATGAAGAAAGGCTGCAGCTGTGGAGCTCTTGCCTGCAACATGCATTAACATACTTCTGGAATGAATGCTGATAATACCAAAAAGCGATGTGGTGATTCCCATGCCTAAGGTAAAAAAGAAAGCCCCAAGTAGCCCTGTAGTGAGTAGGTCCAGACTTAAAGCAAAGGACAGAAGTAGGGCAACACCCGGACAAGGAACAAGGCCGGAAATAACAGAAACGGTGATGATTCCTTTGTTGTCAGCTTCTTTTCGAGCATTAGCTTTCTTGCGGTTGCGTGAAAAAGCCTCATACAGCGCATGCAGAAGAATAAAAATGCCAAGCCCGACAATGAGATAGTAGCTCGTCATTTTTAAAGGTTCACTGGCAGAAGAAAGCGCACGACTTCCTTTAAGATTCAACAGGAAATAGGCTCCAAGCACAACTACAATGGCAGAAATCGTGTGTACTGCCGTGAGTAGATGCCCCATAACCACTCCCTTAAGCAGGGTACCTTTTCTGCCAAGGAAGTATGAGAATACAATGGATTTTCCGTGTCCTGGTCCAAGAGCATGGATGATGCCGTATAAGAAGGAGAATAGCATGAATGCCCAGAACGCTTTGCCGCTGGGGTGTTTTTTTATTTCACGACCAAGAGAGGTCATTTTAGATCGCATGGTGCGTTGGGCAAGGTTCACTTTGCGCAATACTTTTGAATAGTGCAATGCAAAGTATCCGGCCTCGTGCTGTTGTTGTACTGTTTGCTCAACAGTCTTGGCAGTGCCGGAACTTGTTTGTCCTGTAAACGGGTTAGCGTAGGCGGCTGTGGCCAGAACCAGCATGAGTAGGATGGTGATACAAATTTTGCGCATGACTAAAACTCAAAAGTTACGGCTGTAGGAATAATTTGTCCCTGAAAGAATGCCAGTTCCGGTGCATCATCAATGAAGATCTTCAAGTCTTGCTTGCCCTTAACGCTGACAGCCTCAAGTGCTGTGTAGAAGTCTGTGTAGTAGGAAGGATCAAAAATGGCGATCTGCACTTCCTGAGCCTTATCTTTTTTAGTGAGGGCAACAGGAATACTCATGCTGTATTTAAGTGTCTTGTTTTCGAATGTTGCGACGAAATTATTGACTGTTTTAATCGGGATTACTTGTCCGTTGAGTAACACATGGACATAAAAACTGTGCTCAGCAAGGTAGCTTTCAATATCTGGGCGTTGCTTGTTCCATTCTGCTTTAGTCAATGCGCCGTCTGCATTGGTGTCGAGATCAATTAGGAACATATCGCTGGACATATCGTCGAAAGTCCAAACCATATCGATTGATTGCAGAGAGTCTCCCTCAAAGTGAAGTGTAAGCGAACTGTCGATAAAAACATGTGGATGCGCTTGAGCAATTTTCGGAACAAGCATTGTACTGAAAAGGCAAAGGGCAATAAGCAGGGATAAGGCAGTTCTCATATTATGACCGTATGTAAGAAGGTGGATTATTGTCGATAGGGGACAATCTTGGTTTTCAGCCGTTTTTGGGTCTATGCTCGCTTCGTATAGCAATGGGCTGCTATGAAAAAAAGCATTTTCTAGTTGACATTGAAAATCGTTTTCAATTAAACGAAGGTTAACGAAGAGGCCGGAATACTTTTTTGGAGGCGTTATGTGCGCAACGTTAGTAGGCGGAATGGATAGACTTAAACGCGAATATATTAATACAGCAAAGACCCGTGGTGTGAAGTTGAAGGTGTTTACAGGAAAGGAGAACTCCATAGCAGACAAAATGGGAGCTCCTGATATGGTTATCCTGTTTACCAACAAGGTTTCACACGCCGCCCGTCGGGAAGTTGTGCAATACGCAAAGGCTAAAGATATTCCGGTTCATATGGCTCATTCCTGCGGTGTTTCAACACTTAAGCAGGTTTTACGATAAAAGGGGGATTACTATGTGTGCTGCAAAAGAAATTGGTGCAATGAACAAGGCTGGTATGGCTGCGATGGCTGAAGGTAATTACATGAATGCCGAATTTATGATGCACCAGGCTATTCGAAGAGCAGAGCGTCTTGGAGTAGATACCTACACAGCAAAGCTCAAAAACAACTTCGGCATTATCTTAAATGTACAGGGTAAGAAACAAGAAGCTGCCGTTTTCTTTGACGATGCGCTTGCTACGATTACCCGAACCATTGGAACAGATAACAAGCTATACCGTACTATTGAAGCAAACCTGCACGACGCACAAGCGGGGCAGGCCTAAATAAATTTCCTGAGGCAATTTTGCACAACGTATCGATTTTTTTAGACACCGCGTTTGTCTCAGTGTATAATATTTACAAAAGGATTGCCGTAAGGCCATGAATTAACCTTTCTCCTCCTCACAGACATATGACATATGGACAAAGTTCGAAAAGACGATAGCACGCGCTATCGTCTTTTTGTTTGACTGGGTAACATTGCTTTTATGCACAACTGCTTTTCGTTAGCATAGGAAAAAAGGGATGCTTTATTACGTAAGGCACCTCCTTTTTTATTGTTCAAGTCAGCGAGGTAAAGCCGCGTGAGAAGTTTATCAACGGACGTTATTCGTTCCTTAAGCGGTCAGAGGAAAACCCCTTAGAGACACAAAAAGAACCAATAGAAAAAGGGCGACATATTATGTCGCCCTTTTGAATAGCTTGTAGACTGTGAAGCTTATCTACTGAACTTTACCCGCCCTTTGCCGAGCAGGTCGTGCATATGCACGATGCCGCAAAGAGTGCCGTCTTCTTCAACGACTGGCAGAACGGTAATGGCTTTTTCTTCCATAAAGTCGAGAAGTTCGGCTACGGAAGAACCTTTTTTCGCTCTGTAAGGATCCTTAATCATAATCTGTGAAGATGGCTGATCCATGTCGAGTGAACCTTTACAGATAAGTCGGCGAAGGTCGCCGTCTGTCAGGATGCCTGTGAGGCAGCCTTTATCATCGGTAAACACGACAACCCCGAGATGTCCTTTGTCCATAACTGCTAATGCTTCGGAAAGCTTGGTTTCCTGTTTTACCACAGGATCGGAATCACGAAGTATGAGCGTGTCAATGGACATTGTCAGACGCTGACCGAGTGCTCCACCCGGATGGTAGCGTTTAAAGTCTGCCGCGGTGAACGCTTTTGCTTCGATAAGGCAAGCTGCAAGGGCATCGCCAACAGCGAGGGTTGCAGTTGTTGAGCTTGTCGGAGCAAGGTCAAGCGGGCAGGCTTCTTTAGGCACACCGGTATTGATGGTGATGTCTGAAAGACGTGCCATTGTGGAGTCGATGCCGCCTGTTAAGGAGATCACGGACGCTCCAAGGGAGCGCATTGCCGGAAGTACTGCGTTCAGTTCGTCAGTTTCTCCGGAGTTGGATATGGACACCACAACGTCTTCTTTACGGATCATGCCGAGGTCGCCGTGGGCGCCTTCAACAGGATGCAGATAGAAAGACGCAGTCCCTGTGGAAGACAGGGTTGCTGCAAGCTTGCGTCCGACAAGGCCGGATTTACCAAGACCGGTGATGATAACGCGGCCTTTGCATTCTGCAAGCAGTTCGACAGCGCTCACAAAGGATTCGCCAAGATTGCTTTTAACAGTTTCCAGACCTTCAATTTCGATCTGGAGAGCTTGGCGTCCTTTTGCCAGCCAGTCGCCAGCAGGTGTGCAGGTACACTTATTCATTATTCATTAAGCTCCAGCGTGTCTGCAGCTAGCAGCTGCATGACCCGCAATTGCTGCCCGGACAAGGGATTGCGTAATCCCCGTTAAAGCAAGCAAGACAGTAATCATCAGGACTTGAAACCGATTTGAGCAGACCTTCGATAGAAAGGTAGTGAAGGCTGTCCAGACCGATGTATTTTTCAATCTCTTTAACAGAGTTATTGGCAGCAATGAGTTCTCCTTTGGAGGAGAAGTTGATGCCGTAGAAACATGGGAACTTGATTGGCGGGCAACTCACTCGGAAGTGAATTTCCTTTGCTCCAAGTTCTCGTAGTTTCTTAACACGGGAGCGAATTGTGGTACCGCGAACAACGGAGTCGTCTACGATAACAATACGCTTATCTTTAATCAGGCTTTTTACAGGGTTGATTTTAACACGGGTGCTAAAATCACGCATATCCTGTGAAGGCTGAATGAAGGTTCGACCTACGTAGTGGTTTCGAATCATCGCATGCTCGTATGGTAAACCGGATTCCTGTGCGTAGCCCACAGCACAGTAAATACCGGAATCGGGGAACGGCATGACGAAATCAGCATCCACATGTGACTCCAGCGCAAGCTGATGTCCCATTTCTTTTCGACAGGTATACACGTTTTCGCCAAAGACAAGAGAGTCTGGGCGGGAGAAGTAGATAAGCTCAAAAATGCAATGGCGTTTTTTCTCGACATGTACGTCCATTTTGTAGGACTCCAAGGAGTTGCCATCCATTACGATCATTTCTCCCGGCTCAACATTACGCACAAGCTCTGCTTCAAGCAGGTCGAATGCGCATGTCTCAGATGCGATTACGTGAGAATCTCCGAGACGTCCGAGTACTAAAGGACGAATTCCGAGCGGGTCGCGTACTGCAATAAGCTTATTGTTAGCCATAAGCAAAAGGGAGTACGACCCCTGGGCTTCTTTGCATGCAGCAAGCACCGCTTCTTCAAGCGGTTTTGTGCGCAAATGTTTAACTATCAGATGCACAATGACTTCACTGTCGATTGTGGTCTGAAAAATGGAGCCGCTCTCTTCAAGTTTAGCGCGCAGTTCCATTGTGTTTACAAGGTTCCCGTTGTGCGCAATGGCAAGCTGCAGGTCTTTGTACTGAACCATAAATGGCTGAGCGTTTCTCAGACGTGAACCACCGGTAGTTGAGTACCGGATATGTCCCATACTGATATCGCCCTTCAGTTCTCTGCTGAGGTGCTCTTCATTAAACACGTCGGGAACAAGTCCCATGCCACGTTCTTCACGAAGCTTAGTGCCGTCCCATGTTACGATACCGGCACTTTCCTGTCCTCTATGCTGCTGAGCATATAGACCAAAGTACGTAAGGCGGGCTGCCTCTTCGTGATTATAGATCCCGAACACACCACAATATTCACGTTTCATGGCATCCCTTCCAGCCTTTTATGGAGAATTATTCTCCAGCGTAGTATTCCTGCAGGCTCTGAACATTCAGTCCGCAGTTTCTCTGTTCTGCTATAGCCTTAGATATAGCACGAGCTCCGGAAACTGTTGTGGAGTATGGTACTCCGTATACCAGTGCAGCCTGTCTGATTGACTTGGAGTCCTGCACGGTACGTTTACCAGAAGCCGTGTTCAAGAGGAGAGCTACTTCACCATTCTTAATAAAGTCAACTATGTTTGGTCGACCTTCGTACACTTTTGCAACTCTTGTCGCCGGAATTCCGTTTTCTATGAACAGCTTAGCGGAACCTGAAGTTGCCAGTACTTCGAATCCGAGGTCAACAAAACGCTTCGCAACATCCAGAATGTACGCCTTGTCGCCATCATTAACTGAGATGAAGACTTTACCTTCCTGAGGCAGAACCTGTCCGGTTGCAACCTGTCCTTTCATAAAGGCTTCTTCTACTGTTTTTGCAATACCCATTACTTCACCTGTTGAGCGCATTTCAGGCCCAAGCAGGATGTCAACGCCAGGGAAGCGGGAGAATGGGAATACGGATTCTTTAACAGATACGTAGCCGTGTTTGCGCATGGACCAAGGATCAAGGTCAGCAAGTTTTTCGCCGAGCATTACCTGAGTAGCCAGACGTGGCAACGGTACGCCGGTTGCTTTAGATACAAACGGTGCAGTTCGGGAGGCTCGAGGGTTAACTTCAAGAACGTAGATCTGATTGTCTTTTACCGCAAACTGGATGTTCATAAGACCGATAACGCGAAGCTCTTTAGCGAGTTCGATTGTCTGTCTGCGAATTTCACCTACGATTTCTGCAGGCAAGGTGTGCGGAGGAAGAACACAAGCGGAGTCGCCGGAGTGGATACCAGCTTCTTCAATGTGCTCCATGATGCCGGCAACGTATACTTCATCGCCGTCACAGATAGCATCTACGTCAACTTCTGTTGCGTTTTCGAGGAACTTGTCCAGAAGGATTGGGTGCTCGAGGTTCGCTGGAACGTATTTATCGAAGTAGGTAGCAAGCTGTTCTTCATCGAAAACAATTTCCATTGCGCGTCCGCCAAGTACGTAGGAAGGACGAACAACCAGCGGGTAGGTGATTTTTCTAGCCGCTTTGCGCGCTTCGCTCAGGGACATAACAGTCGCGTTTGCAGGCTGCATCAGGTCAAGTTTGTTGATGAGTGCCTGGAAACGTTCGCGGTCTTCTGCACGGTCAATAGAGTCCGGATGGGTACCGAGGATTGGTACACCGGCACGTAATAACGGTACAGCAAGGTTCAGCGGGGTCTGGCCGCCGAACTGAATGATAACTCCGTCCGGTTTTTCCATTTCTACGATGTTCATAACATCTTCAAAAGTGAGCGGCTCAAAGTAGAGGCGGTCAGATGTATCGTAGTCAGTAGAAACTGTTTCAGGGTTAGAGTTAACCATGATGGACTGAACGTCCATGTCGCGCAGTGCGAAGGATGCATGACAGCAGCAGTAGTCAAACTCGATGCCCTGACCGATACGGTTAGGACCACCGCCGAGGATGATTACTTTTTTCTTGTCCGCAACTTCAATCTCTTTACCAGTTTCGTAGGTAGAGTAGTAGTACGGGGTGTATGCTTCAAATTCGGAAGCACAGGTGTCTACAAGGTAGTACACTGGCTCGAGTCCGAGTTCTTTACGCAGCTGACGGATTGCTGTTTCCGGCTGCTTCCACATTTCAGCAAGCTGACGGTCAGAGAAACCGTACTCTTTTGCACGTTTCATGAGTGCGCTGAGCTCTTCGTTTCCAGGAGCAAGAGAGTTTGCAAGACCAAAGTCTTTAATCTCTTCTTCCATGGAAATGATGTCCTTAAGCTGGTGGAGGAACCATGGATCGATGTGGGTGATTTCGTGCAGTTCTTCAATGGTCATACCAAGGAGGAACGCATGGCGCAGGGCGAAAACACGCTTGGAGTTCGGTGTGCGCAGCAGACCCATGATGTCTTCCAGTTCAGGAAGCTTGCCACGGTAGTCGCTGCCGAATCCAGCAACACCAACTTCAAGAGAGCGCATACCTTTCTGGAAGGATTCTTTGAAGGTACGTCCGATGGACATAGCTTCACCAACGCTCTTCATAGCGGTGTTCAGTTCGTCCTGTGCGCCAGGGAATTTTTCAAATGTAAAGCGAGGCAGCTTGGTTACACAGTAGTCAATGGTTGGTTCGAAAGAAGCCATTGTCTCACGGGTAATGTCGTTAGGGATTTCATCAAGGGTGTATCCCACAGCAAGCTTTGCCGCAATTTTAGCAATAGGGAAGCCGGTTGCTTTAGAAGCAAGGGCAGAAGAACGGGAAACACGCGGGTTCATTTCGATAACCACGAGGTCGCCGTTTTTAGGGTTCACACCAAACTGTACGTTTGAACCACCAGTTTCAACACCAATTTCACGCATAATGGCGATAGAGGCGTCACGCATTTTCTGGTATTCGACGTCAGTAAGTGTCTGTGCTGGTGCTACTGTGATGGAGTCACCGGTGTGTACGCCCATTGGGTCAAAGTTTTCAATGGAACAAATGATAACGCAGTTGTCTGCTTTATCGCGCATAACTTCCATTTCGTACTCTTTCCAGCCGATGATGGACTGTTCAAGGAGTAACTCTGACTGAATAGACGCTGCAAGACCCTGTGAGGCAATAGTCTCAAGGTCTTCCATGTTGTAAGCAATACCGCCGCCTTTACCACCCATGGTAAATGCAGGACGGATAATAATCGGGAAGCTCATTTCTTCGCCGATGCGACGCACGTCGTCCATGCTTCTAGCAATGTCAGAAGCAGGTACGCTGAGGCCGATGTTTGCCATTGCTTCACGGAAGAGCTCACGGCTTTCCGCTTTTTCAATAACTGACTTAGTTGCCCCGATAAGTTCAACGCCACACTCTTCAAGCACGCCAGTCTCTGCCACTGCAAGCGCAGTGTTCAAGCCGGTCTGACCGCCAAGTGTGGGCAGAAGAGCACAAGGTCGCTCTTTTCGAATAATCTCAGCAACCGTTGCAGGTTCAATTGGCTCAATGTACGTCCGGTCGGCAAGTTCAGGGTCGGTCATAATTGTAGCTGGGTTGGAGTTAACCAACACAACTTCGTACCCTTCTTCTTTCAAGGCTTTAACAGCCTGAGTTCCGGAGTAATCAAACTCACAAGCCTGACCAATAACAATTGGTCCGGAGCCAATAACCATGATGCGCTTTAAATCTGTCCTTTTTGGCATGGTGGCAAAAATCTCTGGTTGTAAAGGTTGCACCTTCTCGGTGAAGACAGAAAATACTGTCGGGCATAAAAATAGCGGGAAGTGCCCCGCATGATTAATGACGTAAGAGTCCGAGATTTCCGTCAACCTGTAAGCCAAGGTACGGAATGAAGCTCGTGCCCTCGCCAGAAATCTCCGTGTCTTACGCTAACGGAGATCAAAAGGCAAATGAAAAAATACGTGCTGATTAAAATATATCCTGTGGGGCAATGTAATGCAAGCTGAGTCCTAAATACTTGCTCTTCTCGTATCTGCCTGTTACTCCCCAAAGCTGAATCTTCATAAACTACTGCTGTACCCTACAATTATACAGCGTAGAACATCTTACTACATAAGGAGGCCGCTCACATGCTCGCGATTCTTGAGTACAAAGCGGGGAACCAGACAAGTGTAAAACGAGCGCTTGATCACCTTGGTATCCCAAATAAAATTACAGCAAACCCAGATGAAGTGTTGGCGGCTCATGGAATTATTTTCCCTGGTGTCGGTGCTGCAGGTCAGGCAATGGAAGAATTAGCTGCTTCCGGTCTTGAAGCTGTACTTCGTGACGCTATTGAACAGGGAAAACCGCTGCTCGGTATTTGTGTTGGTTGTCAGATTATGCTTGATTACAGTCAGGAAGGTAACACCAAGACCCTTGGTATCATCCCTGGTCAGTGTAATCTTTTTAATGAGGAATGGAAGGATATGAACGGTGATCCGATTCGTGTTCCTCATATGGGGTGGAACCAAATTAAGCAGCAGAAACAATGCGAGCTGCTTAAAGGCATCAGCGAAGATGATGAATTTTATTTTGTTCATTCCTACTTCCCTGAGCCTGCTCCAGAGTACGTTATTGCAACAACACAGTACGGTTACGAATTTTGCTCAATTCATGGTGGCCCAGGCTTGTGGGCAGTCCAGTTCCATCCGGAAAAAAGCGGTCGCGCAGGACTTCGCTTGATTAAGAACTTCTACAACTACTGCGAGGAGGCCGCGAATGCTAAGTAAACGTATTATTCCGTGCCTTGACGTACGTGATGGAAGATTAACAAAGGGTGTAAAATTTAAAGGCAACGTTGACATCGGTGACCCAGTAGAAACTGCTAAAAAATACTACGATGAAGGTGCCGATGAAATCGTATTTTACGACATTACAGCTTCCCATGAAGGACGCGGAATTTTTCTTGATGTCGTAGAAAAAGTTGCCTCAACCATCTTTATTCCGTTCTCTGTAGGCGGTGGCATCAACTCCGTGCAGGATATGCGTGATGCCCTTAACGCCGGTGCAGAGAAGGTTTCCGTGAACTCCGGTGCCGTTAAAAATCCTGACATTATCAGTGAGGGTGCAGCACGTTTCGGAAATCAGGCAATCGTACTCGGTATGGACGTAAAGCAGGTTCCAGTAACCGCAGACATTCCATCCGGTTATGAAATTGTTATTCATGGTGGCAGAAAGCACATGAATATGGATGCAATTGAATGGGCAAAAACAGCTGAAGCTCTCGGTGCCGGTGAAATCTGTGTTAACTCTATTGATGCAGATGGTACTAAGGACGGTTATGAGTTGAATCTTACCAGTACCATTGCAGAAGCTGTAAACATTCCGATCATCGCCTCCGGCGGTGCGGGTAACCCACAGCACATGTACGATGCCGTGACCAAAGGCAAAGCAACAGCTGCGCTTATCGCATCAATTGTACACTACGGTGAATATACCATTCCTGAGCTCAAGCGTCAGATGTCTGCCATGGGCGCTAAAATGCGCATGAGTTGGTAAGCTGGTATTGCCTCCGGCGGCTTAAGAACCTCTTGCAAGAGGTTCTTAAGAATCTCCAGAAACCTTTATTAAGCGAATAGCGCCCGTTAATTGACTTTTCACGCGGCTTTAATTTGCTGACTTAAATAATGAAATAAGGGCTGTCCTAACTAATAGGGCAGCCCTTTTATGTTTTTGGGAAAGGTAGTGGAATGTAAGCCGCGAGGCATCTATCAGAGAAAAAAGTACTCGTAAGTCAAAAAAGTTTGAAAGGGGGTCTGGGGGAAAACTTTTCAAAGTTTTCAGCCCAGCCGCCGGAGGCAAGCCCCGCAGGGTCGCCGACGTCATCTTGCAGGAAAATGCCGTCGCTGCAGGGAGCTAGATATCTAGTTCAAGCCAGACAGGGCAGTGGTCGGAGCCGAGCTGGGTATCTTCGATCCATGCATCTTTGATGGCATCTTTTAGTTCTTCAGAGACAAAGAAGTAGTCGATACGCCACCCTGTATTGTTTTTGCGGGCGCTGAAGCGGTAAGACCACCACGAATATTTGTCTTTAGTGTCCGGATTAACATGACGGAAGGTGTCTATGTAGCCAGCCTTTACAAATTTATCGAGCCATGCGCGTTCGATAGGTAAGAAGCCCGAAGTTCCCTCGTTTTGTTTTGGTCGCGCGAGATCGACAGGCTTGTGTGCAGTGTTGAAGTCGCCACAGACTACAATTGGCTTGGTTTTGCGCAGTTCTTCTGCATGCTCAAGGAAGGAGTCATAAAAACCAAGCTTGTATTCAAGTCGCTCGTCGCCTGCCTGTCCATTCGGGAAGTAGATGTTGAAATAGTGGAATTGTTCGAATTCAAGGTGAATTACCCGTCCTTCCCCCTGATACTTGGTGTCGGGAAGATCGTAACTTACGCTGAGAGGTTTGATCTTAGAAAAAACGGCAGTGCCGGAGTATCCTTTTTTTACGCTGGATCCAAGCCAGTAGCTGTAAAGCCCTTCAGGATGCCTATCTTCTTCGGCAATCTGATCCGGCATTGCTTTGGTTTCCTGTAAGCCAACCACGTCTGCATCATTTTCTTTGAACCATTGCCATTCGGGCTTTTTTTGTATGGCTCGAAACCCGTTAACATTCCAAGAAGTAAGCTTCATTTCTATTTCCTTAAGCTGGTAAAATTTGCAGGTCAGAAGGTAGCGTAGTGTATAAATGTCGTCAATTAGGAATTGTTACTGATTAGTAGTCGTTGCTTCATATAAGAGGCAGGTATATGCTGCCAGCTTAACTTACTAAAAAGAACAGGCTCACTTTTATAAAACGTCTTGATATCACTAGCATAGACGGGCTTGTTTTTATGCTGGTTAGAGTCTGTTTTCTCTTGTTTTGAAATTCCTTTTTGAAGGAGACTGGTAGATTATGATTCAGGTATGCGAAGCAAGGCGCGAGAAATTACGTTTACTTATGGATAAAAAGGGTATTGATGCTCTTTTTATCAGCCACGAAGCAAATCGCTATTACTTATCCAGTTTTGAACTGCATGACGGACAGAAGAACGAATACGCTGGTTATCTCCTGATTACTAAGGATGGAAGAGACTGGTTGTTTACTGATCCTCGCTACTGGGATGCCGCAAAGCGTCTGTGGGACCCGTCATGTATTTTTATTTACGGTGCAAATGCTGCGAATGCTATTAATGAGCATATTAAGAAGCTTGGATATATGACTGTTGGTTTTGAAGCCCGCACTATTCCGTATGCGTTCCAGAAATCATTAGTTGATGGATTTCAGTGTGTGGAGGGCGACGGACTTGTAGAAGAGCTTCGAATGATTAAGGACGAGCATGAGATTGCGTGCCTCAGAGAAGCGTGTGCTTTGAACCATAAGCTTATGCAGTGGGTTCCTTCTGTCTGTCTACCTGGACGTACTGAGCGAGCTGTTGCTTGGGATATTGAGAAGTTTTTCCGTGAGAATGGTGCAAGCGAACTGGCGTTTTCATCAATTGTTGCTGTAGGGCCAAACGCTGCGCTACCGCATGCAATTCCGGGAGACACTGTCATTACTGAAGATAGTCCAGTGCTTATTGATGTTGGTTGTCGCCTGAATGACTACTGCTCTGACCAGACTCGAACTATTTGGGTTGGTTCCAACCCGACTGATGAGTTTAAGCGGACTATGGAATTTGTCCGTAAAGCACAGGATGTAGCCATTGCATCAATGGAGCCGGGCATGCCTGTGAAAGAGGCACATGCTGTTGCGGTTAAAGTTTTTAAAGATGTAGGTGTTGAGGAATTCTTTACCCATTCTCTTGGGCACGGAATTGGTTTGGAGACACATGAAGCACCGTCTGTAAACTCTCGTTCTGATGCTGTCTTGAAACCAGGAATGGTCGTTACTGCCGAGCCGGGACTATACTATCCGGAATGGGGTGGCATCCGTTGGGAGCATATGGTTCTGGTAACGGAAAATGGTGTTGAACGAATGTAACGGATAGCATGCTTCAAACGCATACCATATTGTTTCAATTAGTTTTCTAGACTTTATAAAGCTCGCGATACCTTTTAGGTGCCGCGGGCTTTTTTTCAACCCTGACGGGCTCTTGAGTCTGTTCAGTTATCCCATCCATAACTTGGTTTATAAACGTCCCGTTTTATCCAGAGTGCTACAATTGTGCGTACTAGAATAGGTTCTTGTTCATGGCCACGGGAGGGCTTGATATGACAAAGACAGTTCAATGTTTCGCACTGGTTTTATGCTTGTGTTTGCTCAGCGTATCGTCAGCTTCGGCAGAATATACTCAGCAGGAATGTGATAAATTTTATTTCTCCGCCCAGTATGATGAAGCGTATCAATGTATTAGTTCAATGGCTTCGGAAGGTGATCCGCAGTCCCAGTTTAATTTGGCTGTATTATATCATTTGGGACAAGGCGTTGAGAAAGATACTTCTAAAACAATATATTGGCTGACCCGTGCCGCAGAAAATGGACATCCTAATGCACAGTTTGGTGTTGGTGCCGCTTATGAAGCTGGCTTCGGCGTAGAAAAAGATTTAGCAGTGGCCGTAAAATGGTATACAATGGCTGCAAACCAGGGCCATGCAGCAGCACAGACTAATTTAGGTGTTATGTACGGCAACGGTGAAGGTGTAGAACGGAATTCAATAGAAGCATTGAAATGGTTTAGACTTGCTGCATCAGGTGGAAGCAGTAAGGCTAGACGTAATGCAGAAGTTCTCTCACAGCATATGACTGATGAAGAGATTCTTGAAGCTGATACACTGGCAGCAACGTGGGAGCCCATAATGACAGAACATATTGATATGCTCCCTAAGCCGTCGGTGCACAAGTGAGGTAGGCATGTTAAAGCTTTTGGAAGGATTTGATGACTCAACACTTGCTGTTGAATCCGAAGGTGAAATTACTCATAAAGATTACCAAGAAGTTATTATTCCACGTGTAAAAGAGATATTGAAGACACATGACAAGGTGAATTGCTTTATGCACTTTACTGAGGGTACAGAATACTCAGCGGGTGCAGTGGCAACAGATGCACTTTTTGGAGTCAGGCATTTGTTTTCGTGGAATAAAATTGCAATTGTAACTGATCTTACTTGGATGCACAAAGGTGCCAGATATATTCTACCATTGATGCCATTTGAGGCGAAAATGTTTGTTGAAGGCGAATACGAGTTTGCTAAAAAATGGTTGGAAAGTGAGCCGACTTAATTTGACCCAATTTGTTATTAAGAAAGAAAAAAGGGCTGTCCCGACGAATCGGGGCAGCCTTTTTTTACTTGTTACGACTTCGCCCTGCGTATGCTTTGGCGAGTCCTCCGGTGGAGGTTTCGCGGTACAAGCTTGGAAGGTCATGTCCTGTTTGTTTCATAACGTGCACAACCTCATCAAAAGTGATGTGGTGTGTGCCGTCAGAAAGAATAGCCATTTGCGCACAGGAAAGTGCACGTGTGGCAGCGCAAGCATTACGTTCGATGCAAGGAATCTGCACCAAACCGTCAACAGGGTCACAGGTAAGCCCTAAGTGGTGCTCTAGCCCCATTTCTGCTGCGTATTCAATTTGCCGTACTGTTCCGCCTAGTAATTCTGCGGCAGCACCTGCTGCCATTGCGCATGCGGAACCGACCTCGCCCTGACAACCTACTTCTGCACCGGAAATTGAGCCATTAAATTTAATGACATTACCGAATAGACCTGCGGTTGCGAGTGCCTGCAGAATGTCACGACGTTTCAGCTGTTGTTGTTCCTGCAAGTAATAGAGAACTGCTGGAACAACGCCACTAGCGCCGCATGTAGGTGAGGTGACGATAATGCCGCCACCTGCGTTTTCTTCTGATACAGCAAGTGCATAGGCTGTAATAAGCCCTGTTTGCTGCATGTCATCAGAGGCATTGCGGCATCGTCTGTAGAAGCGCCATGCCTGTCTGCTAAGCCCGATAGACCCCGGTAATACACCTTGGTTGTCAAGGCCGCGTGTTACTGCGTTTTCCATTGTTTCCCAGACAGTTTCCAGAAAATCAAAAATAGTTTCCCCTTCGCATTCCACTACATATTCCCAGTACGTGATGCCTTTTTGCGAACAGTACTCCATAATTTCTTTTACTGTCGTGAGCGGGTAAACGCTCTCACTTTCTTTATCTTCTTGCCCAAGTTCGCGGATTGCTCCGCCGCCTACGCTGAAGAAAGTGCGGGAACCTAACAGTTCCCCTTGTTCATCAAACGCTTCAAATGTCATTGCGTTTGGATGTTCCGGCAAACATTTTTCAGGATGCCATCTAATTGTTGTATACTCCTTGCCAAGTACTTCTAGCACAGCCTGGTCTGTAAGATGCCCTTTGCCAGTAGCTGCAAGGCTTTCGTACAGGTGCACAACATACCTGTCAGCATGTGTGTATTGCTGTAAAAACAGCTCTGCAGCCCGTTTTGGGCCCATTGTATGGCTAGAAGAAGGTCCGACACCAATTCTGTACAATTCACGAATGGATTTCATTACAGTTCATCTCCATCTCAAATGTAGAATTGTCTGCCGCTCGACCCCAACATTGCGGGTTAACAATTTTTTACATTTGCAAGAAAACAATTTTCTGTGTTCAGCACCAGTGTCTTGCACACAATCAAAATCTCGGCTGAGACGCAAGCTTTTCTCGAACGTTTTTTCTATCTAACTAAAATAGCTGAACACTGTTTACTCTGTATTGGAAAGTGGATACTGATTGAGCTAATAGTATTAGTCCTAAAAAATGCATGAATACTCTTTTTTGCGGTTGAGTGAGTGATACCCTTATGAGTGTTTGCAGTTGTGTTCTATAGTGTTTGCGCATGTCTAATTGCTTGATTTTGCTTGCAAATAATGGGTCTAGCTATTAGGTGAGTGCTACTTCAATTTTTAAAAAACGACTGAATTGAACGAGGGACACACGATTGGTTAGGCAACTCAAGGGGAACGGTTGCTGCATCCTCAACTCACATTAGGAGAGAATGTGACTCGTCGTGTAATCCAACTTATTGCTATTTGTTCTATGGTGTTAGCTGCTGTTTCTGTTCAGGCGGCTGGTTTTGGTATTTATGAGTTCAGTGCTCGTGCTAACGCACTCGGTAACTCTGTAATGGCTGGTAAAGCAGATCCGTCTTCTATTGCTCTTAACCCTGCACAGTTAACACAGCTTGATGGAACACAGATTGCTATCGGTGCTTCAGGAATTTATCCGCAAGCAACAGTAGATATTGAATCTCCTGCTTCAGATGCTGGCTCTTACGATGGTAAAAGTACATTGTGGACTATGCCGCATCTATACGTAACTCATGCTGTAAATGATCAAATTTACGTGGGCATGGGCGTATTTTCTCGCTTTGGTCTTGGTACAGAGTTTGATAAAAACTGGCCTGGTGCATCTGATGTGTACAAGGTTGGTATTAAGACTGTCTCCATCAACCCGCTTATTGGCTACAAAGTCACTGACAATTTCGCCATCGCTATCGGACCAGAAATCATGTGGTTCGACTTTGAGTTGAAGAAAAAGACAGGTCATCCATTGAATCATGTCTATCTTGATACAGAAATGGGTGGTGATAGCTGGGGGGCAGGTTTGGCTCTCGGTATGCGTTACCAGTGGACGGACTGGCTTTCTTTAGGTGCCAGCTATCGCTCTGAGGTGACTCAGAATGTAGAAGGCAAGATAAAAATGACCTATGGAGGCGTGACGAAGAAAGATACTGATGCGTCCGGCAAAATTACCCTGCCTCAGCAGATTGGTTTTGGTATTAATTTGAAACCAATGGATAAATTAAGTGTGGAAGTAGGTGCAACCTGGATTGGATGGAGCAGTTACGAAGAACTTAAGGTTGATTTTGCAGGTGGACCATATACTAAGTCTAGTCAGTACAAAGATACTTGGCGTTACAACATTGGTGCAGAGTATAATCTTACTGAGAACTGGGACTTACGTGCTAGCTATGTATACGATGAATCTCCACTTAACAGTAGCCATCTGAGTTACATGGTTCCAGCTAACGATCGTCAGATTGTTGGTGTAGGTTTGGGCTGGCATAATGAACATTGGACTGTTGATGCGAGTTACAACTACTTGTTTATTTCTGATCGCTCCGGTCATGTGACAGTGAAAGACTCAAGTGCAGATCCATACATTCAGGATGCGAAATTCAAAGATGGTGATGCACATATTGTTGGCCTGACTGTTGGCTACAAGTTCTAATGCATCATCCCTAATACAATAGAAAAAGAGGGCTGTCCTAATTAATTAGGACAGCCCTCTTATATTTGAAGAAAGGTAGTGAGGCATAAGCCGTGAAGCTGCGTAGCAGCGTGCTGATGACCTCGTGAGTAAAGGTTTTAGGAGATTCTTAAGAAGCCCTTTTCCTAAAAAGGGTTCTTAAGCCGCCGGAGGCACTTCGCTTTTAGTGTAGAACACCTTAGAATTCGATATGCTGTGGTGTGCGCGGGAATGGGATAACGTCGCGAATGTTGGTGATGCCTGTGACGAGCATGAGGAGACGTTCGAAGCCCATACCGAAGCCTGCGTGCGGTGCGGAACCGAAGCGACGAAGATCGGTGTACCACCAGTAGTCTTCAGGGTTCTGACCCATTTCGTTGATACGCTCAAGAAGCACATCCATGCGCTCTTCACGTTGTGAACCGCCGATGAGTTCGCCGATGCGCGGAACGAGAACGTCCATAGCGGCAACGGTTTTACCATCGTCGTTAAGACGCATGTAGAACGCTTTGATGTCTTTTGGGTAGTCGTACACGATTACAGGCTTCTTGAAGTGCTCTTCTGCAAGGTAGCGCTCGTGTTCGGTTTGAAGGTCGATTCCCCACTCAACAGGGAATTCCCATTTTTTCTTGGTAGCGGAGAGTAATTCGATTGCTTCTGTGTAGCTTACGCGTGCAAATGGCTCGTTAATGATGTTTTCAAGGCGACCCATGAGCTCTTTGTCGACGAATTTAGCGAAGAGTTCGATGTCATCAGGGCAGTTTTCCAGAATGTGTTTTACCACATACTTGGTCATTTCTTCCGCAAGGTCCATGTTGTCTTCATTGTCTGCAAAGGCAACTTCCGGTTCAATCATCCAGAACTCGGCAGCATGGCGTGGAGTGTTGGAGTTTTCAGCACGGAAGGTTGGGCCGAAGGTGTACACTTTACCAAGTCCCATTGCCAGAAGCTCAGCTTCGAGCTGACCGGATACGGTGAGGTTTGCCTCACGACCGAAGAAGTCATCTTCAAAAACAGAACCTTCTTTAGGTGCTTCTACGCCAGTAGCAGGTAGTGTGGATACGCGGAACATTTCGCCGGCACCTTCGCAGTCGGAACCGGTAAGGATTGGTGTGTGTACGTTAAAGAAGCCTTTGTCGCGGTAAAATTTGTGTACGGCGAATGCTGCTTCGGAGCGAATGCGGAATGCTGCACCGTATTTGTTGGTACGTGCACGAAGGTGTGCGATCTGACGAAGGAATTCGTCAGAATGACGTTTTTTCTGTAATGGAAAATCTTCTGCGTCAGCGGTGCCGAGCAGCTTGAGTTCTGTAGCGCGAACTTCCCATTTCTGTCCTTTACCTGGAGATGGTACAAGTTCACCAAGCAGTTCAACAGCTGCACCAGTGGTTATATCTTTGATGATCTCATAGGTCGGTACGGATTCGTCGACAATAACTTGCAGGTTCTTAAGGCAAGAGCCGTCATTCATCTCAAGAAATGAAAAGCCCTTTGCATCACGACGGGTACGCACCCAACCGCAAATTTTGATTTCTTTGGTTGCCTCTTCTGCCTGCAATGCATCAACAATGGGTGTTCTACGCATTTCCCTGTCTCCTTACAGTCGGATAACGATATACAATACCATATCGGTATCGTTAATTACTTGGTATTGAAGCTCTATAACTGACTTGCAAGTCCACTGCAATTTGATATTACTGGCAGTTATGAAGATGGGGTTAAGCGTTTTGACTGTCTGAAATTAAAATAATCACTGTGTTTTTATTATCCTGGGAAAAGGTAACACAGTTATCGCGTGAGCAGAGAACAACCCCGATGCGGAAAATTTTGTATCAATGTAAAAAGAAAGGGCTTGCGTACTTGCAACAGCTTGGGGCAAAAAGTACAAAAAATCTTGGTTTGATATCTAGTTCAAACATACATTGACTCGCCTGTCACGACGATTCTTTTTATGCATCTTAACCTTCTGAAAGACCGGTCCGGAGGACGCATGGTTCAAAGAATTCTTATGGCAGTATTCGCACTGCTGCTCCTTATTCCGCAGAATGTTTCTGCTGGTACCCCTGAATTGAAAGCTCAAGTAGAATCCATACTGCGTGAGAACCCGGACATTTTGCTTAATATTATTCGTGAGAATAGCGAACAGGTGCTCATGGCCCTGCGTGAAGGTAACTCTAAGGCGAAAATTGCTGTCATGAAGGCGCAGTGGAAGCAGGATGTTGCTGTTCCTAAAGACGTTGCGCTTAATGATCGCGCAATCCGTGGCAATGAAGATGCTCCAGTGACTATTGTCGCATTTTCTGACTTCACATGTCCTTACTGCGAACGTGCTGCGTTTACCTTGAATAGTCTTATGTCGCATTACGGCAAGACCGTACGCTTTGTTTTTAAGAACTACCCGCTTGCATCGCACGAAAATGCACGTTTAGCTTCGCAGTATTTTGTTGCTGCGAATAATTTTGACTCTGAAAAAGCGTGGAAGTTGTACGATGAGTTTTTTGCGAATCGCGAGACCCTGATTGCTGAGGGTGAGCCGTTTATGAAGAAAGTTGCAAAAAAAGTAGGGCTTGATCCTGAAAAACTTGCAAAAGAAGCACGTACAGAGTCAGTGAATGCTCTTATTGAGGAAGATATGGCAGATGCCAAGGCGCTTGAACTTGAAGGCACTCCGTATTTTCTCGTAAATAATATTCTTATTCGTGGCGCATTGCCGCTTGATCTTTACTCTGAAGCTGTTGAGATTGCTCTGGATTACGAAAACAAAAAGTAGCGTTGCGTAAACCGGTTAGAAAAGCGTCAGCTGTTGAATATAAAAAGCCTCTGAGAATGTTGCTCAGGGGCTTTTTTTGTACATAGTTCACAATGACAGAATTGTAAGAAAATGGCGATATTAAGCAAAAACAGTAAAATAGTGGGGTTTGAGCGCTTGCAAAGTTGATGGCGTTCAGGCTATCGTCCCGTTTCGAATTAGATTTTTAGCATGTACAAGGAGAGTTCATCCGTGCAGAAAACAGTGTATTTTATCGAAGGCGACGGGATCGGCAAGGAAGTGTGGGCAGCCGCACGTCCGGTTCTTACAGCTGCGATTGAAAAAGCGTACGGTAACGAACGTTCCTTGGAGTTTAAGGAGCTTCTCGCCGGAGAAAAGGCATTTAACGAGACTGGTGAATACCTTCCGCAGGATACGTTAACTACATTGCAGAATGCAGAGCTTGCCATTAAAGGCCCGCTTATGACTCCTGTAGGTAAAGGATTCCGTAGTCTTAATGTTACCATGAGACAGACGCTCGACTTATACGCTTGTATTCGTCCTATCCGCTACTACGATGGCATTATGTCACCGGTAAAGCGTCCGGATCTTGTTGATATGGTTGTGTTCCGTGAAAATACTGAAGACGTTTACGCTGGTATCGAATTTGAGTCCGGCAGTGACGAAGCAAAGCGCCTTATCGAATTTTTCCGCGATGAGCTTGGCGTTACTGTGAATCCTACAGCAGGTGTTGGCTTAAAGCCGATTACTCCGAACGGCTCTAAGCGCCTTGTGCGTAAAGCGTTGGAATTTGCAGTGGCACACGGCAAGCCTAGTGTAACTCTCGTGCACAAAGGGAACATCATGAAATACACCGAAGGCGGTTTCCGCCAGTGGGGCTATGATGTTGCTGCTGAAGAGTTTGCTGCGCAGACCACAACTGAAGATGCTCCTGCAGAAGGCAAAGTGATTGTAAAAGACCGCATTGCTGATGCAATGTTCCAGGAAGCACTTATTCGACCTGAACAGTACTCTGTACTTGCTACCACTAACCTCAATGGTGACTACCTTTCTGATGCACTTGCAGCGCAGGTTGGGGGCCTTGGTTTGGCACCGGGCGTGAATATGTCTGACAATCTTGCTTTCTTTGAGGCAACTCACGGCACGGCTCCGACGATTGCCGGTAAAGACATGGCAAACCCTGGCAGCCTTATTCTATCCGGTGCAATGATGCTCGAGCATATTGGTTGGACTGAAGCAGCGGATTCTATTCATAATGCTGTAACCAAAGCTATCTCTGCAAAAACAGTGACCTGCGACCTCGCAAGCCAGATGGAAAACGCTAAGACGGTCGGTTGTAAAGCATTCGGTGAACTGGTGGGAAGCCTCTTGTAGTCGTATCTATCTAGACATAATACGAAAAAGGGTGGTCTCACTGGAGGCCGCCCTTTTTTTTATGGTTGCCATCGATGTTTTTTCAAAAACAAAGGATGGGGTGGTGTTATGATTTTTCGTTTCTTGGAAAACTGTCGCTGCAACCAGCCCCCAAAAGCATCGCTTATTTGGTTGTCAGAAGTTTTTTTTAAGAAAAGCAAAAATTTCGTTTTTAACAATTTTGTAAATATGGACAGAAAAAAGCTATTCAAAATAGACAAAATTTACAAAATTGTAAAACACTAAAAATAGCGATGTAGTAAAAACAGGTAGTTACGTTTTTGGCACAGAGCCTGCTTTATTCAAAGCAAAATCGTTAAAGCAGGAGGTTACTATGTCTGTGTGCAAAAGCATGTTGTCCCGAAATGGGGTAGTTGTAACAATGACAGTTTTAGCGCTTGGCGTAAGCGCAACGTTAGCACATGCGGAAGATGAGGCGGTGTATCTGACACAAACAAACGCGAACATAGTATGGACTCTGCTCGCTGCCATGCTTGTGATGTTTATGCAGGCCGGATTCACATTGGTTGAGTGCGGGTTAACCCGATCAAAGAACGCGGGTAATATTCTGATGAAGAATATGCTGGATTTTGCCGTTGGTACTATGCTGTTCCTTGTTTTTGGTTATGGGTTGATGTTTGGCGGAGACTTTATGGGGATGTTCGGAACGGACGGGTTCTTCCTTTCGTTTATCGATGCTCCTTCTCCTGCAAGAGATTTTGATATTACATTCTGGTTCTTCCAGTCTGTATTTGCTGCAACCGCGGCAACGATCGTTTCAGGCAGTGTTGCTGAACGTACAAAATTTCAGGCGTATATTATGATCAGCATGCTCGCGACCGGATTGATCTATCCTATTTCCGGTCACTGGGCATGGGGCGGGCTCACCGGTAATGCAGGCTGGCTCGAATCTCTCGGTTTTGTTGATTTTGCGGGATCAACAGTAGTTCATTCTCTTGGTGGCTGGCTTGCTCTGGCTGGTGCCATGGCTGTAGGACCTCGAATCGGTAAGTATATGCCGGATAAAAAATCTCGTGCAATTCTTGGTCACAATGTGCCTATGGCTGGTCTTGGTGTGTTTATCCTTTGGTTTGGATGGTTCGGATTTAACGCCGGATCAACAACTATGGCAGACGGAAGTATTGGGTATATTGCCCTCAATACCAGCCTTGCAGGCTGTGCAGGGATGATAGCTGCTATGATAACTGTCTGGATTCGCTTCGGTAAGCCGGAAGCATCCATGACAATGAACGGCATCCTTGCCGGACTGGTTGGCGTAACAGCAGGTTGTAGTGAACTTTCACCATTCGGTGCAATTCTCGTTGGCGGCATTTGTGGCGTAGCAGTCGTAGTAGCCGTTGAGTTTATTGATACCGTGCTGTGTGTGGATGATCCTGTTGGTGCTATTTCTGTTCACGGCGTCTGCGGTGCCATTGGTACACTGAGTGTAGGATTATTTGCCTCCCCAGATTTTGGCTCTGTAACTGGGTTTTTCTATAACGGAGATCTGTCTCAGTTCGGAGTGCAGCTGTTAGGTGTTGTCGTCTTTTTTGCATGGGCATTCGGCGTCGGTACCGTATGTTTTAAATTTGTAGATAGCCTTGTCGGGCTGCGCGTAAGTCGCGTTGAAGAAATTAAGGGACTGGATATTACCGAACACGGGGCAGAAGCCTACAACGGATTCCAGATTTTCAGTGTCGAATAACCTGATTGGAGAAAAACAATGAAAAACGTCGTTGCTTTTATCAGACCGGAATGTCTCCCGCAGGTTAAGCAGGAGTTGTTCGCCAGAGAGCTTTTCGGATTGTCTGTAACCAATATTCTTGGAAGCGGACAGCAGAAAGGATTTACAGAAACCTATCGAGGCGTAACCGAAGAAGTAAACCTTCTTAAAAAATTACGCATTGAACTTGTTGTTCATGAAGAACGGCTTAACGACGCTATTACTGCTATTGAAACCGGCGCTCGAACGGAAACAGAAGGCGACGGCATCATTTACTTTCAAAACATCCATGGTGTCAGACGAATTCGAACCGGTGAGGCGCTTTAGAAGAAGTAAAAGAGCAGTTGGTTGAGCTGCACCTGTATAGCAGGAAATTGATTGAAAAAACAAAGGGTAGAGTTCCCAGACTCTACCCTTTGTTATGTGCTAATTTTGTGCGGTGAGAAAGCTAGAGGTGCAGAAGGTTGGATATGAGTTTACGGATATGTTCGATCGGGAGTTCTTTACCCGTCCAGAGTCTGAACTGCTCTGCCCCTTGTGCGGCGAACATATGCAGGCCGTCTATAGTTTCCCAACCTGTTTCTTTTGCGGTTCGAAGAAAAACAGTTTCAAGAGGGTTGTAGACCAGATCATATGCAATACCGCTTTCGGTGAACATGTCTGCAGTGAAAGGCGTCTCGTTTACTTGTTCACCAGACATTCCCATTGGAGTTGTATTGATAACTAAATTAGCTTCAACAGAGCCTCGCTCATCCCACGCAACGGATTTAACAGAAAACTGTGCTGCGAGTTTTTCGGCTCGTTCCAGGGTTCGGTTACAAATAGTGACATCATTGATGCACAACTCCTGCAATCCTGCCAGAACAGCCTTTGCTGCGCCTCCCGCACCAAGTACCAGCGCTTTGGTAGACGCAAGTTTTTTACCTTTAAGAGGTGCCATGAAGCCGATAACGTCTGTGTTGTCACCTACAAGGGTATCATCTTCCCAGTAGAGGGTGTTCACAGCACCCACAGTCGTAGCGCGTGGCGTGATCTTGTCTACATATTCTATGACAGCTTCTTTGTGGGGAATCGTAACACTGGCCCCGTACATAGGCAGAGAACGGAAATTTTCCATGAATTCAGGTAGCTTTTCCGGTGGGGTCGGGAATGCCATGTACACTGAATTAAGGGAGTATTTATTGAATCCGCTATTGTGCAGTGCTGGACTCATGGTGTGGCCTAAGGGGTGTCCGATGATTCCGTACAGTTTTTTCTGAGCTGTCATTGTCTTTCCTTCTGAGAGCAGCAGGTTGTGCATTGTTTTTTTCTGTGTGCAATAGAGTGTAGCCAAGAAAAAACTGAAGGTACAGGGCAGGAAGTGTTGTGGAGAACAAAAAAAGCGAAGTGTCGACCAGACACTCCGCTTAGGAAATATGGGTTTGGGGAGCCACCCCTCACCATGAAATACATGTGAAAGAAAGAAGGTACTGTTATCTTAGCAACCTGTGTGCCAATAGTTGTGTATATGTTGTATTTTTTAAAAATACTGCAAAATCAAACGGTAAGAGTGTTTTGTCGTTTTTGCGTGCAATACTGTAGCGTAAAGGATTTTTTACCCCGGAAGATGCTTCCGCTATTGGCAAGGGTTCTGTGCAAAAAATTTGAACTGGCGAAGTTTACCCCTCTAATCGAATTGCTTAATCGACATATAGGTAGCGTTTAATTTTTTGGGTTGGTGTTTTTTCAAACGGTTCAGTTTGTTCAATGACCTTCATAATGCGGGAGAAACCGGCAACTTTGCTGTTAACATCGTTGCGGATTTCTTCAAGCAGCTTCAGTACCTTTTCTTCAAGTTTGGCAGCATGCAGCGAACCGAATTCGTCGTCTATTTTGGTTCTATCCAGGTGAATACGTGCGATAAGTTTTCTATCCTGTTCGTACACAATGGTTTCCAGTACCCAAGGGGACTGCATAATTATGCCTTCAAGTTCTTCAGGATAGATATTTTCACCGCTTGGCCCGACAATAACGTTTTTGAGGCGGCCACGGATGTAGAGGTAGTCATCGTTATCAAATTTCCCGAGATCGCCGGTTCGGAACCAACCGTCTTTCGTGAATACAGACTTAGTAATCTCAGGAGCTTTGTAGTATTCTCGCATAATATTAGGGCCTTTTGCGAGAATTTCACCTTCACCTGTTTCAGGATGCGGGTTGTCGATTTTTAGTTCAATACCTTGCAGCTTGTATCCTGTAGAGGTCAGGCGGGTGTATGCTGGACCTGTTCCTGCCAGCAGCGGACTGGTTTCTGTGAGACCATACCCGATAGCATACGGGAAGTTTGCTTCCTTCAGAAAACGCTCAACTTCCGGCGCAATGGCTGCGCCACCAATACAGAAAACACGTAGGCTTCCGCCGAATGTTGCCAGTAATTTTTTACCGGCAAGAGCATGCATTTTAGGGCGTGCAATTTTGTATAGTAGTCGTTTTGCCCAGCTGCTCGTAAGCTTGGGCAGGATTGCAGCTTTAAAAATTTTCTCAATAACAAGCGGAACGGACAGCATAACCGTTGGCTTTACTTGAGCCATTGCAGGCAGTAACGCTCGGGCTGTAGGCGGCTTGCTCATGTAGTTGATATGAGCGCCGTTCATTAACGGCAAAATTAAGCCCAGAGTACATTCGTAGGTATGAGAAAGTGGCAGGATGGAGAGTAGTCTGTCTCCGGGACCTACTTCTACAATGGTGCGTACAGCATATGCGTTTGATACGATGTTTTCATGTGTAAGCACCACGCCTTTTGAATGCCCTGTGGTGCCGGATGTGTAGATGATTGCAGCAACATCTTCTGGAGAGACTGTGTTGCCGGCTGAAAACAAGCTGACAGTGCCTTTGATTTTGTCTGCATGCTCGCGTTCAATAAATTTTTGTGTCAGGTCACGCGCTTTGTCCATAATGGAGCGGAATTCGCGTAATCCAGCATTTTTTAATTCTTTCAGCTTCTGCGGCTCTTCATCAAATGCAACGGCTGTGAATGTTTCCATCAGGAACAGAGTGGGTGGGGTGTCATATTGGCCGTCTTCAACCTTGCTGAACAGTTTTTGGGAAACAATAACAGCAGAAGCTTCGGAATGACGGATAATGTGATGTACGGCATCCGGATGGAAATCTGGAAGGATTGGAACAGCCACTGCGCCCATGGCGGTAATTGCAAAATATGCAATGCCCCAGTTCGGTGTACTTTCACTTAAGATGGCAACTTTGTCTCCGGCTGTGATTCCGTGCTTAACAAGTAGTCCCTGCAACCCTTGAACGGCAGTTGCAAACTCTTTGTAAGTAATCGGGGCTTCGCCAACATTTGAAAGTGCCGGTTGATCTGGAAACAAGTCAGCACTGCGTTCGAGTACTGCCGTAAGGGTATATGTCGTAAGTGGGTACATGGGCGCTCCGTAAAAATCATCCATTAAGCACAATGAATACTGTTCACTGCTAAACGAATTGTCTGTACGCGAAGATTGGTAAGTCTGCAACGCTGGCAACGGCTTTCCGGCAGTCTGTGTCCGTATGTCAATTGACCTTTTTAGTCCTTTGGGCATAAGAAAAAATGAGTACAACACTATCTTACAGAAAGGATAATCTCATGATTAAACATATCGTTTGGTTTACTCTTAAAGAAGAGGCAGAAGGCGCATCCGCAGCAGATAACGCATCAAAAATGGTTGCAATACTCCGCGATCTTGATGGTAAAATTCCTTCCCTTAAAACGCTTGATGTTTCTATGGAATTTGCCAGCACAACGACTGAAGATGTGCAGGTAATTCTTCTTTCCAGCCATGATGATGAAGCAGGTCTCGCAGACTACGCAAACCATCCGCTTCATCTTGAGTGCGTTGATTTTATCAAAAAGGTTATCTCAAGCCGCAAAGCTATCGATTTTGTAGTGTAATTATGTGCCGTTGGCGTTGCCGCAACGTTTTATGTGGCTTTAATTCGCTAACGTGAAGAGTAAAAAGAGGGCTGTCCTGCTTAGGTAGGACAGCCCTTTTGTTTTTGAAGAAAGGTTGTGGAGCGTATACCGCAAGGCTAGGTAAAAAAGTGTTTAGCTCGCAGTTAAAAGTTTTATGAGAGTCCAGAGGACCTTGTTTCAACAGCAGTAGCTGTTTTTGAGGTATGAAAGATTACAGATAGCGATAATGAAACAGGTTCGTTGGCTTCCGGAGGCAAGCGCAACTTTTTTTTACTCTTCTCTAAGCTCGCGTTTCATGAGTTCGCGCCATGCGTCATGCGGATTTTTACCGTCATGGATAATGGCGTGCATGGTGGCGGTGATTGGGAGTTCAACATTCAAGCGCTGTGCGAGTTGGTGTACTGCGGTTGTGGTTTTTACGCCCTCTGCCACTTGCTGCATTTCTTCGAGGATTTCAGCCATGGTTTTGCCCTGACCAAGCTTGAGACCGACCTGTCTGTTTCGGGAAAGGTCGCCAGTGCAGGTTAATACGAGATCACCCATGCCGGAGAGTCCCATAAAGGTTTCTGCTTTGGCTCCCATGGCAACGCCAAGGCGGGACATTTCTGCAAGACCTCGTGTGATGAGGGCTGCTCGTGCATTTGCCCCGAATTTCAGGCCGTCTGACATTCCTGCGGCAATAGCGATGACGTTTTTAAATGCTCCGCCTAGTTCAACGCCAAGGACGTCTGTGGAGGAATACGCCCGGAAGTTTTCGTTGGAGAACATTTCGCGCAAGTCTTTACCACATCTTGCATCGCTACAGCCTAATACTACTGCTGTAGGCATACCGCGAACTACTTCTGCGGCAAAGGAAGGGCCGGAAAGCATGGCAAAGACCGGTTTTTTGTGACCGAGTTCCTCTGTCACAACTTCTGAGACTGTTTTTCCGGTGTCGAGCTCCAATCCTTTGTTGGTACAAATGATGACGGTGTCTTCTTCAATGAGCGGCTCAAGTTTTTTCAGTGTGCTGCGGAATACCTGACATGGTACGGAGAATACAATATGGCGTGAGCCTGAGAGCGCAGCGTTAGGGTCGGCTGTTGCAGTTATGTTCTTGTGGAGTGGCACATTAGGTAAGTATTTTGCGTTTTCCCGTGTGCTGTTAATAGCTTCTGCCTGTTTTGGGTCACGCACGAGAAGCGGTACTTGATATCCCTTTTCGGCAAGTAGCTGGGCGAGGGCTGTGCCCCAGCTTCCACCACCGATTACGGTAACGTTCATGTAGTACTCCAGAAAATTAATCTAGATGGAATGGTTGAGAAAACTTCAATGAAAAAAATGTATACGGTTACATTTTTGTTTCAAGCATCCTGTATCGTAACGTTTGGCAAGTCACAAGGCTAGTTTTTACTAGTAAGAAATTTTTAGATTAAAAATGTGATGTCCGTTAAACGACAGAAAAACACATACGGGCTTTGTATGTTTTTTTCGCATGCGGTGCGGCAACTATTTGCGGAATCAGTATGCTTTGAGGATGGTGAGAAGCATAAAGAGTCCTTTGTTTACTGAAGGTTGTGGATGCGTAATTAACGAATGATTAGCGGTTGCAACGTGCGGTGCTAACAGGTATCACCACTGGGTGAAATAAAAAAGGAACGCGAGGATGTACCATGGCGAAGACCGAGTTTACGGAAGTCGAAAAAAAGATTTTGCATATTGTGCAAGCCAACCTTCCAGATAGCGCTACTCCATACGCTGATATTGCGGAAGAAGTAGGTACAGATGAAGAAACAGTTCTTAATCTGCTGCAGCTTATGAAAGACGAAGGCACTATCCGTCGCTTTGGTGCGAGCTTAAAGCACCAGAAAGCTGGATTTAATCATAATGCAATGGTTGCATGGATTGTAGATGAGAACATTATTGATGAAATGGGCAAAATCGCTGCCAAACATCAACTTATATCCCATTGCTACCATCGCCCGACCACTCATCCAGAGTGGAAGTACAATCTTTTTACGATGATTCATGGTCGTCACGAAGACGAATACATGGAAGTAATTGAAGAGCTTCGCAGATCGACTGAGCTGGATGAATTTGCTGTGCTCACCTCTCTGAAAGAGCTTAAAAAAACCTCCATGACCTACTTTTAGATTTTCCAGCATGAAACCAGTGTAACCTGCTAGGTTTCAGCTTTTATTTTATACCATCCAAGAGGGAGAACCGTATGGAACGCTCCAGTGAATTATACGCACGTGCTAAGGATCTTATGCCTGGTGGCGTAAACAGCCCTATCCGTGCTTGTCTCAGCGTTGAATGTGAACCGCTTTTTATCAAAAAAGGTGAAGGCGCAATTCTTACTACCGAGGACGGCAAAGAGTACATCGACTTTGTTGAAGGTTGGGGACCAATGTTGCTTGGTCACGCTCATCCGGACGTAACCAAAGCAATTCAGGAATCTGCTGCAAACAGCGCCTGTTTTGGTGCACCTTGCCTTGGCGAAGTTGAACTCGCTCAGATGATCATTGATGCTATGCCTGGCGTAGACATGGTGCGCATGGTGAGCTCCGGTACTGAAGCAACCATGACAGCTTTACGTCTTGCTCGCGGTTACACTGGCCGTAACAAGTTCATCAAATTTACTGGTAACTACCATGGTCATGGCGATCCGTTCCTCGCAGCTGCAGGTTCCGGTTTTGCAGATCTTGCAATTCCAGGTACTCCTGGTGTTCCAGCGGGTACTGTTCAGGATACCTTACTTGTTCCTTACAACGATATCGAAGCAGTTCGTAAGCAGTTTGAAGCAAACGGCGACGAAATTGCGTGTATTATCGTAGAGCCAACTGCTGGTAACATGGGTCTGATTCCTCCAGTAGAAGGCTTCCTCGAAGGTCTTCGCGAAGTTTGTGACCAGTACGGCGCACTTCTTATCTTCGACGAAGTAATTACTGGCTTCCGTCTTTCTTACGGTGGCGCGCAGGCTCGTTTCGGCGTTACTCCAGACCTTACCACCCTTGGTAAAATCATCGGTGGCGGTATGCCAGTAGGTGCATACGGCGGTAAGCGTGAAATTATGGATCGCGTAGCACCAACTGGTAATATTTTCCAGGCTGGTACTAACTCCGGCAACCCGGTTGTAATGGCTGCAGGTATCGCTACGCTTAAAGTGCTTCAGAATGCAGATTACGATGCTCTCGAAGCTCGCGTTGCAGCGTTTGCTAAAGAATTGCACGCAATTATTGCTTCCAAAGGTGTAGACGTAACTTACAACACCCTTGCATCCATGTTCACTATGTTCTTCACCAGCGAGAAAGTGACACACTTCGATCAGGCGAAAGCTTGTAATGCGAAGATGTACGCTTCGTTCTATCAGCAGATGCGTGCTCAGGGCGTATACCTTGCTTCCCTTGGTCTTGAGGCTGCAATGGTTTCCTTCGCACACACTGATGAGCACTTCGAGAAAGCTCTCGAAGCTGCCCGCAACGTGAAGTTCTAATTTTATTAGCTTGAGATTGTCTGCCGCAATGTTGAGAGTTTTTTTGTCTCTCTGCGAGAGGGACGTGTCTCAACTACGTTGTAAGTTAGTAGTTCCAAGCTAGAAAATAACGAAAGAGTATATTACGAAGGGTGGAGTGCTAGTCGCTCCACCCTTTGTTGTTGTGGTAAGGTGAGAAGGCTAAGTCACGTGAGCCTGCAAGCTTCAAGCGTGGCTCGGTTGCGAATAACGATAGTGAAACGGGCCACCGGAGGCAGAAGATATGAACAACCTAGCCGTATTTGCAGTTACCCCCAAGGGGGTGGCATTGGCGCGCAGTATTGCTTGCGCACTTGGTGGCAGTGTTTTTGTACCAATGCGCATGGTCGACACAAACCCGATTGTGCAAGAGGTTGGTTTTGAGAGCCTGCGTGAGTGCGTTTCCGAGGTTTTCAACGACTTTTCGTCTCATGTGTTCATTACCGCTGCGGGTATTGCCGTCCGTGCTATTGCGCCGCATCTGGTGAGCAAAGATGTTGATCCTGCTGTTGTTGTGATGGATCAGAATGGACAGCACGTAATAAGCCTGCTTTCCGGCCATCTTGGCGGGGCTAATGAGCTTGCAAAAGTAGTGGCGCAGCTAATAGGTGGCGTAGCGGTAATCACTACGGCTACCGATTCAGAAAAGCTGCCTTCATTGGATATGGTCGCTGTTGAAGCCGGTTGCGCGATTTATAACATTGATGCAGTGAAGCATGTTAATGGCGCGTTGCTGGCGGGTGAAAAGGTCGTTCTTGATGACCCTGCGGATGTGCTGGGCTTGAAACATGGACAATTGGCTGAGCTTTTTACTCCGGCAGAACTGGTTCCGTTTGCAGAAGAAGATGGACCGAGTGTCGTTGTTTCCTGGCGTAGTGCAGAATTGATTGAGCCGGAAGAAAAGACATTGTTGTTGCATCCCAAGGTGCTGTGTGTGGGCATAGGCGCTAAGCGTGGTGTAGCCAAGGAGACGGTACTCGGGGTTATCCGGACTACGTTCGAGAAGCATGATTTGGCAATTGAGAGCATTGCGTATCTAGCCTCGGTTAATGCAAAAATGGAAGAGGAGGGCATTATTGAAGCTGCTGAAGCGCTAGGTGTTCCTTTTGTTACGTTTGCCGCGGATGTTCTAGACGGTGTAGATGTTCCCAATCCTTCCGACGCTCCAATGCAGGCTGTCGGTACGAAAAGTGTGGCGGAGGCTGCGGCACTTCATTGTGCTTCGCTTAAACATGAGGCTCGGTTGGTTGTAGAGAAAGAAAAAGGTGATGGCGTTACCTGCGCTGTTGCGTTGGAGATATAATGGGTTCTTCATTGAAGGTGGTCGGACTTGGTCCCGGCGATAGCGCGTTGCTTACTCCGCAAGCGCAAAAAGCGATTACAGATGCCGATGTTATTGTCGGATACACGTTATACGTAGATTTGGTTCCGGAAGAGTTGAAAGAAGGTAAAGAGCTTGTTTCAACAGGTATGATGGGTGAGATGGCACGCTGTGAAAAGGCTATTGAGATTGCTTTGAGCGGCAAGAGCACAGTTGTTGTGTGTTCCGGTGATCCTGGAATTTATGCCATGTCCGGTCTGATTTACGAACTTGCTGAAGAGCATCTTGATACGCTCGAAATAGAAGTTGTTGCAGGTATTCCAGCGCTTTCTGCTGCTTCTGCACTTCTCGGGGCACCGTTGATGCATGACTTTGCAGTCATCAGTCTTTCTGACTTATTGACTGAATGGGACATTATAGAAAAGCGTTTGAAGGCTGCTGCCGAAGCAGATTTCGTGATAGTGTTGTACAATCCGAAATCCAAGCGTAGAGATTGGCAGATTGGTAAGGCGCTTGAAATTGTCGGAACCGTGCGAGATGCCGGTACTCCGGTGGGGCTGGTGAAGTCTGCTTATCGTAAGGAACAGGAAGTAAAAGTGTTTTCCTTAAATTCCTTTGACATTGAACAAGTAGATATGCTTTCTACAATAATAATAGGCAATTCTACGACTCGAATGATAGGTCAGAACATCGTAACCCCCCGTGGTTACCTGAAAAAGTATCGTAAATAACTTTTGGGAAAACGTTATGTTACATCGCTACCTAATTCCTTCTGTTCCGTTGGTAATATCGTTATTTTTTGCAGCTATCTGTATTGCTGCGGCTCATGAAGCGCCGAAAGAACCTATTGTTATCGGTGTGCCAGCTGGAGCTAATCTTAAAAAACCGAGGGTAGCGTTTCAACATGCTAAGCATGCGGCGTTGCAGTGTGAAGCCTGTCACCACATGCTTAAGGAAAAACCTGACGTTTACACCTGTTCATCTAAAGGGTGTCATGATCTTGGCAACCCGACTTCATCTGAAGAGCGTAAGTCTATGGCTTATTTCAAAAGAGCATTCCATGCGAACAGCAAAGTAAGTTGTAATGGATGTCATAAGGCTCTTAAGAAAGAAGGAAAGCCTGCAGGTCCAACTTCGTGTAAGGAATGTCATACTGTAAAATAGCACAGTATGGATTGAGCAGGCAAACAATGCACATTATACACTGTCGCCTTGCTGTCTTTTCCTTGTGTTCAGGGAATGTCGTGTGATTACTACTGAGTAGGTCGCGTTTGCTTGACAGTGTAATAGAGGTACAATATAGCCTAATGTGAAAATCATAACATGCCTTGTGAAGGAGGTTGTACTGTCATGAAAAGAGTAATGGTACTCGCTATGGCTGCAGTGCTTTGTGTTGCTTTTGCTATGGTTGCTTACGCTGTTGATGCTCCATCCGAACCAGTTAAGATGGAAGCAACCAAAAAGCCGGTTATGTTTAACCACGCAACTCACACTGACTACAAATGTGAAGAGTGTCACCACCCTGTAAATGGTAAAGAAAACTACCAGAAATGTGCTACCGCTGGCTGTCACTCAGCAGCTAAAGCAGACAAAAAGAAAGCTGGTTCTTACTACAAAATCGTTCACGATAAAAAACCTGGTAAGTCCGGTATTGCAACCTGTGTATCTTGTCACAAAGAAGTTGCTGGCAAAGATAAAGCTCAGAAAAAAGCTCTCACTGGTTGTAAAAAATCCAAGTGTCACTCCTAGAGTGAGCTTTTGTTGACGAGTATAAAGACCGCCTGAAAAGGCGGTCTTTTTTTGTGGAGCAAAGGTATAATCAGTGATATTCCGCGCCATACCTAATGGAAACATGTGTGAGGACCGATGAGCTTTGGAGTGTGTAATTTACACAGGAAGATGTGTCGCCACACTAAGTTATGCATAGGTGTCTATGCGTTCATAGCAGTGTCTACATTACTGCACGAATATGGTGTTCTGTCATGCTAGATCCTCTTGGGTCTCGCATGGCTAATGCAGCAAAAAAATATCATGCATATAACGTAGCGTATGAAGAAGCAAAATTAGGGAGTCATGCTGTTTTGTGCGGTATGAATAGCAGCTTCGAATCTTGCTTTATGCAGTAATGTATGGTTAATTTCATGAAATAATGTATGTTGTGATATGTTTATTTGCATACATTAGTGCACTACGCGTTTGTGTTTAAAACTGCCTAACCGAATTTAAAGGTGTGTCATGTCCGATAATACAAAGAATGGAATTATCGATCTAACAGAAATTGTAGAGATGGGTACTCCGCCTGACCCGGCGGCTAATAACACCATCCCTGCCAGCCCTGCGGGTACTGTTGATTTTGAAAGTGAACTGGAAGACCTTTTTAATACTACCGATTTTTCAGAGCTTGCGGACTCTGCTGATTCTAGCTCACAGCCAGTAGAGCAATCTGCTGATCTTTTTGCAGACACACCGAAGAATGAGCCTGCCGCAGAAGATTTACTGGCAGATTTAGCGCCGGAAATGTCCGCCCCGACACAATCAGGTGGCAGTGCAGTTGACTCTGCTCCGTCTTTTGAATCCGATTTGGACGATCTTCTTGATTCTGTTGATGCAAAGGACTCCTCTGTAGGGTTTGACGCTGATTTTGAAGACTTGCTTAATGAATTTTCAGAGTCACCTGCTTCTAAAAAAGAGCCTGTCCGCCAACCTGATTTTGATGAAGATTTATCCTCAATGTCCATGAATCCTGCTACACCAGAATCCGTTGTTGCAGAACCTGCTCCGCAGCCTCAGGCAGTGGCTTCGGAACCCCTTGCTGCTACGGAAGCCAACATTGCAGACGTGAATGCTGCAGACGTTGATGACCTTTTTGCAGATTTAGACTTTGAATTGGGCGAAGCTCCGGCAGAACCAGCACACCTCGCTCCTGCTGAAGAACCAAAAGTGCAGCCAGCTGATGATCTTGATGATCTATTTGCAGATTTTGATTTTGAGACAGCACCTGTAGAAGATCCAGTACCAAAGCCGAAATCTGCCCCATCCGCTCCGCAGGGTGGAGCAGATGATGATCTTTTAGGAGATTTAGGACTGGATTTTGATCTGGATGAGCCAGACACAAAGCAGGTTCAAGAGCTTAAGGTTCAGTCTGCTCCGGAACCTGCTCCAGCAACAGAAAAAAACATCGCAGATATTAATAATACCGATGTAGATGACCTGTTTGCAGACTTAGATTTTGAACTTGGCGAAGCGCCAGTCGAGGCGTCAGTTGAACCGGAACCGCAGCCAGTTGTTTCACCAGCCGCGCCAGCTAAGTCAACTCCTGTCGAAGATGTTTCGTTAGAGGATCCATTCGACATCGACGGTATTTTAAACGAGTCCAGTGATGATACTCCTTCTCCTGCACAGGAGGCCCAGGGCGATTTTGATCTTGCTGACCTTGATGAACTCCTTAAAGTTGATGATGAGCCTGCACAGGCACCGCGTACCGATTTAACCGCTGCAGACGGCACCACACTTGAGTCAGAAGAAGTTGAGATGGATGACATTGGCTTCCTCCTTAGTGAGCTTGATGAAAATGATGGTGCACAAACAGTGGTTGAAGCAGTGCAGGAACCTGTAGTCGAACCGGAAGCAGAAATTGCACCGGAAGTGGCTTTTGAACCGGATTCTCCAGTGGAAGCTGTTGTGCCGGAAATTAAAGAGCCTGTCGCTCCTGTTGATGGCTCTATGTTTGATGCTGAAATCGATGCACTTCTTGATGATCTTGAAATGGCTGCAGCAGAACCTGCAACGCCTATTCCTTCAGAGCCGCAAGTTGAGCCTGTATTAGAGCCTGAACCGGTAGGTGTTGTGCCTGAACCTGCAGAGGAGATCGAAGAGGTAACTCTCTCTGTAGAGTCAGAGAGCAATTCAGAAGTTCAGGATGACGACCTTGATCTTGATGCGCTTCTTGATGATCTTGAAATGGTTGCAGCAGAACCTGCAGCGCCAATTTCTTCAGAGCCGCAAGTTGAGCCTGTATTAGAGCCTGAACAGGAAGTAGTCGAGCCTGAACCAGCTGAGTTGACTAAAGACGCACTTCTTTCTGCAGAGCCTGTGAATACGGGAGAATTTCCGGAAGATGACCTTGATCTTGATGCACTTCTTGAAGACGATCTACTTGGAGTTGCAGAGACTTCGGAAACAGCTCCTGAAGTTGACGCAGCGTCTCCGATTGTAGAAGACGAGTTAACTGCTGAGCTTGATGCGTTGCTTAATGATGACACATTGGGTGTTTCTGATGCCCCAGATACGCAGGAAGACGCCTCTCCGTTAGGTTCCGCTGATGAGTTTGAATCTATTCTTGATGAATTGGATTCTCTTCTTGATGAGCAGGAAGCACTCGAGCCTGTGATGGAAGCTGATTCAGAAGACCCTGTTGATGAACTTTTTGCAACGCCTGTCGAAGATGTACTTCAGGATGCGGTAGGATTGGATTTTGAGTCAGATGTCGTTGAACCGGAAATAGCTGTAGCTGAATCACCTGAATCAGAGCCAATGACTGAGGTTCAATCTATAGAAGGGCCTACAGTAGAACCAGAGGCAGAGCTGCTTGGCGAACCGACGTCTTTAGAAGAAGATTTGGATTCAACCCTTGATAGAATTTTAGGCGAAGAGCCACTTGGCGGTGACGTTGTGGGTGATGTAACTGAAGATGATCTTCAACCAGCTGTAGAACCGGCTGAGTTTACACATGACGACATTGATACGTTATTCTCTGATGCTGATGCGCCAGAGTCTGTAATGGAAGAAGTTCCAGAAGGTGAGCAGGATTTGTCCTTTGAAGCACCTGTTGAAGAGCCGATTTCTGAAGATGTTTCGATGATGGCTGAGCCATCTATTGAATCATCGCAAGAACTTGCAGCAGAGCCAGAGGTAGTTGCTCCAGAACATCTTGATCTGTCAGACCCTACTGCAGGAGCTGCACTTCATGATAACGTAGATGAGCCTGTTTTTGCAGCTCCAGAGGAACTTGCAGAGCCGTTTGGACAGGTGGCAGAAGATAGCGATCCTGTCTCTGAAGCTATGGATGCCGTGGAACAGGAGGTTCCAATGGCTGAGCTTGAGCAGGAAGCTATGGCAGATCTGGAATCTTTTGCAGATCTTCAGCCGGAGCCTGTTGAAGCTCCTGAAGAAGAGGACGCACCAGAACTGGACATGGTCGATATTAATGAAAACGCTGCACCTGTTCCGCCTAATGCAAGTCTTGAAGATCTTATGCGCGAGTCTAGTGTAGCTGCTCCAGATTTTGCGGATTCCTCAATGGAGATGCTGGATACCACTCCGGCAGTAAGTTCAGCTGTTCAGCATGACGATTCGTATGATGTTCCGCCGGTGCCAGCCATGACACCTGAAGAGTTTGCAGAGCTTACAGAGCGTATTTACTATTTGGAAAGCACATTACAGAACGTCGTTGTTATGCAGGAATCTTTTGCAGCTTCACAGCCTGCAGCTGTGGATAAAGAGGTTATGAAAGAAGCAATTGATGATGCTTTTAATCTGGATGGCCCATTGATGGCGCGTGTTTTGAATGCTGTTGAGGTTCGAACTGAAATGATGATTGAATCAATGGGTAACCGGATCGAAGGGCAAATTAAAGGGACAATAGAACAGTCTGCGGCGAAGTCTGCAGCTCAGGTTATTCGGGAAGAACTTAAGGCCTTGTTGGCTGAGGATTTTTCCTAGGTAACAAATCTGTAACATAATTGTAACGTGATTGTAACAATAGTCTGCCCATAACCTCGTACAAAAAGGGTGGTGCTGCAATCCATGCGACTCTTGCTATAAAGAGTTGCATGGTTGCAGCCTTTTTTTGTGACTATGGTGATGGGTGTAAGCGTTCAGCTTTCTTTGGAAAGGCATGTCATTTAGCAACAAACGGTGTAATTTGGCTTGAAGTTCCAAGGAATATAGCTTAGCTGTTCGTTCAAACAGCCTTAATTCAGGGCGTACGATTTTTTATTATCAGGAGTAGGTTGATGCGTGATAATTTAGCGAATCCAGCACCACTCGGTCTCATGGGCTTTGGTATGACCACAGTGTTGTTGAACATTCACAATGCAGGATTTTTTCCAATTTCTTCAATGATCCTTGCTATGGGTATTTTTTACGGCGGTATCGCTCAGGTAATCGCTGGCGTAATGGAATTCAAAAAAGGCAACACATTCGGTACAACTGCGTTTACCTCTTATGGTCTTTTCTGGATTTCCTTGGTGGCTCTCATTATTATGCCTAAGCTTGGCTGGGCAGATGCAACTCCGCATGCGTACATGGGCTGCTATCTTGCAATGTGGGGTCTTCTCACCTTTTTCCTTTTCCTTGGAACACTTAAAGGTAATTTCTGCATTAAGTTCATTTTTGGTTCCCTTACTCTTCTCTTCTTCTTGCTTGCAATCCGTGACTTCACTGGTTCTGCTCTCGTAGGAACCATCGCAGGTTACGAAGGTATCGTATGTGGTATGTCCGCAATCTACCTTGCAATGGCAGAAGTTCTTAATGAAGTTTATGACAGAGTGGTACTGCCAATCGGCTAGTCTTTCTGTTTGAAAGGGGTTGCGTTACCTCTTGTCAGTTTCTGTTTGATAAGCACAGCTATCGGGCAGATAATTTCACTGTCAGGACAAAGTGAAATATTTAAGATCGGAAAAGCATAGCTTTTCCGATCTTTTTTTTGTGGGGTAAGGCAAGAGGAATGTGTTATCTTTTTTTAATTGAAAATGTAACCGTTTTCATTGATATGAAACGCTGTTTTGAGGCGTTTTGACCAGTGCCCTTTTTTAAATCTAGCCTTAGTGTAAGCGGCGCTTATCACAGATCTTAGCTTCATATTCACACCATAGTTGCAAAAGTTTTAAAACCACCATATAAGGCAAAAAATGAAAACGGATTGATTTGTTTGTTGCACCGTTTTCATTGTATTGCACGGTGAAAGCGAAAATGTAGCTTTCTTTGTTTAGATCGTGAAGGCACAGCCTACGATGCCTCCCCTCAGTCCAAGTGCGCGTTTTGGGGATTAAGCATCAAGTTTAAAACCATAACGCGTTTATCACCTATGACTTTGAACAAATCTTTTCAGCCGACAATTAGGGATATTGCCCGAGAGGCAAAAGTTTCCATTGCAACCGTTTCTCGGTACCTGAATATGCCGGAAAAGGTGCGTAAGGAAACTGGGGAGCGTATTCAGCGCATTATCGATAAGCATAATTATCGATGCAACTTTGCGGCAAAGGCGCTGGCTACGCAGCGTACAAAAACTATTGGATACATCATCCCTGCTGTTAATAACCAGATTTACAGTGAGTGTGCTCGTGGCGTGCAGGATGAAGCACAATTGCATGGGTATCAGGTGTTTATTGCCAGTGCGGAGTACAACCGCCAGCGCGAAAAGCAGATGGTGGAAAATTTTCTGGAGCGTCGTGTAGACGGTATTATTCTTACTGTATCCGACTCCATGGGCGATATTGCGCAAAAATTGTATCAGGAAAAAATTCCGGCAGTTAACCTGTTTAACAAACAGGGGTGTCTACCATGTGTGTCTGTGGACAACGTACAGGCTAGTTACGATGCTACCGAATACTTGATTAAGCTCGGTCATAAGAGCTTTGCGATGCTTGGCGTGCCATTTATTGCTTCTGACCGATGTCGTATGCGTTATGAGGGCTTCTTACGATGCTTGCAGGATCACGATATTCCGACGCACCCTCAAAGCTTTGTACAAGTTTCTTCTAATACTTCGGATTGCTCAGAAGGCATCGAGAAGTTAATGAACTCCTCAAATCCTCCGACCGCGATTTTTGCTTCAAATGATCTTGTAGCGATCAATACAATTAGTGCGTTGCGTCGACTTGGGTTTGAAATTCCCAAAGACGTGTCTGTTTTCGGATTTGATGACATCCCAATGGCAAAACATGTCTGGCCGCCGCTTACTACTGTTCTCCAGCCGGGTTACCGTATGGGACGGCAGGCAACTTCAGTGCTGTTGGATATCCTGCGTACCGGTGAGCATCCGGAGGAAACTATCCCATCTGTTCAGCATGACCTTATCATCCGTGAATCTACTGGTGTTCCTCCACGCTAGGTACTTAATAATAGAACAAAAAAAACGCTTCTGACTTGTTTGTCAGAAGCGTTTTTTTTGTTGTCTATTATTGTTTGATTGTGGGGTAAATGGAATGTTGTTTTTTGAATAGATAGTCTGCAGATTCATTATCTTACAGGAAAATTATTGAGTGATACTACAAAGAAACACCCTGTGTATGTTGTGTGAGAGAAAAATGTATTTACACGTGATTTGACGTAGTTTTTCATTTGATGTATACATATAATACAGCGAGTTACAACTGATAAACATAATGCACAATTTTTGTATGTACTGTTATTTGCAATGCAGAATTATAATTCTGCATTGTTTTTTATGTGTACTATAAGCTGTACTAGTAGGTGTTACATTGTGCATAAACAATAGGAGGAGTTTTGAGTTTCACTTCAAACCTCACCAACCGTGATGGGGCGAAAATAAAATATGATGTTCATCCGTATATCTTCTTTATTTCTGCTGGGTTAATTATCTTTCTTGTCGCGCTTACAATATATCTTGGTAAAGATATTAAAGATTTCTTTGGAATAGTTCAGACTGGGATTTCTACGTACACTGGGTGGTTCTTTGTTCTTACAATGAACCTTATTTTGATTTGTACCCTTCTTTTTATGTTTTCCCGATTTGGAGACATCCGGCTTGGCGGTGATGAAGCTGTGCCGGAGTTCAGTACTCCAGCATGGTTCGCTATGCTCTTTAGTGCGGGTATGGGGATCGGCCTCTTATTTTACGGCGTTGCCGAACCGATGTTCCATTTTATTTCCTCACCGTTTTCTACTGCTCCGGGTTCACCGGATGCCGCACGCATGGCAATGGATTTGACTTTTCTGCACTGGGGACTTCATCCTTGGAGCGTTTACGCCATTGTTGGCCTTTCTTTAGCTTTCTTTTCGTTCAATAAAGGGTATCCACTTACAATCCGTTCTGCTTTTGTGCCTTTGCTTGGTGATAAGGTAGACGGGCCGCTTGGGTACGCTGTTGATATCTCTGCAACCGTCGCTACTTTGTTTGGTGTTGCTACCTCTCTCGGGGTAGGTGTTCAGCAGGTTAACGCCGGTTTATTTCATGTCTTCGGTATACCGCAGACAACAAATGTTCAGCTTATTTTAATTTGCGCGATCACGCTTATGGCTACGTACTCAGTAGTAAGCGGGCTGGATGCTGGTATTCGCAGGCTGAGTGAGCTTAACATCAGTCTTGCTCTTTTGTTGATGTGCTTTGTGTTGTTACTGGGACCAACCCTGTTTATCCTCAATGCTCTTGTGGAAAACATTGGTATTTATTTCCAAAACTTCATGCAGCTTTCTACTTGGAATGAAACCTATGAAAACACTTCATGGCAAGACGGTTGGACCGTGTTCTATTGGGGTTGGTGGATCGGGTGGTCACCGTTCGTAGGTATGTTTATTGCCCGAATTTCTAAAGGCCGCACTATTCGTGAGTTCATCGCTGGTGTGCTTCTTGTTCCAACACTCGTTACCTTTGTCTGGATTACAGTATTCGGAAACAGTGCGCTGTTTATCGATATGTTCGGCGGTGGGGGCATTGCTAAGGCTGTACAGGAGAACGTTCCGGTTTCCTTGTTTGTACTGCTGGAGCATTTCCCATTTTCTTCTGTAACAAGTGTGCTTGGTATTATTGTTGTTATCAGTTTCTTTGTTACTTCGTCTGATTCCGGCTCACTGGTTATTGATATCATCACAGCAAACGGTAATCAGGATCCGCCTGTTCCGCAGCGTGTTTTCTGGGCTATGCTTGAAGGGACTGTGGCGGCAGCATTATTGTATGGTGGTGGCTTGATTGCTTTGCAAACAGCGACCATTGCATCCGGCTTGCCGTTTGCAGTAATTTTGCTCTTTATGATGTACAGCCTTTTCAAAGGGCTTAAAGACTACTCAGGCCCTCAGCAGTTTTATATCGATACTGACAAGAAGCCGAAGAAAATGAGCGTAACCCCTAAACCGTTTCCAGCTAAACGACGTCGCCATAAAATTCGCTAGGAGGATTCAATGTATACAACTTCTGCCGAAAAATTCACTGGTGGCTGTATGATGCTTATGCGTCAGGAAGACTCTGGTGCAGCGTTTTTGGGTTCTTGCTTTCTCGTGCATGAAGATGGCTATATGCTCACAACAAGTCATATTTTCGGGGATAATCACGAAAATCTATGTGTTGTACCATACGCACCGGAGGCAACTGATTTCCAAAACATCAGTCGTGAACACGTACGCTCCATTCCAGTTGAAGTAATTACCGTGGATAAGGATCGAGATATTGCACTGCTGGCGCTTGATCTGGAAGCGGATATAGTGATGCCGGATTTCTTGCTTGGGAGTACAGAAGGTTTGCGCCTAGGTGCTCCTCTTGTGAGTTTGGGGTATCCTTTCGGCTTTCAGAATATGCACCATCTGACAGTGGTTAGTTCTGTTGTCAGTTCCAAACTGACATCTCCGCTCGGGAATAATCACATTCTTTTTGATACGCGTGTGCATGCTGGTGATGTGGGCGGACCTCTTATCAGTATCAATGAGGATAGGATAGTTGGTATAGTTTGTGGCCGTTATTGTCCAATGGCAGATGGCAGCGCAATTTCTTCCTATTCTCGTGAGCAGGCTCTGGATACCGACCTTTCATACGCAATAGCTATCGAACACGGTATTGCGCTGATGGAAGAAGAGGGGCTTGAGATTATCTAATGCTTGCGAAAGTGGTGGTCTCTAACATGTCAATATGCTTAATTTTATGTGCTTACGACCGTTGATTGCCAGAAATAAGAGATAGATTCTTCCACGCATTGTTGCTGTTCGTGGAGGGAAGAAAATAAAAAAACGCCTGTCAGCGGGATCTGACAGGCGTTTTTAATTTGTACGCAGTTGGGGAAGCCTTTTCTCATTCACACGCAGTTGCAGCTACGTGAGGAAGGTAAAAGGCCATGCTGCGAAATATGTTCTATTTAGCGTAGCGTGCTTCCAGCTCTTCCGCGCTTTTGATAACAGCGGCTTTGCCTTCTTCACGTGCTGCTTTGAGGTTAGCTGCGACGCTGTCGTCTGTGAGAGCAATCATTTGTGCAGCAAGCCATGCAGCGTTTTTAGCACCTGCTTTATCAAGCGCTACAGTTGCAACCGGGTATCCCGGAGGCATCTGTACGGTCGCGAGCATTGCGTCCAGACCGGAAAGGTTGGATGCTGTAACAGGTACACCGATAACTGGTTTGAGAGTACGTGCTGCTACGGCGCCGGCAAGGTGTGCAGCCATGCCTGCGGCGCAGATGAATACCTGACAACCTTCTGCTTCAAGAGTGTCCACCAGATGTTCTGTGCGTTCTGGTGTTCTGTGTGCAGAGCTGACGGTGAAAACGTACGAAATCTTAAGTTGGTCTAATAGCTGGGTGCATGGGCGCATAGTTTCTTCATCTGAAGCACTGCCCATGAAAATAGCAACTTGAGGCATATTCTCTATCTCCTGAGAGGTTATTTAAACCCTTTGAAGCCGATGTCTTTACGGAAATAAGCATTATCCATTTTGACATGTTCAAGAGCTTCGTAAGCGCGTTTTTGTGCCGCGGCAAGATCAGCACCGAGTGCTGTTACGCAAAGTACTCGTCCGCCAGTCGATACGGTTTGGCCGTTCTCGATGGTTGTTCCTGCTTGGAATACTTTTACGTCGCCGATTGCTTCTGCTTCTTCAATACCGGTGATAGCCATACCTTTAGGGTAGGCTCCAGGGTAGCCGTCAGCAGCAACAACAACGCCAAGGGTTGTTTCATCTTTGATTGGGAGCGGGGTTTCGGCAAGTTTGCCCTGAACGCACGCCATCATCACTTCAGCAAGATCGCAATCAAGACGCATCACAAGCGGCTGACATTCCGGATCGCCGAAGCGGACGTTGAATTCGAGTACGTACGGGCCGTTTTCGGTCATCATAAGTCCTGCGTACAGGATGCCGATAAACGGTTTGTCTTTTTCACCCAAAAGATTCACGACCGGCTTCATGACGGATTCAATAATCTCATCATAGCGGTCTGCAGGCAGTACCGGTGCAGGGCTGTAAGCTCCCATGCCACCAGTGTTAGGGCCGGTGTCGCCCTCGTAAACTGCCTTGTGATCCTGAGAAGAAGGAAGAGGTTTTACAGTGTTGCCATCGCAGAAGCAGATAAAGGATGCTTCTTCACCAACAAGACACTCTTCAACAACAACATGTTTCCCAGAGTCGCCAAAGGACTTCTGCACCATAATTTCTTCAAGTGCCTGAATGGCTTCGTCGGTGGACTGGGCAACAATTACACCTTTACCTGCTGCAAGGCCGTCAGCCTTAACAACAATCGGTGCGCCTTTTTCCAGTACGAAGTCACGGGCTTCAGAGAATTCTTCAAATACGCCGAACGCAGCAGTGGGTACACCGGCTTCCTGCATGATCTTTTTGGCAAATGCCTTGGAGCCTTCAAGCTGTGCTGCAAATGCGTTTGGACCGAAGCAGGGAATCCCTTCCAGATCTAGAGCGTCTTTGATTCCAAGAACCAAAGGTAATTCAGGACCCGGAACAACGAGATCAATAGCCTTTTCTTTGGCGAAAGCCACCAGTGCGGGCAGGTCGTCTGCCTTGATTGGTACGTTGGTACCTTCGAGCGCAGTACCACCATTACCCGGGGCAATGAAGATTTCTTCAACTTTTGCACTCTGACGAAGTTTCCATGCGAGGGCGTGTTCACGTCCTCCGGAACCCACGATAAGAATCCGCACGTCTGGCCTCCTAATTGGGAATGGGTTGTCATTCCTGTTTATGGTGCTTGATGAGCGCACCATTGAAAGTTTTTGCTGAGCGCCTGATACAGTTTTTTGGCGATTGGTTCAAGATGGTGACTATTTTTGTCTCGTATCGTCTCAAAGAATAAAAGTGCTGAAAGAGTTATTGTTTGTACAGGTTCTTTATTTGTCCATATGAATATCCATTTGTGGAAATGGTATGGAAACCCCCTGTTCTGTCAGTGCATTTTTACATTCTTCCAGTAGTTCGAATTTTGTAGAGAGGTATTGTTCTGTAGGAACCCATGCCCGCATGGTTATATTGACGCTACTGTCTGCCAAAGCTTCCACGGCAACAACCGGTTCAGGAGTGGTTCTTACAGCTGTATGTTTTTCTAGGACATCCAGAAGAATTTTTTTTGCTTCAGTAATGTTTGCCCCGTAGTCAATCCCGATTGTGAGATCTAGTCTGCGGGTAGGGTTGGCGCTGTAATTGGTAATAACATTATTCATTACCATGCTGTTTGGAATAAAAACCTTTTTATTATCTACGGTGGTTAACACAGTACTGAAAAGGCTTGTTGCTTCAATCGTTCCCATTGTCCCGCAAACTTCGACAAAATCCCCTTTGGTAAAAGGTCGGAAAAATACCAGCAGCATGCCGGATGAAAAGTTCGAAAGGTTGTCTTTGACAGCGAGACCAATGGCTAACGCAGCTGCACCGAATATTGCTATGAGAGAGGTGATGTTGATTCCGACACGTGATGCTGCAATCAGTAGTACAGCGATGATAATGCTGTAGCGGACAATTGTTGTGATAAAGCCGGTCTGTAAGGGGTCAATTTTGTTTTTATCAAGGAAGATACGGATGAGGCGGGTAAGATGACGGGCAAGCCACCAACCCAAAATAAGAATAAACAAGGCATAAAGGATGTTTATACCACTGTCTAACAGCCACACCGAAATCATAGAGCTGAGAGTCTGAAAGTCAAACATAGCTTCCCTCATATGTGATTAGTATTTCTATGTTCTTCTTCAAAAGAACTCTGCGGAATGTAACATGATAGTATGAAAGTAAAAAGTATATGGGATAGAAAGTAATCAATGTTTGTAATTTGATTCTGTTTGAAAAAAAAAATTGAACCTGCTAATTTTACTATAGTATCATAAGGTCATTAACTTGGTTGGTAGCACAGGAGAGCTCTTTTTTAGTTGAAGTCAACGCACCCTAAGACAATAAGCAAGCGGAGGTTCACTTATGTTTTTTAAAAAAATTCTTGTTCCGGTTGATGGTTCCAAACATGCCTTACTTGCAAAGCGCAAAGCTATGGGGATTGCAATCAGTATGAATGCAGAAATCATACTGGTGAACGTGCTTGAACATATTCCTAATATTATCGGTGGCCATGCCCGCGAAGAGCTTCGCGAAGAACAGAAAGAAGAAGCACAGAGAATTTTTGATAAGTACATTCCGGAGCTTAAACAGAATAATGTAACATATAGCACCCGTGTTGCAACGGGGCGTGCCTTTGACGCAGTCTGCAGGATTGCTGAAGATGAACACTGTGATTTGATTTGTATGGGCGCACGCGGGTTAAGTGAAGTAGAGGGACTTTTGTTGGGTAGCCTTACCTCTGATATCATCTCTCACTGCAAAATACCTGTACTGGTTGTCCGGTAGTTACTTTCTGAATTCATCTACATGAACGCGAGATTGTTTTTTATGATCTCGCGTTTTTTGGTAGTGAAGGAAGTGCGATTATAAAACTTGCAAAGAATAACTATCCGACGATATTGATATTACACTAGATTTTCTGTTTTCTTTTTTTAAACACTTAGCAGTCATTATTTAACGTGGAGAGTGCATGTCTCCTTACGTGTTATTATTCAATTTCTTCTTTGTGTTGTCTTTGTTGGGAGCAGGGCATGCCTTGCTTACGCGTAAGCAGCCGAACTCTGCCCTTGTATGGGTTGCGCTCTGTCTATCTCTGCCTGTTGTTGGCGTTCTTGCATACGTGATTTTCGGGGTGAACCGTGTCAGGCGAAGTGCTACACGGCTGCGTGAGGAATTTGAGCAGCAAAAGACCACTGGGTACCTTAAGCCGCCTGATCATCGAGCACATACCTGCCTGTTGAAAGAGCTTCCAGAAGAACTCATTATGCTGGAAAAAATTGGGCGGGCAATGACAGGTACTTTCCCCCTTAAAGGGAACAGTATTCGGCCGCTTTTCAACGGAAAGCAGGCATACCCAGCCATGCTTGATGCTATTAAAAGTGCGAACGAATCTATTTATCTCTCTACCTTTCTGCTGGATAATGATCCTGTTGGCAGGAGCTTTGTAAAAAGCCTTATTGAAGCCCATGAGCGTGGTGTACACGTTGCCGTCCTCATAGATGGTTTTGGTCTGATGCTTTCATGGCGTTCTGTTGTGCGTTTTTTACGTAAGCAGGGAGTACCGGCAGTTGTCTTTCTACCATTGAGCCTTTTTCCGCCGCAAATTCGTCTGAACCTGCGAAATCACCGCAAGCTGCTAGTTGTAGATGGTAAGGTAGGATTCACTGGTGGGATGAACATAGGTGGAACTCGTAGCTCCAAAGGGTATCGTCGTCTTACTGACATGCATTATAAGTTGACGGGACCTATTGTTTCGCAGCTTCAACAAATTTTTATGGAAGACTGGGCATATTCCAATGGTGAAGAGCATCAACCTTTACCGCCAGCGATGGATCATACCGGTAATATTCTTGCCCGTGTTATCAAAGATGGTCCAGATAACCCCGACAATCCTCTTCATACATCCATTCTCGCAACGATAAGTGCAGCCAAACACTCTGTACGTATTATGACGCCTTATTTTTTGCCGTCAGCTGAGCTTATAAGCGTACTTTCTGTAGCAGCGTTACGTGGAATAGCCGTATCCATTGTCTTGCCTGTAAGGTCAAACTGGCCTTTTGTTCATTGGGCGAGCAGAAATTATTTCAAAGACCTTCTTGAGTCAGGTGTACGTATCTTTTATCAGCCACGGCCTTTCTGTCATACTAAGCTTCTTGTTATAGACGACTGTTATGTTCAATTCGGTTCTGCCAACATGGATCCACGTAGTCTGCAGCTTAATTTTGAGCTTAACGTAGAAGTGCTTGATATGGGACTTGCTAATGAGCTTATTGCTCATGTCGATGATACCGTTAAGCTATCTCAAGAGGTGACGCATCGCGAAATCGTGAACCGCTCGCTTCCTATTCGCATGCGCGATGCTTTTTTCTGGCTGTTTTCTCCGTACTTGTAGAAGCTGATATTTTTTTGAGCAGGTATCCTCTCTAGAACTCTTTCTTTCATTGACTAGAGTCAGTTTACGGATAATGAGCGCTGGGGATAGGTTGCCTTGTGTTAGCTCTCAACTACCTTTCATAAATAAAAAAGGACGATCCTAACTAACGTGGGATAGTCCTTTTTTTATTGTTTTAGTGGAGCACATTAAAGCCGCATGAGAAGTTTAATGATGGTCGCTACTCTCTTAGATGAGTCTTATAGCTGCCGGAGGCATAAAAAGTTATCTTTTGATGTAAGCTTTTCGCCCTGTCCTGGCACTCCAGAGTGCGGCAATGCCGAGGAGCATGGCAAACAGAAGATGCGTCCAGTCAATGAGCATTGTAACGGTTGGCGAAAAATGGATGTCGGGCAGGTTCTTGATTACACGGACGTAGCCGGTACCAATGATCAGGCCTAGGAGGACTATGCGGATTTTCCCTGAACCGGTCAGTTTGGGTTGCTTGGCGAACCAGAGTGTTACGAGCCACGCAATTATAAACATAAGGGCGGCTGCACCGATGTAGTGCGCCCAATGGACAGTGAAGGGCTCTCCAAGCCATGCCAAACCTGGGATGTCAGCTACGTAGTAGCGTTTGAAGATAGGCATCTGTCCCATGCCTGTGATGGCCATGAACGCCATTACAGGCATCCAGAGTTTGAGAATAATTTTAGTCATTGTTCTTCCCCTTGCGTACGTCAGAGAGAACTTTGAGAGCACCAGCTGCTATGCCTGCAATAGGTGCAGCAATGAGTGCAGATGTCAGTGTTTCTTCTTTTGCCATAGAGTTTTCTACCGGGGCGAGATGTGGTTTTCCTTTCCCTTTTTCAATGGCTTCGTTGAGCATCTCGAATGGTACAGGTGATACGTAGATTGTGTTGGTGCCCCCATTTTCCTCAAGGCCGTAGATATAGCCATTCATTGAGGTAGCGAGCTCTTTTGCATAGGTGATCATTTCACTGCGTGAGCCAATGCGCTGCACGTTTTCAGGACAGGCTGTTATGCATGCGGGTTGTTGGCCTTGCGCGACTTTATCGTAACAACGGTCACATTTGAGCATGACTCCGTTTCCTGCAAAACGAGGGAGTAAGTCCAGGTAAAGGCCGGCACCGCTTTGACGTTGTGGTATATGCCATGGGCAGACTGTGCGGCATTTGGCTCCACCAAGACATATATCTTCGTGGATGCGGACAATCCCAGAATCTTCCTTACGTGCAGCACCCCAAGGGCAGAGATTCGCACATGGCGGGTTGGTGCAGTGTAGACAGCGTCTTGGGATGTTGAGTTCGTACTCTTTGCCATTGTGTTCTACGTCTGCTGTTTGGATGTAGAGCCAGTTATATGGTGTAAGGCGGTCATCGACATCTTTTTTATCGGACCAGTCTTCAACTTTTACACGTGGCGGGAACATCTTAGGGATTGGTTTGCGTACTTCAGGGAACTTGCGTGCGTTTGATTCTTTACATGCAGAAACGCATTCCCCGCAGCCGATACATTTTGATATGTCGAGCACAGTCATGAGCTCTTCCTGAGGTTCTGTTGGTTGTGCCTTTGCCGTTTTTGCCGCAGAGGCACAAGCTGTAGCTCCGACGGCTCCAAAAACTTTCAGGAAGGTTCTTCGGGATATTGGTGCGTTGGATGACTTTTTCATACGAATACCTGTGAATAGCATTAAGCCTTACGACTAAGGTGGTTGGTGTATTGAACGCTGTCGAGTCGTGTGCGGAAAGCTTTTGAACGTAGTGGATTGAAGAGGATCGCTACGGGCAGAAAGACACGACAGCGATGCCCATACTCTGTTGTTTGAAGGTCTGCTGCAATGATCTAGGTTAAGATCTGTGACGTTAGATTTAGTTCCGCTGTTTTTTGGTGATTGCTGATTGGAGCAGATGGATAGGGTAAGTAGATGTGGGCAGTGTGGTATTCTTATGGGTGGGGCTATACGAAGCCGTGCTGTTTGGCGTTTTCGAGACATTCCTGTCTGTTTTTATATCCTCTGGGAGAGGCACCGATAATTTTACCGTTGGCATTTTTTCTTCGCCAGCGCCATTCTTTTGCGTAGTCTTTATAGAATTCCCACTTATCATCCATATTGTTCGCTCCTGAGCCATGAGCTTTCTTTTGTTCTACGGGAGATAGTTGGGGATGGTAGTATATATGAGTGGGATGTTAGGGCGGAAAAGATAGCGTACGGTAGAGGCAGTCGTTTGAGTGTGTAACGGCGCAAAAAAAAAGCTTACAGATTTTTCTGTAAGCTTTTGTAATCAATGTGGTGGAGCTAAACGGGGTTGAACCGATGACCTCTTGACTGCCAGTCAAGCGCTCTCCCAACTGAGCTATAGCCCCACATCGTGTGAAGTCGGTGTTTATCGAACTGCGGGTGCAGTTGTCAATATGAAAATGAAAAAAAGCCTAAAACAAAGAGAATTATTAGTGGGAAAATAACTTAGAAAGTTAAAAAACAGAAAGGTGTCAAAAAAATAGCATAAAAAGTAAAGATGAATTCTATTCTGTCGATATGTCTTGTAACTAAAGACGTTTTACTACCTATGGGGATAACCTCCCAAGAAAAAGGCGACCAGTTGCGAGGTCGCCTTTTTTTGGATCTTTTGTACGGACTCCACGGGAGTTAAGGAGTTAGTTTGAAATAAGTTTTTGAAAAATAACGTTGTATGTTGAGCGGATAGAGAGTGCCAGCTTTAGTGTGATGTGCTCACGCCGGTCAGAGTCCTTAACAAGTTGGTCTGTTAAGAAGTCTGCAACGTTTGAAAAGTTTTTTGTTCCTTGCTCCGCAAGCAGGGTATTATACACTTCAACGCTACGGTAGAGCATGGTAGCGTTTCCGGCGGCATCTTTATCTAACTTTTTTGCTTCACAGTAGTTCGTAAAGTAAAGCTCATGATCTTTTGGAAAAGATTGCTTTAATGCAAGTTTCCACAGTGCATAAAACAGGGCGATAAGCTCATGTTTTGCTTTTTTCTTGCGAAAAAAACTGAATTTTCCCAGCCCAAGTACTGTGAGTTCGTTGCTTATATTGTATGTACCGAGCAGTGCATCAAAGTTTTCGAATAAATCAGATTCAATAGGTGTCATCTGCACTAATTGCACCATCCTGTAAGAGGTATCTACGACTGTTCAGAGCGCTTTTGGGCAGGTTTTCTGCGGCGCGGACGAGTATGGCGTCGTTGCTGCCCTTGCGTTTTACGCTGTCCTTTCTGCTCTCCGCCTTTCTGCTGACGCCCTTTATTTACCTCCGGAGCTGGGGGAGGGGTGTGCAGGGTTTGCTGATACAGCTCGTCAAGAAGCTGGGCGGCTAGAAGAAGCTGTTCGTCATCTTGTGAGAGTTCTTTAAGAAGCGGAACAAATCGCTTCATACGTTCTTTTTCAAGACCGGTTTTTCCACGCAGGCGACCTTCAAGCATGGCTGTAAGGCGCTGCCCCGCAATCTTGGCAACGTCTTCGTCTGTCGGTGTTTCCCGTTCTTGAAGGGAGATTTTGTAGTAATTGCCGATGCGTTCCAATTCCAGCTTCTGCATAATATCTACAAGAGAAATTACTTCGCCGCTGGCTCCGGCACGGCCTGTGCGTCCTGCCCTGTGAATGTATGATTCACGGTCTTCCGGTGGTTCATACAGAATTACGTGGGAGAGCTCTGGAATATCAATGCCGCGTGCTGCTACATCCGTGGCAACGAGGAAACGCACGTTTCCTTCACGCAGCTTTGTGAGAACTTTTTCGCGCTTGGACTGGGAAAGGTCAGCGGAAAGTTCGTCCGCATCATAGCCAAAACCTTTCAGTACGGCTGTAACATAGTGCACGTTGGCTTTGGTGTTACAAAAGATAATGGCAGAAGAAGGGTTTTCAACTTCCAGTACGCGGACAAGCACACGGTCTTTGTCCATTGGTTTTGCGTTGTAGAATACGTGCGGGGTGTCCACAACGTGTACCTGCTGATGCGAAAGACTCAACATGGACGGCTTATGCATGAACTCTCCTGCGAGCTGAATAACTCGCGGAGGATAGGTTGCAGAAAGCAGGAAGGTTGAGCGCTTACGCGGCAGGTATCCTTTGATTTCCACCATGTCTGGATAGAAACCGATGGAGAGCATTCTATCTGCTTCATCAAAGACAAGGATGCGTGTTTTAGAAAGATCTAATGTATGGCGGATGAGGTGGTCGAGCACACGGCCCGGTGTGCCGATAACAACGTGTGCGCCGTTATTCAGTTTTTCGACCTGCTTGCCGTATCCTACGCCACCGTAAACTGCACATGAAGTGATGCCGGTGCCTTCGAAAAGGGTCGTTGCTTCGTATTCAACCTGCAGAGCCAGTTCTCGGGTTGGAACCAGAATAAGCATCTGTGTGTAACTTTTGGACGTATCCACTCGTTCCAGTGCAGGCAGGAGGTAGGTACCTGTTTTGCCGCTACCGGTGCGGGACTGCACCATAATGTCTCTGCGTGCCAGCTCGTACGGAATAGCGTGTGCCTGTACAGGCATGAGTTTATTCCACCCTGCACGGAAGCAGGCTTCGCGGACTTTTTCTGGAAGGTCTTCCAGAGTGATTGGTGGCAGCGCATCTTCTGGCTCTGTGATGCCGGTAATTTCTGCGGCAATTCTGTCCGCAGGATCTACATATTGTTTTTCTTTTTTCTGGGCATCATTTGAGGCGCTATTGCGGGATTCGTCTGTCATTGTACATCCTGTCAGTCAAAAAGACTGTTAATTAGCAAAAGTCAAAGTTCCACAGGCCACTATAGCAACGGTAGCAGATTACTGCAACTTGCTGAAAGAATAGTTGGTAAAGGATAGTGGCTTATGAGGTGGCGGCAAGGATAGCCAGAGCATTTACTGCTGCTGCTGCAAGTGGGGATCCGCCTTTTCGTCCGCGAATGGTTATATAAGGAACAGTAGATTGTGCAAGAAGTATTTCTTTGGATTCGGCAGCATTAACGAATCCAACAGGCATGCCGACGATAAGTGCAGGAGCGGTTCCGCCGTTTTCAAGGTGCTGCATAAGGCGAATTAATGCGGTTGGTGCATTGCCGATGGCCATGATGGAACCGCCGATTTCAGGTGTTGCTGCATCCATTGCAGCTTGTGCACGGGTAGAGCCGGTTTCCTGTGCCTTTTGTACTACGTCTGGACGGTTGAGCAGGCATTGGGTGGTACACCCGAACGGCTCTGTGCGTCGCACTGGAATACCCGAACGAGCCATTTCGGTATCGGTAAAAATGGTGCAGCCGCTTTTGATCGCATTTACACCCGCCTCAATGGCTTCAGGGTGGAAGATGATATGGTTCAGCAAATCAAAGTCTGCCGTGGTATGGATTAAGCGTCTGGCGATCACCCATTCGTTATTAACAAAAGGACGTGGTTCAGGCACTTCGCTGTCGATGATCTCAAAAGAGCGTTGTTCAATGTTGCTTGGAGAAAAAAATGGCTGCAATTCAGTCTTAGTCATGAAGAGTCCTTGTTCGTATGCACGCATCTACGATGGCCTTGGCAACGGATGGTTGCGAGGCAAAGTGGAGATGTACGTATGACCCGACCGTATTGCGGGTAGCATAGCCGGATGTTGATGTTTCAATACCTTTTCTGTCTGTTACCGTGTAGAGCGAGTTATGTGCAGTAGTTTCTTTTGCAAATGAGTAATGGAATTCGTGCCCGCGTGCTGTGGTGTTTTTACTGCCTAAAATGGAATTGGCTGTTGTTTTTATCTCTCGGTAACCTAGTGCTCTATGCCGCTTATCCATTGTACAGTGTACGTCGAATACATTGCACATAGGGTATGTAGCAGTTTCTGTTCTGATTTCTTGTGCGAGGTACATGAAACCGCCACATTCTGCGTAGACTGGTCTTCCGGATTGGGAGAAATCGCGGATGGCAGAACGCATTGAAGCGTTTAGGCTTAGACGTTCTGCATATAATTCCGGATAACCGCCGGGCAAGTACAGTCCGTCAATTTTTTCTGGAAGTGATGAGTCCTTGAGTGGTGAAAAGTGGATTATTTCAGCTCCGTTTTCTTCGAGCAGCCGCAGGTTGTCTGGATAGCAAAAACAAAAAGCGGCATCGGTTGCTACTGCAATTCGAACTGGCGTTGCGGAACTGTCTTTATTCTTGCATGTCTCGATAGGTGAGAAATGGTGTTCAGGCAGCTGAGAAAGCAGGTGGTCGAAATCAATATTATCATTTGCCCAGTCTGCAAGAGCTGCAATGCGATCAGAGTTGAGGACCCCTTCTTCTGCTGTGACGAGCCCCAGATGACGCGATGGGAGTGTGATATCGTCATTACGCGGCAGACATCCGGCAAGCAGAATTTCAGGGCAGTAGGTTTGCATAGCTTCGCGGATAAGGGACACATGGTTTGGGCTGCCAACCCTGTTTGCAATACATCCTGCGAACGTAAGGTCAGGATCAAGAGTTGTAAAGCCGTGGGCAATTGCTGCGAACGATCGTGCCATGGAACGCCCGTCGATAACGAGTAATACATGCGCATCAAGCCATTTGGCGATCTGTGCTGTGGAGCCGGAATCTTCACTGCCGCTGGCTCCATCAAAAAGCCCCATGACACCTTCAATAACTGCGATATCAGGAGATGTTCCTTTTTTAGGGGACATGGCGTTGTTGTAAGTGGCTATGTTTGCTCCCTTGGGAAGCATCCACCCGTCAAGATTTATACTGTTGTTGCCAGTAACGGCTTTGTGCAGGCCTGGATCAATAAAGTCTGGACCACATTTGAACGGCTGTACATGTAGCCCTCGACGTGTGAGCGCTGCCATTATAGCAAGGCTGACTAATGTCTTACCGCTGCCGCTTTGTGTGCCGCCAATTACAATGGTTTTTGCCATATGCATAATTCTCCAGAAATATTGCAGTGCATTAGGGGGGGCAGAATGCATTTTTAAATTTGACTTTGCTATGTGTCTTAAGATGTGGAGTGTATATAAAATTTAAAGAACATAGAAGGTGTTTAAAGATGTATTGTGATGACTTTGTGAGTAAGTTTGTCTGTAAACCCTGTTTAATATGAATGAACTTGAGATGTTTGAAGTGCGAACAGTTAATCTATAAGGGTGAAAAAGCATTTTAATAAAATATAATTAGCTATGCTTAGATAACATTTTTCCTTAAATGCATTGAAATAACAATTTATTGTTTGTTATGGTTGCAATATGAAATAAGTAAAAAAGCATATAATTAAATAAATTATTTGTCGTGACCTTTGAATAGTAACTAGTGTTGCTATTTTTTTTATTGTTTATGTGCTGTTTTTGTACAGCAATACATATTTCTTTATTAAAAGAAACAATGTAGATAAAAATATTTTTATGTTTTTTTTACAATAGAAAAAATACCTGATCATGCAAAAGATAAATTATAGCTCAAAAAAAATTATTCCACTAATAAAGAGTAAAAAGATACATAAAAAATCTCAAAAAAAATGCAATATTAAATGTCGTACTTATGTCGAATGTTTTTTTAACTTTGTACTTTGTAGTAACTCTGTATTTACAATCTTTAAAAAATGTAATTTGTTTGTAATGGTATTATAAAAAAACTACAAAAAATTCTATTGTGTGTACATGCTGTTCTGTAGTATGTCTTCAGGGCATTTTATATAAGTTAATCATTGCTTATGTGTGCTTTAATAGTTCTTTCAACTATGAAATTAGATAAGTAAAGAGTGCTTCGGCGGTTCTGTTTTAAATATTTTTTCATTTTCTGGGTATAATACTTGTTCATTTAATGGATAGGAGGGGTAGTTACATGGAAAGTTATTTGAAGGAAGCTCTGGAAATTGTCAAAGCACAAGCTAGTGTACGGACAATGACAGAAGAAGAAATCACAACAATGGTTCGTAAGCTTGCTGGGGGAATTAAGGAGATCAGTGCAAGTTGTGCAGTTGATGATGATTCTGCAGGTAAAATGATTGATCCGAAAAAGGCGATTAAAGAAAAATCAATTACTTGTGTTGAATGTGGAAAGTCTTTTAAAATATTGACTAAAAAGCACCTTGCAACACATGGTCTTACTCCAGAGGAATACCGTGCACGTTGTGGATACAAGAAAAACACTCCGTTGGTTTGTAAGTCACTCCAGCGTGAGCGTCGTAAGAAAATGAAAGATATGCGGTTGTGGGAACGCAGAGCATAGACTAAGTTTTCGGGCATAAAAAAAGGGTCATATGACCCTTTTTTTATGCCTGATTTATAGAGAAAGGTAGCAGCGGTACTGTATAATTGTGAGATTGGTACTGAAGGAGCTATAAAGCTAGTTGCAGTCCTTTTGCAGTGTTTTCTGGCTTTGTCACATTCTTTAAAGAACGGTATGAGAAAAAAGTAAAAACATCGAATTCTCAAGCTTCATTTTCATGTCAGTTCTTCTTTTGAAAAGAGGGTGGTTTCATTTAAAAGACGAATCCTGACTCCTGCTCTGTAGAGCTCTTCACTTACAAACTTCCGGATTGCTTCTCTGGACTGTACATATGCTGCTGAATTTTGCCCTTGATGGCTTAATTTTGCAGAGCTTGACTTGAATGGAATGTTCTTTCGCTTGATTGTTTCAGAGGGTTTGTATTGGACGATTTTGCCAAATCTCTCAACAAGTAAAGCTAATTGCATTGTTTCATCTTCGATACTAGTATTGATGATGATAGCCGGATGATGAACGCGGATGGATGGTGCTGCAAGGCAAAGTTTTTTGCTTAAATCCAGCACGGAAATCGTTTCAGAACCATAGGTCAGGATGCCCGCCATAAAAGCAGGTGCTTTGGGGACTCTGGTAATGTGTTCTGGATAGATGACTTCATGCAGGAGATGCAGCGGAAGTCCGAACGTTTCGGAACCGGCAGAAAAAGTGAATATTTTTTTTAACGCCTGTGGACTGGTCTGAGTAAGCATGTTTTACACCGTGTAGTTCTTTGAAGTGCGGGTGTTGTATCGTAGTTTTGGTGCTTTGAAAACAAATAGCTTTTTTCGATAACGACATGAAACAACTGTGAATTTTTTAAGAAAATTTTTTTTATGAAGTTTACATACTGATTTGATTGAGAAATCAATCAAATCAGTTTTAAAGCATATAACATGCCGTTATTTTTCCTAAATACAAGGCTCTGTGAGCCTTTTCAAAAATGGAAAAATGTTCTAGTTAAAAGGCGCCAACAGACTATCTTTTTCTCTTACTCGGTCGGTCGGGTTTAACACCAGTATCAGGAAGGTGTGCCTTGCCAACGAGATACTTTCCAATCGCAATACTCACTGCGATTCTTATTGCCGTTGCGTGCTACGGCTTTTTGCGTCCCGCAGAGACTGCGGCCGTTCCTATGCGTGTGCTGTTAGAAAACAGCGCAGGTATGGTTGTCTTTGACCATGCCAAACACGTTGATGAGTACGGCGAGAGTTGTGTGGCCTGCCATCATGAACTTGCAGATGAAGTTGATGATGACGGCAACCTGCCGGAAGACGCTGAAGCTACCCCATGTAGCGACTGCCATTCTAAAGTTTCTGACGATCCGGATGTACCTAGTTTGATGGATGCGTACCATCAGTCTTGTATGGGTTGCCATGAAGAACTCGGTGCTGGTCCTTATACTAAAGATCAGTGTAACCAGTGTCATTTCAAATAGGGATGTCTTATGAATAAGAATATTTTCATTCTGACTCATGGGGACACAGGAGCATTTGAGACTGGTTCAGTTCCTTTCGAAGTGCGTATCCCCCTCAATGGACATGGTAAAAAATCGGTAAAGAAGAAAGCTGAAGTATATCCTGGGCTTCTTGTGGCTGATCACAAGAACGATAAAATTGGTGATATGCATTCCGGCATTACCGGTGTTGTAACAGAAGTTACAGAAACTCAAGTCATCATTAAAGCACAGGAGCTTGCTGCTCCGGCGGAAGGTGAAGAGCCTAAACCAACGGGTGTGGAGCCGGTAGACCTTGCTTCATTGGAAGGTGAAGAGCTTCAGGCTGCGCTTAAAGGATTGGGCGTAGATATCCGTCCGTTCATTAGGCGCTGTGATTTGCTTATTCTGAATGCGTTGAACCCGGAACCGGGTATCACCTACGCAGAAAGCATGCTTGTACATGCAAAAAGCACCATCAATGCCGGCCTTGATATGCTCAAGCGGCTGTCGCCTGCTTCACGGACCGTAGTGGCTCTACCTACGGGTTCTACAGCAGCTTTTGATGGTTCAGATGTTGCCTTTATCGAACCTGCATACCCAAACAGTCTTGATGAGCTTGTTGTTGCCAAAATTACAGGCAAAGAAATCATGAAGGGTGTTAATGTTGTCAGCCTGCATATGCTCTACAACCTTGGCGCTGTTGCCGAAAGCGGTATGCCGCTGACACATACAGTTGTTTGTGTGGAAGGCAAAAACATTGTTGCTCCTATTGGAACCCCTGTGGGTGCGTTGTTGAAAGATGCTTCAATTGAAGTGACGGACAGCGATACTGTTATCATGGGTGGTCCAATGCGTGGTGAAGCCACAGGCGATTTGAACAAAGGTATTAGCAAAGATACTAATGCATTGTTCGTTATGCCTGCAGGTTCTACAGCGCCAATTTCCGATCATGCCTGTTTTAGCTGTGGCGCATGCATTCAGCATTGTCCGTCACGTATTCAGCCGAACATGATTTCACGCTACGTTGAATTCAACGAGCTTGATTTCTGTCGTCAGGAAAACATTAACGCATGTATGGAATGCGGACTGTGTACATACTACTGTCCGGCTCGTCGTCCGATGCTTCAATACATCCGCCTTGGAAAACATAAAATAGCCCTTGAAGAATCACAGGTTGCCGCTTGTGCTCTTCAGGTTGAAGAGTAGGGGGATATTATGGCGAAACAATCTTTGCCCACCGCTCCATTCCTGAAGGTTGCCTCTGCACCGCATATGCATTGTGGTGTATCCATCAAGGGAATGATGAGCACAATTCTGGTCGCACTGCTTCCGGCAGCTGCCGGCGCAATATACTGGTATGGAATGGAAGCTGTTCGCGTTATGGCACTGTCTATTGCTACAGCTGTTATTGTTGAAGCGCTTTGCGCCAGAATAATGGAAAAGGAAATACGTGTTGATGACTTTCATGCAGTCGTAACCGGTTTATTGTTTGCGTTTATCCTGCCTGCTGGTGCCGAATGGTGGCTGGTAGTGGCTGGTTCTGCAATAACAATGATTCTTGGTAAAATGCTTTGGGGTAACTTAGGCGGCGCGCCTATTAATGCCATCGCAGTTGGCTGGGCATTCTGCGTTGTATCATGGCCGGTTCAGATGAATGTTGATGCTACCATGCTGAATACCATTTTGGTGAATCCGCTTTCTCAGCTTAAGTATTTTGGTATTGATTATATCGCAGATATTTCAATGACCGATCATCTTATGGGTAACCAGCTCGGCACTCTCGGTGCAGTGCAGGTTGGTGCGATTCTTCTTGGTGGTATTGTTCTGCTGGCACGACGTATCATCACATGGGAAATTCCTGTGGCAACAGTGGCTTCTCTTCTGGTTGTCGGTGGTATTTACTATTCAATTGATCCGACACTGTATGCGAGTCCGCTGTTCCACTTGTTTACCGGTTCTACCATGCTTGCAGTCTTCTTCCTGCTTCCGGACTTTACCTCTTCCCCTAACACACGTGGTGGTAAAATCGTATTCGGACTTATGGCCGGTTTCCTTATCATACTCATTCGCACATACGGTCAGTACCCTGATGGTGTTTTGTTTGCGGTCTTGCTTGCAAACATGATTACTCCGCTTTGTGATATGATTAAGCCTAAACCGTTCGGAGCGAGGTAAGCTATGCGTGAAATCTTAAAGATGATCGTTGTGTTGACCTGCATCAGTGGTATCGCAGGCTTTGCGTTATCTTCTCTCAAGCAGATGACCGCACCGACCATTGAATTGCAGTTGCTTACATTCGTACAGGGTCCTTCCCTGAAACAGGTACTGCCTGACTATACGAATGATCCTGTGCAGGAACGTAAAAAGTTCACAAATCCTCTTACCAACAAGCCTGTTAACGTATTCCCGCTTAAAGTAGATGGCGAGCTTAAAGCCGTTGCAATCGAAGGTTTCGGCGGCGGTTACGGTGACAATATTGGCGTTATGGTTGGGTTCAACCTAGAAGACAATAAGCTTGTTGGTATCGGCATAACCACAATGAAAGAAACCCCGGGACTCGGAACCCGCATTGCAGAGCCAGATTTTCGCGCTCAGTTCAGCGGTATTTCTGGAGAGGAGGCTCAACTGAAGTCTCAAGGTGGTGCGATTGACGCCATTTCCGGCGCAACCATTTCTTCCGGTGGTACTGTGGCTGCGGTTCAAGATGCTGGTAACATTTACAGCGCCTTGAAAGAAGAGATTCTGAAAGCCTTTAAATAGGTTGTAAGAATAACGTGAACGCGCAATATTGCGCGATTTGAGGAGGAAAATATGGCCGGCATGTGGAAAGAGTTTTCCAAAGGCTTGTGGGCGGAGCTTCCACCGTTCCGACTCCTGCTTGGTCTGTGTCCGACTCTTGCGGTTACAACCACAGCAGAAAACGGTTTCGGTATGGGGATGGCGGTAGTATTCGTTATCACTCTGTCTAGTTTTCTTGTTTCGTTGATCCGTAAGATCATACCTAAAAAAGTTCGAATTGCCTGTTACATTACCATTGCTGCATCTCTTGTAGTATCCGTGGAATTGTTGATGCAGGCATACGCTTATCCTTTATATCAGCAGCTCGGTATCTTTGTACCTCTGATTGTTGTTAACTGCCTTATTCTTGGCAGAGCGGAAGCATTTGCTGGTAAGAACCCTGTTCATATGGCTGTTGCAGACGGCCTTGGCATGGGAATCGGTTTTACACTGTCTCTTACCTTCCTTGGTGCTGTTCGCGAACTGTTCGGTACCGGCACAGTGTTCGGTGTTGAAATTATGGGTGCATCATTCGAGCCGGTTAAATTCATGGTTGCAGCACCGGGGGCGTTTGTCGCTCTTGGCCTTATCCTCGCAGGCATGAACTTCTTGAGTATTGTCCAGGCTAAACGTCGTGGTGAGCCTGTTCCTGAAAATCCTTCCACAGGTTGTCATGCTTGTCGTGCCTGTGCAGCTGGCTTTAAGAAATAGGAGGTAGTATAGTATGGATTATTTCCTGATGTTTATCTCCGCGATCTTTGTTAACAACATCGTTCTTGCCCAATATCTGGGACAGTGCCCGTACCTTGGCTGCTCCAAGGAAAAGGGTGTGTCTCTGGGCATGGGCGGCGCGGTTATCTTTGTTATGGTTATTGCAACCCCGCTGACATGGCTTATTCAGGAGTATGTGCTTCTTCCGCTTGAGCTCGGCTATTTGCAGACCATTATGTTTATTCTTGTTATCGCTTCACTCGTGCAGCTTGTTGAGATGTTCCTGAAGAAATCCATCCCGCCGCTTTACAACGCATTGGGTATTTTTCTTCCGCTCATTACAACAAACTGTGCGGTGCTAGGTGTGGCAATTCTGGTTCAGCGTAAAGAATTCGACCTCGGCCTTTCCATGTTCTACTCATTTGCTTCGGGCTTAGGTTTCTTGCTTGCTCTTGTGCTACTTGCCGCTATTCGCGAACGGCTGGAAGTTACCCATCTGCCAAAGTCCATGCAGGGTGTACCTGCTGCGCTGGTGATGGCTGGTATCATGTCTCTGTCCTTCATGGCCTTTAAGGGCATGATCTCTTAGGCGCAGGGTTATATGCATGTGACTCCCCTTGCGGGATAAACCAACAAGGATAGCATTATGGTTGTGACATCTGTCCTTTCATTGCTAGCTCTGGGCTTTTTCTGTGCGGTTGTGCTCTCTGCAGCATCCCGTGTCTTCTATGTGGAAGAAGATCCAAGAGTAGAGGCAATATGCGAAGCGCTTCCGGGTGCTAACTGCGGTGGTTGTGGCTATGCAGGTTGTGAAGCATACGCTATCGCCGTAATTACCGATCCGGATGTATCTGCTGGCTTGTGTTGTGCAGGTGGTGCAGACGTTTCCATTGCAGTTGCAGAACTCTCCGGCAAGTCTGCCGGTGGCGATGATCCGGAAATTTCCTTCCGTCGTTGCGTGAAGGATCAAGGTAAAGTTGAAAAGAAATTTGAGTATCAGGGGGTGCAGTCCTGTACGGCCGCCGGCCTGTTGGAAGACGGCGCTGATGCTTGTAAATATTCCTGTCTTGGCTACGGCGACTGCGTTAAAGCCTGTCCGTTTGATGCCATGTACATTGCAAATGATCTGGTTGTGATTGATCCTGATAAGTGCGTGGCTTGTGGCGCATGTATCAACGTTTGCCCAAATCAGGTTCTTGAAATGATTCCGCGTCGCGCACGTGTTCAGGTTTTCTGTTCTACTCAGGACAAAATGAAAGCTGTTATGAACGTGTGTGAAGCTGGCTGTATTAACTGCATGAAGTGCGTGAAGAAATGTCCTGCAAAGGCTATTTCTCAAGTTAACGGTCAAATCAGAATTGATCAGGCTGCATGTCTTGCCTACGGTCCTGACTGTGAAGAAGCATGTGTTGATGCGTGTCCGCGTGATATTCTGCGCTTAATGTGTCCAGTAGGTATTTCCGCTAAGGCTCAGGAAGCAGCAGCGGCTAAAAAAGCTGCTGAAGTTGCTCAAGCCGCAGAAGCAGAAAAACCACAGCCTAACGCCTAATAGGAGCGAAGACTATGACTACTTCTCGTCGACAGTTCCTGCAGGCTTGCGGTGTGCTCGGTCTTGGTGCCGCTGTAACCGGCGTGCCAGCAGTAGCGTCTGCCGCCCGTGTGGGTAACGAATACAAAGTGCAGGAAACCCGTTTTATGATGGGTACTGTGGTAACTATTACTGCGTTGCACCCTTCCAAGCAGCTTGGTGAGGAAGCAATTGGACGCAGTTTTGAGGAGATTACTCGTCTTGAGGCCCTTCTCAGCCGTTACCGCAGCGATTCCCCTGTTTCTGTATTGAACAGAGATGGACGGCTTTCCGGCATTCCACAGGAACTTGCAGACGTTGTGCGTAATGCACGTTTAATCAGCAAGCTTTCTGATAAAGCATTTGATGTAACCATTAAGCCGGTTGTTGATCTCTACAAGGAGAAAGCAAACCGTAACGGTAAGATGGAACTTTCAAAAGCAGAGTTTGAAGAAGCGCTCTCTCTTGTAGATGCTGATTCACTTGTTCAGAAACGTGATTCTATTCGCCTGAACCGCGAAGGAATGGGGATTACTCTGGATGGCATTGCAAAAGGGTACATTGTGGATAAAGCGTCTGCAGTTCTTGCTGCATACGGTGCTAAAAACCACATGATTAACGCTGGTGGCGATATCCGCACTATGGGTGAAAAAGTCGGCAGCAAGCCTTGGGTTGTTGCTGTGCAGGACCCTGAAAAGAAAGGTAACTACCCAGCGGTTATTCAGATGACCACAGGCGCACTTGCTACTTCCGGTGGGTACGAAGTGTTCTACGATAAGCACCACATGTATCACCATCTGGTAAGCCCACAGTCCGGCATGAGTCCTAACAACGTGGCATCCGTATCTATTTTGGCTCCAAGTGTGATGGAAGCGGACGCACTGGCAACAGCTGCCTTCATTATGCAGTCTCGTCGCGGTCTTCAGTTTGTTGAAGCGCTTAATGGACGCGAAGCACTTTTTGTAACAAAGAATGGTATGAAGTTGAGTACAACTTACTTTGGCTAGTACTTTTTCTGAAAAAGCAATGTAAAAATGCCAGTCTGCAATGCAGACTGGCATTTTTTTTATGTTTAAAAAAAAATTGAAATGTAGTGTTGATGTAAGAAAAATTTTTAAGATGAGTGAACGGTGTTTAAGTTTTTTCTTTGATCTCCGATAAGTTCTTAGAATTTAAGGAGGTGTTGAGTGAATATAAATTCAATTAAGGTGAGAATAACTTTTTTCTCTGGCGTTACACTTGTTATTGCTATGGCTGCTCTTATTACTATTTTCAGTATAACATTATGGAATACTTCATCTGAAGATACGCTTACGAATGCAACATCAATTGCAACAGCATATTCTGGAAAAACACAGGATAAAATGAACCAAGCGTTGACTATTACTCGTACTATAGCTGCATCTTTAGCTGGGATGCGTGAAGTACAATATTTAGAAAGAAAATCAGTAAATAACCTGTTGCAGAATGTACTTAAGGAAAATCCATCTGTATTAGCAAATTTTACATTGTGGATGCCGAATACAATAGATGGAAAAGATGATAAATATATTAATGCCGAAGGGCACGATGGTTCAGGACAGTACATGCCGTATTGGACGCGCGGAGCTGGAAATAGCTTTGTTGTTGAGCCGTTGGTTGATTATGATGTTCTGATCCCAAAAGGGCTTCGGCAGGACTTTATGATTGATCCATATTATTACACTGTACAAGGACGGAAAAGGCTTGTCAGCACTTTGGTAAGCCCTATACTTGTTCGCGGTGAATATTTGGGAGTTGTCGGTATTGATTTAGATAACGCCTTCTTGCAAGAAGAAGTTGCAGATAAACAGCTGTTTGGTGGTGCAGGTGAAATTGCAATCATTGCAAATAACGGAATTGTGGTTGCGCATTCTGCACAGTCAAAATCAATTGGGAGTAATATTTCTGAGGTATATACTGAATTAACGGATTTACCCCGACTGGTTAAAGAGGGCGGTGACGGGGTTTATTTCAATGAACAACTAAATAGTTATCAAATTATCAAGCCTATTTGGGTGGGTAACATTACGAAACCATGGTGCCTCATGGTTACTTTGCCAAAGAGTTATCTTACAAACAGATCTATCTCTGAAATTAAAAGCCTCTTATTAACAGCTTGTTGTTTTATTATATTAGGTTTGTTGGGGATGTGGTTTATTGCATCGCGCGTTGCTAATCCTGTTGTACTTATGACAAGAGTCGCAACCAGAGTTGCGGATTCTTCTTTTCAAGACTTATCTGTAATTCCTGATGAAAAATTATTTTCCGGTGAATTGCTTGAATTGCATCATGGCTTAAAGAGTATGACTATGCAGGCTGTGGATGCCCTTAATGAAGCAGAAGATCAGTCTCGTGAAGCAAAAGAAAAAGCGCAGATTGCTGAGAAGGCTGTTCTTGAAAGTGAACAGGCGAAACGGGAAGGTGAGCTGGCAATGCAGCGAGGTATCGCAGAAGCTGCCTCGCGAATTGAAGGTATTGTTGAACGTGTTTCTTCTGCTTCTGAGCAATTATCTGCGCAAGTAAATCAGTCTAGCCATGGTGCGCAAATCCAGCGTGATCGCATGACAGAAACAGCGACTGCCATGGAAGAGATGAATGTTACAGTGTTGGAAGTTGCAAAAAATGCTTCTGAGGCTGCAGCCAATGCGGATGCTGCAAAGAGTCGTGCTACAGAAGGAGCCTCTGTTGTAAATGAAGTTGTGGATTCAATTACCGAGATCAACCGTCAGGTTGGAGAGATGAAAAAAGGTCTTGATGAGCTCGGAGCAGAAGCTGAAGGTATTGGCCAGGTAATGGATGTTATTTCAGATATTGCAGATCAGACCAACCTGTTGGCGTTGAACGCAGCAATAGAAGCTGCACGTGCAGGTGAAGCGGGGCGCGGTTTTGCCGTCGTTGCTGACGAAGTTCGTAAGCTTGCTGAAAAGACTATGAATGCAACACGTGAGGTTGGTGAGTCTATTGCATCTATTCAAGCTGGTACACGTTACAATATCAAAAGTATGGAAGAGGTGTCTGGTGTGGTAGAAAGCAGTACACTGCAGGCACAGCAGTCTGGGACATCTTTGATGAATATTGTGAGTATCTCAGAATCCACAGCAGATCAGGTTCGTGCTATTGCGACAGCTTCCGAAGAGCAGGCTGCTACTTCCGAGCAGATTAATAGCGGAACAGAAGAAGTTGCCAGAATCAGCATGGAAACAAATGATTCTATGAGTGAGGCCTCTAGTGCTCTTGAAGAACTTTCTTCGTTGACAGACGAGCTCGCATCAATCGTGCGTGAAATGCAACAATAGTAGCTGATCACATACATGTAACAATACTTCAAACGGGATTGTCTGAGTGGCGTCAGACAATCCCGTTTATGCTATTTTTGAGCATGGGTTAGCTCGCATCTACAACTCTTGATGTGCATCAATGACGGGCTGAAGACGATGGTGTATGAGTTGGAACTAGCGAGGGTGGCTTTTTGTAAGGGCTTGAGTATCAATATGATTGATACATATCCTACTTCGTTGGTAGAGTATGTCTTGTGCTTAATCACTACTTGCAAAAATAGCAAAACATGCTAGTCCTACCCTCACGCGATGCAATCCGTTTGTATGTGTTTACATAGTGAATTCTTACTGTAAATGTGAGCATATACAGACTTCTTCTGCATTTTTGCTGTCTTGCTGAGGTGCAGAATGATTGTGTTGTCGCAGCGGTTACTAATTAGCTTTTTACTAACTTGCTGCTATATGGAGTGTTCAGCTGCATCAGTGAACACGTTTAACTGATTTGTTTCTTTTTATTTTACAGTAAATTGTGCGACAGACAGTTCATTGTGAGAGCGAGCCTGCCGCCGAATTACCATCTTTTGCGGAGGATGTCTTATGTCTAAGCACGTAATTGTTATTGGTGCTGTTGCCCTTGGTCCAAAAGCTGCCTGTCGTTACAAACGTCTTTGTCCAGACGCAAAAGTAACCATGATCGATCAGGCTCCACGTATTTCCTACGGTGGTTGCGGCATCCCTTACTTTGTTTCCGGTGAAGTAAATACCGTTGTAGACCTTCAGTCTACCCCATACCATATCGTTCGTGACGCTGCGTTTTTCAAAACAAACAAAGACGTAGACGTTCTTATTAACACTCGCGCAACTTCTATTGACCGTGAAGCAAAAACTGTTTCTATCGAAAACGTTTTGACCGGCGAAAAAGAAGTTCTTTCTTACGACGAACTCGTAATCGCAACTGGTTCCAAGCCAAACATGCCTCCATTTGAAGGTATTGACCTTAAAGGTATTACTCCTGCTACCAACCTCGAAGAAGCTGAAGTTATCAAAAACGCAGTTGCAAACGGCGAAGTTAACAATGCAGTTGTAGTTGGTGCTGGTTTTATCGGTCTCGAAATGGCTGTTGCGTTTGCAGATATGTGGGGCATCAACACTAGCGTTGTTGAGCTTCAGAGCCAGGTTCTTCCAGGTTTTATGCCAAAGTCTTTGGCTAAAATGGCACAAGCAGACCTCGAGAATAACGACGTAAACGTATACCTCGAAGAGTCTGTTGTTCGTTTTGAAGGCGAAGACGGCAAAGTAACTAAAGTTATCACCAACAAGCGTGAAATCGAAGCAGACCTCGTTATCCTTGCAGTTGGTGTTTCTCCTAATACTGAAATTGCTGTTGAAGCTGGCATTGAGTGTGACAAACGCGGTGCAATCCTCGTTAACGATCACTTCCAGACTTCTGATCCAGCGATCTACTCCGGTGGTGACTGCGTAAGCATTCCTAACCTCGTAACCGGCAAACGCGGCTTCTTCCCGCTCGGTTCTATGGCTAACCGTCAGGGTCGTATCATCGGTACTAACCTTGCTGGTGGCGACGCAAGCATGGCTGGCGCAATCGGCAGCTGGTGCGTAAAATTGTTTGAAATGTCTTGCAGTGGTGCCGGTCTTACCCTCGAGCAGGCTCTTGCTAACGGTTTTGACGCAATCTCCGTTCACGTTGAGCAGATGGACAGAGCTCACTTCTTCCCAGAAAAAGCTCTCATGTCTCTCCAGATCGTTGTTGACCGTCCAACCCGTCGTATTCTTGGTATGCAGGGCATGAACGAATTCGGCGATGCGCTCACTGCACGTATCAACGCAGTGGTACCGCTTATTTCTTCCCATGCAACCATCGACGATGTAGCAAACCTTGAAGTTGTTTACTCTCCACCGTTCTCCTCTGCTATGGATATCGTAAACGCTGTTGCTAACGTTGCAGACAACGTGCTCGCTGGCAGAAACAAATACATGGACCCAGGCGAGTTTGAATCTTGTTGGGCAGAGCGCGATTGTGGTGATTACTACTTCATCGATACCCGTCTTGCTGGTGGTGCAAAAGATATGTGCGAAGCATACCCAGAGCACTGGCATAACATTCCTAACGAAGAAATTAGCGCGCGTATCAACGAGATTCCTAAAGACAAACAGGTTGTTATGATTTGTAATACTGGTCTGCGTTCTTACGAAGCAATGCTTCTTGCTACTGAACTCGGCTGTGATAACATCAAAGCTTCTGCTGGTGGTATGGGCGCTCAGAAAAAACTGAACGCTAAAATCTAATCAGTGTGTTTTTGGTGATCTTGCCTCCGGCGGCGCTTGCCAGCGGGGCTTTAAGAACCTTTTTGGAAAAAGGTTCTTAAAAATCTCCAAAAACTTTTATTACGCGAATAAAATTTGTTTTTAGAGTTTTCACGCGGCGTTAATTCGCTGACTTAATAGTAAAAAGGGCTGTCCTTCATATGAAGGACAGCCCTTTTTTATTTTATGAAAGGTTGTGGAGTGTAAACCGGAAGCGTTTGTAAGCAACGGGCTGTGCTCGCAGTTAAAAGCTTCTGGACGTCAGAGGCAAAATAAATTGTCGAAGACTCCTGTGAGCTAATATCCTTCAGATTCTTGGACATGCAGCTTTGAATCGAGATACTTGAACTTGGCGTCGAGTTTTTTGTTATGTTCGACGTCAGTGTCTGAATAGCGCCATAGAGACGATAATTCTCCGAGGGCGTCTTTAAGCCGCCATCTGTGGACGAACACTTGTCCTGAAAGATTCTTCAGTACCGTGATTTCGGCTGTTGTGAGCTTGTCTGTACTGAGCCGCTCAATAATCCTTGGTGACAGCCTGAGCGAGTCGCGTCGGGCGTAGTGCATAATTGTTTTGATCACTTCTGGTTGCTTGCCGAGGCGATATGCCAGAGCTTCGCGGAACTCTCGTGCATTAGGGAACCGTTCAAGCCAGAGGTCGTCAATTTTGTCCAGATGGTCCTGTTTAATGTCATCCAGTTCTGTAAGTTTTTCCCATGCACTTGGTGTTAATTCATAGGAAATAGGCTGGAAGGTTGTCTGTTGGAATACGTTCTGTAAGAAGAACAAACAGATAAAGCAGATTGTTGCTGCCATGACTGGGGTAAGAATCCAACCAAAGGCAATGTTTGCGAGGGAACGCCAACGGATGCCCCTGCCGCCTTTGAGTAGGCCGATTCCGACAATTGCACCGATAGTTGCCTGTGAACTGGAAACAGGTACAAGTGGGATTGGTGGTAAACCGAGTGATACTGATAAGTTGGAAAGTCCTTGTGATGAAAGCATGAACAGAACGAGTGAGTTCGCCATAACAACCACGAAGGATGCAACAGGGGATAACTTTACGATTCCTCCACCGACGAGCATCATTGTTCTGCGTGAATAGGTGAAGATACCTATGGATACAGCTATGCCACCGAGGAAGAATAGTTGCTGGGTAGCATTGAGAGTTAATCCCGGTAGAATTTCAATTGGCTGTAAGTGGGCTACTGGAATAAAAACACCCATTACGTTTGCCATGTTGTTTGCGCCAAGGGCGTAGGAACCGAAGGCTCCGGCAAGGATAAGTCCCCAGCGGGTCATTCCGTCCAGGGTAAAAATATGTAGTTGTGCAGCGCGAATGAGGCCTGCTATGCATTTGTATAGCAGGATTGAGAATACGGCAGACAAGGCAGGGCAGGCTACCCAAGTGAGCATAATTTTACTCAGTACAGCAGGATCTGTTGCGGAGCCGCTAAACAAGTTCCATCCGACAACAGCACCGACAATTGCCTGCGATGTGGAAACGAGACAACGGGCTTTTACGAGTAGATATACGGTGATGGCGGCAGAGAATGCGACCATGAATGCACCGGCAAGTGCGTTGACCTCCCCAAGTTTTCCCAGAGTATCAGCTGTACCGGAGCCGCTGTACATAGCGCCGAAAATAACGCAGAGCGAGCTGATAATGGCCGCGGTTCTGAACCGCACCATGCGTGAGCCCACAGCAGCGCCAAAAACGTTTGCTGCATCGTTTGCGCCCAGTGACCAGCCAAGGAAGAGGCCGCTGGATAAGAATACAGGCAACATAGAGAACCGTCCTTAGAGCATCCGCTTGATAACGTAAATGGTGAGTCTGTCTGCCACGTCTTCTGCTTTGTCAGCAATCTGTGCAACCTGCCGGACAAGATCCTTGAGCTGGCTTTTGTGGCACAAGCTCAAGTCATCGCGACGGTAAATATCCATAAGCATGCGGGTGGTAACTTTGTCTGATTCACTTTCCCAGTATGAAACTTTGTGAAGGTGATCGGATACGTCAGAACTGCGGAAGAATGCGCGTGCGGAGCGTACAATCGCCTCAACGGACTCTACTGAGTAAGAAACAAGTTCCAACATATCTTCATGCGACTTACATGGGACTTCCGGTAGTTCAATCTGGAATTGCCAAAGTACTTCTTTGCAGCAGTCAAGCAGTGTGTCCAACTGTTCTAAGAGTTGGAGTACATCACCACGGGATTCAGGAATAAGTGTCTTAAGATAAAGCTGACGCTCAATTGCCCGTCGCATTTCATCACCGTGATGTTCTACACGGGAAATCTGATTTAGTTTTTGTTCAAACTGGTCATGCTTCTCGTCAATATAGAAACCTACCCCTTGCTTAAAAAGCAAAGAGGCTTCGCTTACCTGATCTAAAAATTCATCAATGCGTTTTTTTAGTCCAATCTGCTTTTTCAGCACGCTGTGCGACATCTCTCCTCCAGTATGATAATTGCTTGTAACAATTACTTTTCAGTATCTAATATTCCATGTAATGTATGCGAAATATCTTTCGCACGATTGTTCTGTATATATTTGTATTTTTGCAGCGAAGGTTGCTCTATCCGTTTACCACATCGCGTAAGAGAAAGAGGGTTAGAACGCATGCAAGGGGATACACTGCATCTATTAATTATAGATGATGATACAATGTTGCGCCGTAATATTTCGGTTTACTTCGAAGATAGCGGCTTTTTTGTAACGCAAGCCTGTAATGGTACAGAGGGGATTGAACTTTTTTCACAAAATCAGCCAGATATTGTGATCGTAGATTTGCTCATGCCTAATACAGGCGGCCTTGCAGTTGTTGAGCATGTTAAAAAAGTAGCGCCATTTGTACCGGTAATTGTTATTTCCGGCGTTAACTTAGTGGATGAAGCTGTGAGGGCTCTGAAAAATGGGGCCTGGGAGTTCATCTCTAAGCCGATAGTTGATCATGGTGTACTTGATCATGCAGTAAAAAAATGTCTGGAACGAGCGAGCCTTTTGCTCGAACGTCGCCAATACCATTCATTACTTGAATCTCGTTTAGAGACTCATTCTCATGAACTACAGTCAACAAATGATCAGCTGGTTCGCTATCAACAATTATTGCGGTCAAATAGCAGTTTTGTAAACAACCTTGTTGAAGCTATACCGAGTCCTTTGTATATCAGCGATAGAAATTTTGTTTGTATTGACTGCAACAAGGCCTTTTGCGACATGCTACAGCTTGAAAAAAGCGAAGTAGTCGCTCGAAGAATTCCTGATTTACTTTCAACAACTACAACATGTGCAGATGCGTTGTGTAGCAATCTTTTTGAAAATAACAATTCCGGTGATTGTGAAATTACATACATAGGGAAGGATAATTCCGCTTCACATTATGTATTGTATCGTAGCGAGTTCATGAACGGAAATGAAGGCAAGCTGTGTACGTTGGGCGTGCTGTATAATATTACAGAGCTTAAAGCACAAAAGGAAATTGTGGCGCATCAGGCGTATCATGATGAGCTGACTTCGTTGCCGAATCGCTTTTATATAATGAATTTCCTGCATGAGTTACTTGAGCAGGATTCCGGCGAGACAAAATTCTGTTTACTTTTTATTGATCTCGATAACTTCAAACGTATTAACGATAGCTTGGGGCATGACTTAGGTGATCAACTACTTAAGCTTGTCGCAACCCGTCTTGAAGAAGTCATCGGTGGTAATGGGAAAGTAGCCAGAGTTGGTGGGGATGAATTTCTTGTCTTACTCCCGAATGTTACGGAAGAACATATTATTTCCAGACATGCGGAACAGTTGAATAGAGTTTTTAAGGAGCCATTCTATATCGCTTCGCATAAGCTTCACTTGTCAGTAACTATAGGTATTACGTGTTATCCGGATGATGGGCATGATGCGAATACCTTGCTTACCCGTAGCGATATTGCGATGTACCGTGCAAAAGAACAAAAGCGTTCCAGCTGGATGCGATTTGATTCCAGAATGTTGGAACAGGTCAAAGAGCGCCTTAAGCTAGAACGATTGATTCGTGATGGACTTGAACGTCATGAATTTATTCCATACTTTCAACCCCGTTTTGATGTCCAGACTGGTGAGATTGTCGGCGCAGAGGCACTTGTTCGCTGGATTCGTGAGGATGGTAGCGTGGGGAATCCTGCTGAATTTATTCCTGTAGCAGAAGAAACAGGGCTTGTCCGTGATCTCGGTGAACAGGTTTTGATTGATTCCTGTAAGCAAATGCATGCATGGCACGAAATGGGCTATTCTTATCTAACGATATCTGTGAATATCTCAGCAGTGCAGTTTACAGAAGATTTGTACACAACTGTACGTAGTGTTATTGAAGAGTCTGGAATTAATCCAGAAAAGCTAGAGCTTGAGATTACTGAGACCATTATGATGAAGAATTTGGATAAGACTGCCCAGATTCTTCGTGAGTTAGCTCAGCTTGGGGTAAAGATTGTTATTGATGATTTTGGAACAGGATATTCCTCACTGTACTATTTGAAGATATTCCCAATTGATATTTTGAAGATTGACCGGACGTTTATTGACGGTATTCCTGAAGATGAGAACGATGGAAATATTGTTTCAGCGATTCTCTCCATGGCAAAGCAGATGAAATTGCATGTTGTGGCAGAAGGCGTTGAAACAGATGAACAGTTAGTGTTTCTTCAGCATCATCAGTGTGAAGAAGCACAGGGATTCTTATTTTCGAAACCTGTTGCTGCTGATGATTTCATTGTCATGCTTGGCGATGAGATGGTTGTGTAGTGTAGGTAGAGCCAGTTTCTGTATAAATAAAAAAGGGTGGAGTTAGTAAACTCCACCCTTTTTTTATGTGTGTGATTATTTTTTGTCTGATCTTGTGTCCCAGCTTGGAACAAATTTATATAGGATGGTTTTCCAAAGCATGTAGCTGAGGCATAGCCCAAAAATCCATCCGCAAAGTACGTCTACCGGATAGTGTTTTGCAAGGTAGATTCGTGAATACCCGATAAGAAGTGGTAATACCCATAGAAAAGATCTGAGCTTAGGCCAGATCAACATGGCCATCACAACTGCTGCCATAGAATTAGCGGCGTGACCGGAAAAAAAGGAAGAACCTTTGGTGTCTTTCTGAATAAAATCCGCTGATCGTTGAAACCATGTGGCTTTTTTGTAGTTATAATGATGGGACTGGGCAATTGCATCTTTCGGACGCACTCTTCCTACAGCATCTTTAACAACGTTTGTTCCTAAATCTGTTGCACCAACAACAGCGCCAACAAGAGCTATTCCGATAAGTAGTTGGCGCCATTTTTTTGTTTTAACTCCAGCAAGTAAAACAAGTGGAATGGCAATAAACCACACTAAGATACGGTCTGAAAGAATAGGCATTACAACGTCTAATGCCTCTGTACGCCACTGCATATTTATCAGCTTGAAGAGAGCTAGGTCCCATCCAGGAGTTGAAAACGCCATGAGTTCCTCTGGTCAATAGTAATATTCGAATTAAGAAGAGTCGGAGCACCACTATTAAAGTTTGTATCGGCAACACGTAATTTGATAGTTGTTGTAGATTCTTACTCATTGAAATCATCTAATGCAAGGCAAAAGCATAGACAGAATAGTGGGCAATGAATGTCGAAGGTAGTAGTTGCTACGGTGCTGCAGGTTCTGTTTGCCACCAAATTGAACTTAAAGATAATTATCCGTTTTGTGTCGAATTGTCATCGTAGCATTTAATGGATTAACGAAAGGTTAAGTTCGCATCTACGGTAACAGGGATATCGTGGAGGGTGGCGGTCCGGTGTCTTTCTAGAAAAAAGGTCTATTTCCTAGGAATAAAAGTACCTTTTTGCTATGTTTGGCTTAATTTCTACTTACAGCACCGGAGGAGATGTATGCCGCAGCAGAAAGTGTGCAATTCCCGTCCCTGGCTTGGTGTTTCGTCTAGGATTAACGCACATACCCCAATGATCTTGTTTGCTCTAGGAGTTGGTGTTTTTGCAGGATACGGCTCTGTGGTCTTCCGTCATGCCATTGATGCTGTTCAGGTTCTTTTTTATCAAAACGGATCTGATTTTTTAGAATTCTACGATACGTTGCCTTGGTATGCGATTCTTTTCCCACCTGCAGTTGGTGGCGCCATTGTGGGTTTTTTAACATCCAAAGGGGCACCGGAGGCAAAGGGGCACGGTGTTCCGGAAGTTATGGAGGCTGTTGCATTGCGTGACGGCGTTATTCGTAAACGAGTGGCTGCCGTTAAAATTGCTGCATCCGCAATTTGTATAGGGTCCGGGGGGTCGGTCGGACGTGAAGGCCCAATTGTGCAGATAGGTTCCAGCATTGGTTCTACGGTTGGTCAGCTGTTAAAAGTAAACAGAACAAATCAGAAAATTTTGGTGGGATGTGGTGCCGCAGCTGGCATTGCAGCGACCTTTAACGCGCCGGTAGCGGGAATCATTTTTGCTCTGGAAATTCTTCTTGGGGACTTCGGCTTTGCAGCATTTTCACCAGTTGTTATTTCCAGTGTTACGGCAACTGCTATTTCTCGTCATTACTTCGGTGATTTTCCGGCGTTTATTTCTCCTGTATACGAACTCGGTTCATTTTGGGAGCTTGGTTTATTCCCTGTTCTCGGGGTGTTTTCTGCTTTGGTGGCAGTGCTTTTTGTTCTGACTCTTTATAAGATGGAAGACTTGTCGGACTTGCTGGATATTCCATCTGTTCTCAAAGCGGCCCTTGGCGGGCTTTGTATAGGCGGAATTCTGTTGATGTTTCCACAGATAATGGGGGTAGGCTATGGCGCAATTACCTTGTCACTTATGGATAAAATGGCATGGGGCACCATGCTTATTCTTATTTTTTTAAAAATATTTGCGACATCTCTGACTATTAGTAGTGGTGGGAGTGGTGGTATTTTTGCTCCATCTCTATTTATCGGAGCCATGACAGGAGGTGTGTTTGGTGTAGCTGTGCATTATCTTTTTCCAGCGGTTGTGCCGACCCCCGGTGTTTTTGCTCTTGTAGCGATGGGAGGACTTGTTGCTGGAACCACTTATGCACCTATCACTGCGATTCTTATTATTTTTGAGCTTACCAGCAACTACCACATAATCTTACCACTTATGCTTACGTGTATTATAAGTACGCTCATTGCGTCTTCTATTAGTCCGGGCTCTATTTATACAATGAAGCTTATGCGTAGAGGTGTTGATTTACGAGATGGCATGGAACAGAATATCTTGAAAAAGTATAAAGTGAAGGACCTGATGCAGCCAGTACCGGATGCTTTATTTGAAGGTGCTTCGTTAAAGCAGGTTTTTGAAACATTCCGTATGAAAAATGCTCCGTACTTGCACCTTGTAGACAAAAAGGGTGAGTTGAGCGGGATTATTTCTTTTAGGGATCTGCGAAGTGTTCTTGCCGAGGAGTATCTTGATCATCTGCTTATTGCCAAGGACATTGCAACAACGTGCATAGAGACTGCGCGGGGCGATGATACAGTTCTTGTGGCGTTGCACCGTATGGCGGAGTTCGGCATTTGCCAACTGCCTGTGGTGGGAGTTGACGGGAAGCTTATAGGCACCCTGCGGGAACAAGATGTGTTGGCTGCATATGATCAATCTGTGGTCGGAATGCAACTTCAGGATGCTGCATAGGTTAGACGAAAAATCTCTCTTTCAAAAAAGAAAGAGAGATTTTTTATGTCGTTAGCCAAGCCCCGGTAAAAGGAGTTTCCGTGGTTGGTTTACACGGCGTTTGACCCGAGTCCATGTTTTCGGAGTACAACCGAATCGAAATGACCAGAGAGCACAGTTTTCTCTGGCACCGCATGAGCGAACTTCCTTACGGTTATTGTCAGAGCACATGAGGCAGTATTGCCGGATTTGTTGCACTGTACTTCGCTGAGGGGTTTCCGGTTCAGTTCCAAGACGATGGTTGTAGAACAGGCAGGTGCCGTCTTCGCAGTCTTCCACACGCTTGGAAGCCCCTCCTTGACATGTGAGACAAAAACGTCTGATTGCTTTTTTGGGTGATACCTTCGCCATATGTCGCCTTATATGTAGTTGTTTGCATATTCTTGATACAAACAGTATGTAAATTCAGTGTAATGTAAATGAAAGCTGTATTGATTATAGCAAGCTTGTGTGAGCTTGCTTATATTTTGAACGCTTGTCTTAGTGCAGCGCGAGCTATGATAGCATAATAGTTTCGCAATGCTGCATAAAAAAAACATGGATATAACACCGGACAGGGGGCACTGTGCCTATAAAAAAATTTATCGAAACAGATGTTGCACACTTTTTTCAAGCATCAGGCTATACAATGCAGGGGCTTATTGCCACGTATCGTTCTGAAATTGCATTTAGGCAAGAGGTTGTACTTATTCCAGTAATACTGCTTGTGGCATGGTTTTTCTTTGGTTTTCCATCTGCATTATTGCTGACCGGCATGTGGCTTATAGTCTGTGCTTTTGAGTTATGCAATTCCGCGATTGAAAATATTGCAGATTTAGTAATGCCTGAGAATAACGATTTTATTAAACGTGCTAAAGATGCTGGTTCTGCTGCTGTCGGCGTGGCCATTGTCGCAAATGTTCTGGCGTGGCTGTATATGATGTACCAGTAGGAATAGTCTGAGTAGAGAACAAAAAAGCTCTGCCTCCAAACAGGAGGCAGAGCTTTTTTTATGCGTTCAGGCGGTAGTCCCACCCGGCATTAGTTTTGCTATGTTGATGGCTCATACGGTAAGTGTGGGACTTCGACGTTCAGTTCCATAAAAATGTGTGAAAGATGAAATTCATGCATCACGATGTGAGCCAAGTTCAAGCTCATAGCCTGTTCTATGTTCATGGGGCCTGCAATCTGGTGTCGGAAATAGTTTTCTTTGAGACACTCTCTTGGGGCTTCTGTAATGAATGACCGTAACCAGGCGTGGTTTTCATCCCACATTTCGGTCAGTTCATAAATGTCATATTCTCCCTTTGGGTACAGGTCGAGTTCCGGTACCGGCAGAAGCAATTGCAGGTTAAATACATACGATGCTATGGCGTATGAAATTTTATTTGCCAAGGTTCTTGGCTGGGGCTCCATGTCTTCAGGGTTTGGTAATCCCCCCAAAAGAGAACGCTCAGTCAGGATGATGTGTTCAAGCACCATAATCGGTGACCATCGGTCTTCCCCCGGTGGTTTGCGCCGTAAAATACCCGCGTACTGCTTGTTGAGGGAGGAAAGAGTCTTAAGCAGTTCCGTTTTATGGTCGTGGGTTGAGTGCATCATATAATAAAGATTCTGTTCCATCTTGGTATGGTACACAGCCACTTTTTATAGCTTCTATGATTTCTCTGGGGGCTATACTTGTGTTTGAAGTTGGATAGAAAGCAATGATCTGGAAATATTATGGAAATGATCGAAGGGGAATGTGGTATTTTATGAGTGCGAGCGGTGATGGATTGTTATTTGATTTTTTAAGTGCTTGCTGAAGAATAAAAAAGGACTCCCCGACATCAGTCGGGGAGTTGGAGAGGCCTTGCGAAAGGAGGAAATTAATGTGGGCTTGTATGAGTGATGTATGCTTGTTGTTCTATATATAAAAACAGTGGGTACTGTTAATTGCTCAGTAAACGGGGGTCGAGTGACCAACCCCCGTTGGGACCTGATGGAAATGGCGAGGAGGTATAAACCATTTCCTCTTTTTTTACCCTGAGTTGTATCTGTGTGGGGGGATACAACCAAGTGCCTGTGCTACGAGGCGTTCAGTCTGCCCTGGGGTGTGTGAGGGGGACTGAGTATCAACACGTTTTTAACGAGGAGTATGTATTGCTGTCTCTTTTGCATCTGCCACAATGCTGTAAGAGCAAGCTTTGTTTGCAATGTTACTTGCGTTCTCTATGCTGTTTGATTCTATATAAGCATAGAGCGTGCCAAAACTTTAAAGTATTAAAATTCAACACATTGTGGCTGAAGAGGGAGGAGCGCATAAAAAACATGTGCAAAGTTTGCACCTCGTAAAATTTATTTGTGCAATCTCATGTGTGCAAAAATTGCACATGTGCAGTCTCGAAAAAATATGTGCATAATTGAAATCTGCACATGTTAGTCTGTGCAGGTAACTTCAAGTCCCATAGCGAGCATTCGCTCTGCGAACAGACCGTTTCCTGCAATTTTTACTCCTGAAAACGAGCCATCATAAATGATGCCTGCTCCGCACGATGGAGAACGGGATTTTAAGATTGCCTTAGTGCAGCCAGCCAGTTCAACAAGCTTTGTTGCTTCCTCCACGCCTTGAAGCATCTGTTCTGTAATATCAACTCCGTCCTTAGATATAGCACGTCCGTTTTTTAGCTCAAAAGGTGTGCGTGGAGTAGGAAAGCCTCCTAACTGCTCAGGACATAACGGTAACGCACGTCCTTCCCTAATGAGCTGTTGAACGTGTTCGTTTGCAGTGTTCCCACCATCATATCTACAGTTACAGCCTGCCAGACAGGCGCTTACAACGTATTCCATTGTGCATTCTCCATATAATAATACCGGTTAGGCAATGCCTCTAGCATCCATTGTACAGGGCGACAAGAGAGCTTTGTGCCCCGTAGGATAGGACGTTGTTTTTATTTTATAAAATGTTTGGGGTGTATGGAAATTGAACGCATGCGTAAAAATTACACAGCAACTAAAAGCAAATTGGCGTGTGATTGTATGCTTTTTTTACAGGGAAGAAGTTCTTTTAAAAGGCATTGTATATACTGTTTGTAAAAGCAATATGTTGTAGTGCTTGGCATACTGGTTGCTTTATCCGGAATACAACCAAGAAAAAAACTATTGGAGTATATTATGAATAAAAAATTTATTGTAATTGCAGCAGCAATGATGGTTATGACCGGATCAATGGCATTTGCAGCAGCTAATGTGTCTAATACTCAGATGCCAATGCAGCAAAACCAGTACATGCAACATAATGGGTACAATGGGGAGATGCCAATGCAGTATAATGGAAATAATGGTCAGCATGGCCAGCACATGTACCAGCTTTCAGATAAAGCAAAGTCAAATTCTACTTCTATGTGGGATTCTGTATGCAACTTTTTTGGAATGCACGGTGGACATGGTAGCCACGGTGGACACAATGGAGGAAGGCATATGTAGCAGGCTGGCTAGATTGTATTTGGAATCAGTTCATCTAGTCTATTGAGATACACGATAAGCGTTAATAAAGCAGCCGGAGTCTGTAACAGACTCCGGCTGCTTTATTTATTTGAATGACGTGTGACTACAGAATTGGAAGGTATTTGCGAAGTTCAAACTCAGAAACATGGGTGCGGTATTCGTCCCACTCGATAAATTTGTTCTTTACAAGGTTGGAGTGCATGTGCTCACCAAGAATGCTCTTCATCAACTCGGAGTCTTTCAAGTGTGTAACAGCCTCATGTAAGGAGCCCGGAAGAGACTCAATGCCTTTCGCAGTGAGGTCTTCAGTTTCCATTGCAAAGATATTTTCTTCAACTGCAGCCGTAAGTTCGTAGCCTTTTTCTATGCCCTCAAGGCCGGCACCAAGTGTTGCAGCAAAGCAAAGGTAAGGGTTTGCAGCAGGGTCTGGACTGCGCAATTCAATGCGTGTGGCCTGTTCTTTGCCTGGCTTATAGCATGGCACGCGGATAAGTGATGATCTGTTGCACTGTGCCCATGCAACGTACACAGGAGCTTCGAAACCCGGTAACAGACGCTTGTAGGAGTTAACCCATTGGTTAGTAATACAAGTGTATTCCTTAGCGTGCTTAAGGAGGCCTGCGATGTAGCTGCGTGCTTCCGAAGAGAGGTTGTGTGGATCGTTTGCATCAAAGAATGCGTTTTTGCCGTTTTTAAACAAGGACTGATGTACATGCATGCCGGAGCCGTTTTCACCGAAGAGCGGCTTAGGCATAAACGTAGCGTAACAACCGTGTTTACGGGCAATTTCTTTTACGACCACCTTATAGGTCATGGCGATATCAGCCATTCTGAGAGCTTCGGAGTAGCGAAGGTCAATTTCGTGCTGTGAAGGAGCTACTTCATGGTGAGAGTATTCAACATCTACGCCCATTTTTTCCAAGGCAAAAATGATTTCGCGGCGAACGTCGTTGCCCATGTCGAGAGGTGGCGCGTCAAAATAGCCACCGGAGTCGAGAGCCTGCGGGTTCTTGGAGTCAGTAAAGAGGAAAAATTCCAGTTCAGGTCCTACATAGTAGGTGTATCCTTTCTGAGCAGCTTTTTCGATGAGCTTGCGCAGGATGTAGCGTGGATCGCCTTCGTATGGAGTGCCATCCGGATTTTTGATGTCGCAGAACATGCGAGCTACCGGACGGTCGAATGGACGCCATGAGCAAATCTGGAATGTGGTTGCGTCTGGATATGCTACCATGTCGGATTCTTCAATGCGGGTGAAGCCGAGGATTGAAGAACCGTCAAAGCCCATACCTTCTTCAAAAGCTGCTTCCAGTTCTTTAGGTGTCACCTGAAAACTTTTAAGTGTACCTAATATGTCAACGAACCAGAACTGAACAAAACTAATGTTATGTTCTTTTACTGCACGGATAACGTCGTCACCGTTTTTGCAATTAAAAACCGTATATTCTTCTCTCACAAAATACCTCCCAGTAAGGCAAGCCTGTTGATTTAGCTAACAGGAATCTTTGCCTGTTTCCTAAAAATCCTACAATTTTTACGGGGATACGTTGAGTTGTCTTAAAAATGATTGCGTTTTTTAAGGCTCTTCCCTGTTATTCACGGGCGCATCATTAAACAGCATCCAAATGAATAGCAAGCAGTTAAAAGCATCCTTGTTTACAAAAATGTCACATAATGTTTTTTTTTTCTATCCCTTATTTTATTAGCACAAAAAAAACTCCCCTGTCTCTTACAAGACAGGGGAGTAACTTTGCCTAAGAGGAGGCCGGCATGGTGGAGATACTTATTTGATGAACAGCATTTCCTGATAGGTAGGTAGTGGCCAGAGATCGTCTGCTACGATTTCTTCCAGTCTGTCTGCGTACTCACGGAGTTCTGTCATAACTGGCAGTACTTTGTTGCACAGGAACTGTGCGTGCTCCTGCTCGTCGGAGTGTTTCTGAGTAAGCATGGTTTCGAGTTCATTTGCAGCGGACTCAAGACCGTTCAGGTTTTCAGTAAGCGTAGTTAATGGCCCCTGAACACAACCCAGACCAAGTTCCTTCATGTTTAAGCAGTTGCGGGCAAGTTCAGTCTGGTAGCGAACTGCAGCAGGAAGGATAGAGGTGCGGGAAATTTTGATAGCAAGTCCAACTTCAGTCTGAATAGCATTGACGTACTGTTCAAAGAAGATGGAGGTACGGCTATCGAGTTCGCGCTTGGAGAGAACGCCAAAGCTTTCAAATAATTTCACACTTTCATCGGTGTTAAGTGCTGGCAGTGCTTCAGGAGTAGTGCGGAGGTTAGCAAGACCGCGTTTTTCAGCTTCTACTGCCCATTCAGAAGAGTAGCCGTCACCGTTGAATATAACAGCATCATGCTCCTGAATGATTTCCTGAATAATTTTGGTTACTGCATCGTTGAGTTCCCAGTTCTCACCGTACATGAGGTTCTCAAGACGGTTGGAAATGTAATCCAGAGAGTCAGCAAGAATAGTGTTAAGTATAAGCTGTGCACCGGCGATTGACTGGCTGGAGCCAACTGCACGGAACTCAAAACGGTTGCCTGTGAAAGCAAATGGGCTTGTACGGTTACGGTCACCTGCGTCCATTGGCAGTGGCGGCAAAGTGTCTACGCCTACACGCAGGATGCCTTTTGCTTTAGAGGTAACCTCGTCACCTTTTTTGATCTGCTCAAAAATATCGGTAAGCTGCTGTCCGAGGAAGATGGACATGATCGCCGGAGGTGCTTCGTTAGCGCCAAGACGGTGATCGTTGCTAGCGCATGCCACACTGGAGCGGAGCAGTGGGCCGTTTTTGTGAACCGCACGGATCATCGCTGCACAGAAAAGCAGGAACTGTGCGTTTTCATGCGGAGTTTCGCCTGGATCAAAAAGGCTGCCGAAGTCGCCATTACCGATGGAGTAGTTCAAGTGTTTACCGGAACCGTTGATGCCTGCAAACGGTTTTTCGTGCATGAGACACGCCATACCGTAGCGTTTAGCAACACTTTTCAATACGCTCATGATCATCTGGTTATGGTCATTCGCGAGGTTGGAGTCCTCAAACATCGGAGCAATTTCGTACTGACCAGGTGCAACCTCGTTGTGACGGGTTTTTACTGGTACACCGAGTTTGTAGAGATCGCGTTCAACTTCGATCATGAAAGCGAGAACACGTTTAGGAATGGTGCCGAAGTAATGGTCGTCCTGTTCCTGACCTTTCGCAGGCTTTGCACCGAAAAGGGTGCGGCCGGCAAGATAGAGGTCCGGACGTGCGAAGTAGAAGTTGCGGTCAACAAGGAAATATTCCTGTTCAACACCGGCAAAGTTCTGAATGCGTCCAAAATTTTTGTGACCGAGCAGCTTGAGCAGGCGGCTAGTCTGAGTGTGAATTGCCTGGTTTGAACGAAGAAGCGGAGTTTTTTTGTCGAGAGCTTCGCCGGTCCAAGAAACAAACGCTGTCGGGATGCAAAGGAATACCCCGTTGTCGTTTTCTAAAAGGTATGCAGGGTTTGTAATGTCCCATGCAGTGTAGCCGCGCGCTTCAAAAGTGGTACGCAAACCGCCGTTAGGGAAGCTGGAGGCATCAGGTTCACCCTGAATAAGGGTAGAGCCGGAGAATTGAGCAATCGCACCGCCACGGCCGTCAGGCTCAAGGAAGCTGTCATGTTTTTCAGCGGTGAGGCCTGTCAGCGGGTAAAATACGTGTGTGTAATGTGTCGCACCTCTGGAGAGGGCCCACTCTTTCATTGCGGAAGCTACTGCATCTGCAATGGATGGGTCCATCTGCTCGCCATTTTCCATTGTGCGTTTGAGAGATTTGTACACAGGCTTAGGAAGGTGTTCCTGCATGACTTTGTCATTGAACACGTTACAGCCAAACAGGTCTGTTGGCTTCTCTTCAAGGAAGTTTAAAGGCTTACTTGTTGATGTTGTTTTGTTTACTGCCGAAATGGCGTTAAGTCTTGCTAACGATCCACTCATGAAATCTCTCCTTTAAACTGATTCGCGCAATATAAAATGGTACATGCCTCGTAAGGCTTTTGCATGCTTCGTTGGTAAATATAAAGCATATATAGTGCCAGTTCTGTAAATACAGTGTGTTACAGAAAATAGGTATTTAAGTTGAGTTGTAGATATGACAATTTTGTCAGAAAGACAATGCTGAAAGTGCGCGTTTTAACAATATTGTCAAAAATGAGTCCATAAAAATGTTGTATGGAGAAATTAGAATAACAATTTTGTAAAAAGACATCTGTTCTGTGAGTATGTACCTACTTTAAGGGGCGGGGGCACTATGCAATTGTAATCGAATTATCACAATCCCAAATTTTTTGCCAAAGTAGTAATGAGCTGGAATCATAGTTTTTTTAAGTCGATTTTTTATTAAAAAACCGATAGGTGACTGAAAAACTGATGTAATTATTATGCACTATCTTTTGAAATATAGTGTACGATGAAAGTACATTCATTAACCATAACATGTAGTAAGTGAATTTAGCCCTGAGAGGTTGGCCATGATGAGACGGAGTATTGAAGATATAAATATTAATCTAGATTTTATTCCGCCTAAGGTTAAGAAGGTGTTGGCACCGATCAAAAAGCCATTGATGCACATGACTCGTGTAGATGGGTTGTTTAATGTGTACGACAGCATCTCCCGGCGAGAAAATCCCCTTGATTTTTGTCAGAATGGATTGGAGATCTTAAATGTAAAGATGGAGGCTCTGGGCAGAGGGCTGAGCGATATACCGCTGGATAAGCCGCTTGTTATCGTTTCCAACCATCCATTTGGCGGTATTGAAGGACTGGGGCTCATGGCAGAAATGTTGCCATTACGTCCTGAGTGTAAGTTCCTTGCGAATTTCTTACTTGGAGTCATGCCAGAGCTGCGTCCATGCATGATTGAAGTAAATCCTTTTGATACCAAAGAGGCTCGTCGTGCTAATGTCCGTGGACTTCGTAATGCCATTTCCCATGTTTCAGAAGGTGGAAGCCTTGTGGTGTTCCCTGCTGGAGAAGTTTCCCACCTTCAACCTAAACTGGGTGGTATTGTTGATCCTGTTTGGAACCGAAACGTAGCGCGAATTATCCGCAAAACTAATGCAGATGTTCTTCCTCTCTATTTCCATGGACGTAATAGCCTGTTCTTTAATATGATGGGCATGGTGCATCCTCTTGCACGCACAGCATTGCTTCCTGCACAGCTTTATAACAAACGGAATAAGAAAATTACCTACAGCGTGGGGAATATTATCCCGTCAAGCATGCTGAAGACCTTTGCAACAGAAGATGATGTGACAAACTACCTGCGTGTACGTAGCTATTCACTTGCAAAGCGTCCTTCTTCCAAGAAATTTTTTATACCATTCAAAAAAGAAAAAGATCAGATGGAAATTGCAGAAGCTCGTCCGCATGATTCGCTTCTGAGAGAAATCGAAAATCTTCCGAAAGAGCAAATCTTAGTAAATGAAAACGGGTTTACCGTATTCGAAGCTCAAGCATTCCAGATTCCGAACATGTTGCACGATCTTGGCCGCCTGCGTGAATTAACCTTCCGTCCTGTCGGGGAAGGTACAGGTCTCGATCTTGATCTCGATACTTACGATTATGAATATGACCATCTTATCTTATGGGACGATAATAAAGAGTGTATTGCTGGAGCGTACCGTCTCGGTTGCACTGACAATATCGTTCCAAGAAGCGGCGTGAAAGGTATGTACTGCAGCACGCTGTTTAAATTTAAACCGGAGTTTTTCTCCCGTTTTGAACATGCAGTAGAGCTCGGTCGTGCTATTGTACATCCAGAATATCAGAAGGACTACAGTCCGTTGATGTTGCTTTGGAAAGGGATCGGACAGTATATCCTTCGCCGTCCTGGTACACGTTATCTGTTTGGGCCATGTAGTTTGCCGCTCGAATTTAATCCATTTACGCTCATGACAGCTGTGGACTATCTGAAAGAGCATCATATCGACACAGAGCTTTCTAGTCTCGTAGCAGGCAAAAAAACTCCTAAGCTCAAACTCCCGAAAGGTATTCCGTCAGCGTTCAATATCGCAGACCTCAGCTTCACCGGTCTCAACGGTCTCGTACGTGATATGGAAGATGGCAGAACTATGCCGATTCTTTTTAAGCACTACCTTCGCCTTGCAGGTAAAATTGGTGCGTTTCATGTTGATACTGCCTTCGGAAGTCTTGATGCATTTCTTATGATTGACCTTTCTGAAACACCGTTGCGTATGCTCAAGCGTTACCTCGGTGATAAGGAGGCTGTGCAGTTACTTGAATCTTTTGAGGGAGCTGAAAAGTCATCTTAGGAGGGCGCTCGGCGTGCTTTTTGTCTTTGGCGACTTAAGACTTCGCTAAATAAAAGGGCTGTCCTACATAGTTAGGACAGCCCTTTTTTTATTCGATGAAAGGTAGTGGAGCATAAGCCGGATGGTCTGTAAGAAACAGGCTAAACTCGCAAGCAAAAGTTTTAGGAGATTCTAAAGCCTTTTTTTTAAGCGGTAGCTGTTTTCAAGGAACGAGATATTACAGATAGCGACGACGTAACAGGGCTCGTAAGCCGTCGGAAACAAGCGTCGCAGCTTCGCCGAAAGCTCCTAGCTGGTTAAGTTTATTCGCTGTCAGCAGCTACAGCATCACGGGTGCGACATACGCCACAGATGCCAGCTGATGTCGGGTATCCGCAACGTTCGCAAGGTACTGGCTTGGTGCCTTCCTCTTTTTCGAACTGACGGAATGGCTCGCGGCCATGAGCGAGGAATGCTGTGTAAAATGCAAGCTTACGTCCCGGCATATCTTCTTCAAGCTGGTTCCAGAGCTTTTTGTACGCTGTGGAAGTCGCGCCTGGAGAATATGGACATGGTGCGTAATGGTATTCCAGATCATTAAGGAACGCGTAGTTTGCGTTTTCAAATTCAGTAAGGCGGAAGAGCGGACGTACTTTGCGGGCAAAGCCGTTTTCTGCTTCCAACAGTGGGCCTTGGTCGCTGAGGTGTGGAATATCCCAACGAAGGGTGTTTGAGAAAAGTCGTGCAATTTCGTCATCAAGGTTGTGACCTGTGGCGAGGGCGGTAAAGCCTTCATCCATGGCAACTTTGTTGAAGAAGTAACGTTTGATTCGACCGCATGCAGAACAAACGGAGCGGGAAAGAACTTTTTTAACACGCGGGATCTGAAGATCTTCTTCTTCCATCTCTTTTACAATGAGTGGGATGTCGTGTGTTGCGCAGAAGCGTTCAACAACACCGCGTGCAGCTGCTGAGCTTTCTGGAATTGCGAGATCGATGTGCAGGCCGTGAACTTGATAGCCGAGCTTCTTTAGTACGAGCGCACAGGCAAGGGAGTCTTTACCGCCAGAAAGGGCTACGAGAATTTTATCTTCGAATGTGAACAGCTTTTGACGACGGATGCTGCGTTCTACAGAGCGTTCGTAGAAAGACATAAAACAGTCAGCGCAAAAGCCGGTATTGTGGCTGGGAAGTGAAACAACCGCAGTTGCTTTACATACTTTACATTTCATTCTGTGTTTTCCTTATAGATATATGCGGCGTCTTGGTGAACTGACGCCGAAGCATGAGGTCGGGGGAAGTCACTGCGCTTTGCGCAAGCGAATGCCTGCTAGCCGCTGGATACAACGGTGCGGACGATAATTTCGTCGCCGTGAAAAAGCTTTCTGTCTGGTGTAAGTAATTCTTTGTTGCGGATAACAAGCACAGTGGTTGGACTTACTTTAATAATGTTTAAAAGTTGGCGCACAGAACGAGCCTTAAGTGTTCGAGTTTCGTTTTGTGGCTGGAGTGTTACTGTGACTCCATACGGTCTGGTGTAAACAACTTTTTCTTCAGGCATTATGAATATCCAAGTTGGTAGAGTTATTGAGTGGCTCCTGCCTCTTATGAGCCGAGGCATGAGTTTGCATTAAACCATAAGCGTTGTGCAGCTGTCGCTGTAATAGTTACATTGGTGCAAAACAGTTACTCGACAGTCCGTGCATACATTACTTATTTTCGACAACATGACAAGAAGTTGCGAAGTCAGTGGTTGATGACATTATGTTGCTTTTAATTCAATGTGTTATAGCTTTTATGTGTTGTTGTATAGGCAGACGTTGAAGTAGAGTTGAAACGTACTGCAGAGTTTGAGAAAATACCTCCACGTTTTTTTAAGGTTATACATTCTAATTAAGCGGTTATGAATGTCGTTGCATTTGTTTTCAGTGTATGACAAGTATACGCGGTATTATTTGAAGGGACGAGCCCGCTCTTCATTCTTTTGCTATGATTTCCCTGCAAAGTTTTAATCATTGCATAATCAGCCTCTACAAGAGATTACCTTGTAGAGAATTGTTCTTTTTTTCCGTTTCGGGGGAGAATGATATGGCTGATAAAAAAGTGTTGATCGTGGATGATGAAGAGAATATTCGTCTGTTATACAAAGACGCGTTTGAAGAGGACGGCTACAAAGTAGCGCTTTCTGATGGTTCTGAACCTATTCTGGATGTGCTCGCTCGAGAAGGTCCGGATGTTGTTGTGTTGGATATCAGGCTTAATCAACAGGTTACCGGATTAGATTTATTGCAGGAGATCCGGACAACGCATGCAACGTTGCCTGTTATCTTGAGTACAGCATACGACAGCTTTCAGCATGATATGAAGTCGATTGCTGCAGATTGTTACGTTGTGAAATCTGTAGATTTGACGGAGTTGAAAGCGAAGGTTGCAAGTTTCTTCGAATAGCATTATTTTTTTGATTCCGAATTAAAAAGGACACGCTTTCGCGTGCCCTTTTTGAGATATTGTCTCTTGAAGGGGGTCATCCTTCAGGGACTTGCTGCTAGAGCTGGTCACTCTTCAGCATCAGGATAATGTGTGTAGCGGCCCTGTTTTTTAAGCGGAATGGGGCCGCCGCATGTCCGGATAATATCCGAACCTATTTCCTGCAGCATCTTGGTAGCTGATAACTCCGAGGGGTAGTGTTCGGTTTGCTACCAACCAGCCAGTATGCTTTCTTTTTTCCTACCATATCGCCTATATTCCACAAGTTCTTTTAGCGTTATTTTGCGAAAAATAATCAATCTAATGCTATCTAACACCTTCTAATGTCAAAATAATTCTATTCTAATAAGTTGGCCTACTTTAGAAAGAGTTCTACTTCACCTTTTTGTGCTGTCGTAACAGTTTGTATTCCTTTGCGGTGTAATTCATTCATTACTGTGGATGAGGGGAATTTGTATTTGTTCAAAAAACCGCATGAGACAATAGCAATTTTTGGATTTACCGCGTCATAAAACGTAGGTGAATAACTGGACTCTGAACCGTGATGTGGCAGGATGAGTATGTCAGCACGCAAATCTACTTTTGACTCCATGAGTTCCTGAATACCTTTCAGCTCAATATCACCTGTAATCAGTGCTAGTCCTTTTCTTCCAGTCCCGCTGTGGCGTACAAGGCGGAGCACTAGCGATTTGTTGTTTCCATCAAGTTGCGAATTTTCATTGGGGTGCAGCACCTCAAGCTCAAGATTTTCCGAGATGGTGAGTACATCTCCAGCTGACAGGACTTGTTTCTTTAATCCTGCGCTAGCGAGAGCTTGGGTAAGCTGTTTTTTGTTCCACCCCTCTGGAGTAGCTTCTGCTGCAAAATATCCTTTCACATCTGCGTATTTGATCGGGTAAAACAGCCCGCGAAGATGGTCTGCATCTGGATGTGTAGATATGACCCATTGCAAGGCTGCGTCGTGTTGACGCGTAATGCACGGCATTATGATTGCGTGCCCTACATCAAAGGTGCGTGAAGGGAATCCTCCTCCATCAATGAGCATACGTTTGTCATTAGGAAAGGTAAGAAGCAGGGATTGCCCTTGACCTACGTCGAGAACATTCAGCCGAGTTCTATGCTTTCCTTTGTAAGCGTGCAGAGCATCAGGAATGAATAGCAACAGCACGAAGCACGACAAAGCTAAACGAGCAGCCCAGCGCGAGAGAGCGCTGCGTGTACTCTGTTTGCATTGAATAATACCTTTGCCAGCGCAATGAGTAGAGTCCTCAATGTTGCGCATTACGAATGGTGGCTCAGTTTCTCGTTGCTCGATATCATCACCTATCAGTGGGAGACCAACAGCCGTAAACAACTTGTTTTCCCATGTCGGAGCGCCTTCACTCAGAGATGTATAGAGTGCTTGCATGACTTCTTTGCCTTCAATTTTCCACCAGACGAGGGCTGATACGATGCACCCGTACCATGCAAAAATTTCAATCCAATGCGGGCGGTTCATAATGATAGGCCGTAGGAATCCTGCTTTATCCATGTCATCAAGGAAGGCGAATAGAACTGTCACTGGTACGGCAGCAACGGCAAAGAATGCTTCAGAGATAGGAGCAACAACTGGAAGAGCCATGCTTATGCAGGCTGTAATAAGGCCGAGAAGTAATACCGGCATGATGACCATCCCTAGAAGCGGTAGCCACAGGACGTTCAGTACATTCCATAAGGATAGCTCATTAAAGTTCCAGATCGTTACTGGGAGCAATACAAGTTGAATTGCAATGGATATGACTAGGATATCGAACATAGCCCGTTTGATGCGTTGAAAACGGGTTGTTTTCTTAGGCAGTAGATATTCTTTCAGTACTGAGAGCATGGGCAAAGCAATGATCATAGCCACGATTGCTAACGCTGAAAGCTGTAGGCGTAGATCAAAAACGATAAGCGGGTCGGCTATTGTCATGATGGCAATCGCCCAGAATAGTCCGTCCATAAAGACCTTGGGACGGTTGAACAGCAGTAGAACGCACCAGCAACATAGCATGATGAATGCCCGTACCAACGAGGGAGAACCGCCGCCAATCCAGACGTACACAGCTGCAGCAGGAAGTATTCCCAGAGCAAACAGTTTAGGACGGCTGATGAGTTCGTAAATGTTGGCTTGGCGTACACAGAGCGTAAGTAAGAATGAAATACTTAAGGCGACAATCGCCAGATGCATTCCCGAAAGAGCAAATGAATGTGAAAGCGAGGCGTGTGAAAGCTGGGTGTAACGCTTGCTTGAAAGATTGTATTTATCGCCGAAGAGTAAGGCTGGGATAATATCCAGCGCATCATTCAGTGCGTTTGCATCGAATACGGATGAAAGTTTTTGTATGGCACTTGTGTGTTCAAGCTCTTTAAGCTGTTGAGAGACGTGGAATCGCATTTTTTCTCGCCATAACGTCCAAAATGAAACGTTACCAGAACGGGTGGGGATAGATTTGTCACCCCATGTGTATATGCGCCAGAAGATCCCACGGTTTTGCCAGTAGTCACCACTGTTCCAGAGACTTTTGTTTCGAAAGCCGACAATTGGTGCCAGCTTGGCCCGAATGGAGACTGTTTCGCCTACCATAGGGCGCAACTGCTCAATTGTTGAGCTGCCAGATGCAGAAAATGTGTCTTGTGCGGAAGGTTGAAGCTTAGTTGCCCCTTTAGTCGACGTAATAGTCGCTTTCTGCTGTTTGTTCCATGCGTCCTTGCGGTTTGCCCATGTCCAGACAATGTCTCCAGAAATGGGCGTTTCTTCCCCTTCTGACGTATAGCTGGCGTCTGTTAGAATAAATTTTATGCGTCGGTCTGGCGACGTGATAACTTCACGTATTGTTCCGGTAACCTGTGTATACTTCTTATCGAGAACAATCTGAGGAAGTGTTTCAGGCTTGCTGATATCAAAAGGGCGTTTTGCCAGAGTGGCGGTACCAACCTGTAATCCTAATATGAAGATGGTAAAAACTACACAGAGGCGTACCATTCTTTGTGTCGTCGCGAGTATTGGGGAAGAAATATTCTCTTTAGAGGGCTGGTGAGAGAGAAGACGGGTGAGTACGTAAAAAAAGATAATAGAGGCAAGGGCTGCCAACGAAGGCAGGAAGTAACGCGCCCCCCAAAGACCTGCTCCCCATGCAAGCAGATACCAGTGCCATGTGAGTAAAGAGGGATATGATGTTGAGTCGTGCTGTGTTGTACGTTCCATTTTCCGAAAAATCCCCCGGTCTAAGCGGCTCTCGTTGTTAATTACAAAATTGTTATTAACGGTAATGCAAAAAAACGCATATTACAACTGAGGGGTGTTTAGGGCTGGTATGGCAGCGTGACTTTTTTCTATAGCAATCAGATGTTATTCATTTTGTTGAGTGGTTGCAACGTCTTGCCTAGCTCTAGTTCAATGATTGTCAAAGAAATTATAGTATAAAAAAGGCTGTCCCAACAATAGTGGAACAGCCTTTTTGGGGCTTACTAAAGGTTGTGGAGCTTAAGCCGCGAGATTGAGCAAACAACGTGCCGACCTCGCAAGTAAAAGTTTTAGGAGATTCTTAAGAAGCCCTTTTTCAAAAGGGTTCTTAAGTTGCCGGAGGCAATCGATATAGGTTTGCCTCCGGCCAATTAATTACTAAAACTATTTGCTATGAAGCCCCAGCTTGTTGGCAATTGTCTTGGCAGCAGCTTCAGTGAATGCTTCAGGTGCCAGCTCTGCTTTTGCAGATTCTTCAATGACCAGCTCTGGTGCATTTGCAAGAGAAGTGTCTGGCTGTACACCGAATTCTGGCGAGAAGTTATTGCTGAAGTACATGTCCTGGAAGCCGGAGAACTTGAGCGCATGTGCGGTAGCATCAAGGATTGCAAACTCGTCTTCAGCGATGAGACCGAGTTCTTTTGCTCGTTTGAGGCCTGCGTAACATTCACCGCCCTGAGTACATGCAATGTGTCCGTTCATGTTAGCTTCGATCATGGAATCCATGATGGACTGTTCGGTTACCTGTATTACCTGGAAAGAGCCTTTGCCGCCGATAGCTTCAAACTGCTCTGCGAAACGCTTAACACGTGGGAAGGATACAGGGTTACCGATCATTGCAGCCTGTGCAACGGACGGAGTAACCGCAACCGGCTTGTATTCTCGTTTTTCAGGGTCTTCTACGCTGTAGTACTGGTATACTGGGTCTGCGTGGTGAGACTGCACACCGAATACACGTGGAAGCTCTTCGATGATGCCAAGGCGATGCAGTTTGAGGAACCCGCCCATAACAGCGGTGATGTTACCTGCGTTACCTACTGGTACGAATACGCATTTACCTTTGAGATCCCAGTCATACCACTGCGCAATTTCGAATGCGTAGGATTCCTGACCGAGAATGCGCCAGCTGTTTTTGGAGTTGAGCAGGGCAACACGGTAGTTTTCTGCAAGGTTTTCTACAACCTTCATGCAGTCATCAAATACCCCTGGGATTTCCAGTACGGTCGCACCGGAACCAAGAGGCTGAGAAAGCTGCTGCGGGGTAACTTTGCCGTGTGGCAGGAGTACTGCAGACTTGAGCGGAGAGCCGATGTGTGAGGCGTACAGAGCCGCTGCTGCGGATGTGTCACCTGTGGATGCACATACGGTAAGAACATCGTCCCAGCCGTGTTTGCGTACGAGGGCTTTTAAGTAGGCAAAAGCACACGCCATGCCGCGGTCTTTAAAAGACGCACTTGGGTTCTGACCATCGTTTTTGAAAGCAAAACGAATACCTGTTTTTTCAGCAAGGTGGTCGTTCGCTTCTACGATAGGCGTGTTACCTTCACCTAAGTAGACGATGTCTTCTTCTTCAAGAACTGGTGCCATCAATTCGTAGAAACGGAAGATGCCGCGCAGTGCGGAGTTCTTGGAAGCTGCACGGGTGTCGAACAGTTCGCGCCATTCTTCACCGGTACGTTCGGAAAGTTTTTCAAAGTCGAGGTTGTCGAGCAGGAATACGCCGCCACACTCTGGGCAGGTGTACAAAAGTTCTTCGATGCCGAAGTGTTTTCCACAACCAAGACAGTAGTATTCCATCTCTCCCCGATATTCAGGGAATACTGATGCGTTTTTCATTATGCTTGTTCCTCGTGCTTCTTTTTAAGCCACGATTTTTCTTCGCCGCGAGAGAGGCGACCGATGTTTTCTCTATGAGTCCAGAATACGAGTGCAAGCACTACGAGAGCCAAAGGAATAAAGGACCAATGACCGGACAGGAACAGGAATATAGGAAGGGTTACTACGAGTGTAAGTGAACCCAAAGACACATAACCGGAGCGCCAGATTACAAATGCACTGGCAATGCAGCTAAAAAGCATCGGGTAAAATGCCAGCGGAATAAAAACGCCAACAGTTGTTGCTACAGCTTTGCCACCTTTAAAATCAAGGAAGCAGGAACGTACATGTCCCATGAGGGCTGCAAGGGCAACAAGGCTTAAAAATAACCAGTTGTGACTGATGGTAAATGCGATTGCTACCGGAATTGCGCCTTTAAGAAGGTCACATATCAGAGTTGCAACGCCGAACTTAAAGCCACAAAGACGGGCTACGTTGGTTGCGCCAACGTTTTTACTGCCATCAAGTCGTGGATCGATTCCGCAGGTAGCTTTAGCGATAACCAGACCAAACGGGATGGAACCCATAATGTACGCGATACCAAGCCAGAGAAGTTTTGCCAGCATGTTCACTCTCCTTGCGATAGCTAATCAATACCTGCGTCTTGCTACCTACAGTTGTGTGTAGCTACAGAACAGGTTGTTAACATTCCATTGCATCCAGAATTTGGATTTCGTTATTTAAAGGGTGAACCTTGCCGATGCGAACCATAAATTGTTGCCCCGGATTCACCTTATCGCCAAATGACTTACGTCTGCCACGTACAAAAATTTGCTCGTTCGGTAAAGAAACCGTCACGAAGGCATCGTTTTCTTCAGTAACAATTGCGTCACGCCATACTTTGTCACCCTGTTGCTTGAAGTATAAGAGCTTCCAGTAACGAGGGCGGAAACGCTGAATTTGTCCTACAGAATCAAGGCGGGCATTCAGTAGAGGAAGCATGGCGGTGATTTCATCACGCGACCACTGTGCTTCACCGGTAGCAGTATAGTGTATTACTTGTGCCACGTTGACAAGGTCAGGGTAGCGTCTCAGCGGAGAAGTGATCGGACTGTAGGCATTCACACCGATACCTCTGTGTGGTCTCGGAGTTATCTCAAGAATTGCAGAAGACAGCGCTTTTACAACACGTGCGATGTCGTGCGGTTCGCTCCATACACCTACATATTCTTTTGGTACTGCTACGTCCTGTGTTCTGTGCAGCAGAGGAATGCCGTGCTCTTTTGCCCACAAAGCGACGCCGGAGTTCGCAAGAATCATCATTTCACTTACAAGCTTCATGGCCTGTGGAGTTTCATCCGCAGAAACAATATCTACTTTGATATCGCTTCCTTCTCCAGAAAGTTTAACCTTTGGATCGTTTCGTTCGATGATTACAGCACCATTGGTAATGCGCTGTTCCTGAAGCTTGTCGCTAAGTTCTGCAGCAACCTTAATCTGCTCTGTAAATACAGCGGCAGGAGTGTCTGCGCCACTACCGTTAAGGACTGCTTCAGAGTCAATGTAGGTCAGGTTTGCTGCAAGATTAACCCATACAGGAACCGGAGTACAACGCTCTAATTCACCTGTGTTACTGCATTCAATGTCAAGAACGAGCGACGGACGGTCTTCTTTTGCGTGAAGGCTGAAAAAGTCGGTGCCGAGTGCGGTTGGCATCATGTGGCAATCGCCTTCGGGCAGATAAACACTTGTGGCTCGACGCAGCACATGTTTGTCGAAACGGCTGCCGAACGGCCATGCTACAGCAGGGCAGGCAAGGGAAATACGTAAGCGATAGCCGCCGTCACCGCGGCGTTCGATGTTGAACGCGTCATCAATATCTTTGGTGGTGGCGGCGTCGATAGAAATATAGGTGCGTTCTTCCGGTTTTTGACGAACAGAAAGGCACTTGTCTTTTATCTCTTGAACATCTTTTGTGAATTCGTCTGCCCAGCAGTTGGAGCAGTCGTATGCTGCACGGTCAAGCCAGAAGTTATGGTGTGGAGGCACTAAGTCCCATGCACGAGCAAGATGCAGCGCCATATGTGGATCGTCTGGAAGGCCTTTAGCAAGTTGTTTCCATACTTGCTCAATCTCGTGGCTGTCCGGATCGCCCATGCGGCTTAAGATGATGTCTTTGAGTTGTTCTGCAACACCATTATCCGGTTCTTTTCCGAGTGCGCGGCCTTTGGAGTGTTTTTCCCATAGGCTGCGGAAAAAGCCTACACCCTGTGTGACGAGCGCTTCTCGTTCAAGACGTTTACGATCTTCTTCAAGACGTTTTTCTACTTTTTCAGCAGTGTAGATTTCAAATTCAGGCGGTTGGAATTTGAAGTGTGTTTTGCAGGCAAGCATTGCGCTGCCAAGGGCAGCAAGTTGGTCAATGGTTGGTTCTTCCCATAAGAGTTCAGCAAACCACTGGATGGATTCTTTATCTACTTCTCCCTGTGCAAAATCCCATAGTTCGAGCGCATCAATTTCAGCACTCATAGCGTCACGTTTTGCCCGATGCTCTTCTAAGATCGCACCAATTTGCTGACGTGAATGTTCACCGGAGTATGTTGGACCTGCCCATGGAAGAACACGTGAGGAAGCAAGCTTCATCTCGCGTTTGTTGATAGTAAGAAGCCGTAGTTTCCCGCCCTGTTCGTCAAGTACCCAGCCTTGCTGAGCCTTGTTACCGTGCATAAACTCTACAACACAGCCCGGCCCGGGGTACCGGACCAGAGAAGAAGAACTCATATTACCTGCTTTAGTTGATACCGGCTTATGCCGGAATTCATTCATATCTATGCGGTGTGTTTTTCACCGTGTATTTTTCGGGATGCCTCCATAGAGAAGGCGAAATTTTTTGGATGTAAGCATACAGGAATTTCCTGCGGGCGGAAATTGTTCTGCCCGCAGGAAATGCTTTTTTAATGCTTAAAGGAACGTTGAGCAGTGAAGACCATAGCTACCTGCGGTGAAGCTTCGTTTACAGCTTCGATAACTTCATGGTCACGAATAGAGCCGCCCGGTTGTGCAATAGCACTTACGCCGTGTGCGAGTGCTGCATCAACACCGTCGCGGAACGGGAAGAATCCGTCAGAAACCATTGCGGTTCCCATGAGTCCACCTTTTTCAGCGCGGGTGCGGGCTTCAATGTCGTCCAGAATAGCCTGTGCTTCTTTGTCCTTAAGCGCTTTGAGCTTAAGTTCGTACAAAGAAATTCCGTGTTCCTTACATGCCAGCATATCAGCAAATTTTGTGTATGCTTTGTGGATAGTAAGCTCTACGCAGCCAACCCTGTCCTGCTCGCCGGTACCGATAGATACGGTAGCACCGTTGCGTGCAAAGATAATAGAGTTGGAGGTAACACCTGCTTCAACAGCCCATGCAAAGAGGAGGTCGTCCGCTTCCTGTGCTGTAGGCTTACGTGCTGCTACTTCCACGCCGTCTTTTTCCGCAGTAGCAGGGATAAAGTCATCTGCTCTGAGAATGCGGTTACGGAAGGACTGCTGCATTACGATACCGCCGTCAATAAGGCTCTTGAAGTCGAGCATCGGTACGTTTACCAGCTCTTCAAGATGCGCCATTCCCGGAATTTCGAGAATACGCAGGTTCTTGCGTTTTTTCAGCTCTTCAACAACACCTTCTTCAAATGCAGGTGCTGCGACTACTTCAAAGTATGCGCTGTTAATAATTTTAGCGCACTCAAGATCCATAGGACGGTTTACCACTACCGCGCCGCCGAAAGCAGCAATGCGGTCACTCCAGAAGGCTTTATGAAGCGCATCTGCAACACCCTTGTCTGACCAAGCAGCACCGCAAGGGTTGTTGTGTTTTAAGATGAGGGCAGCCGGTTTTGCAGTAAGGTATTGCAAAATATTAATGGCGTTATCAACATCTGTCAGGTTGGTTTTACCAGGATGTTTGCCTGCCTGAAGCATGTTTTCTTCAGTCAAGGCAGAAACAAGTCCTTTGCCCGGTCCACGAAACTCTACACCACCCAGAGTAAGGGAGCCTTCAGCCAGCTCGTACACAGCTGCCGGCTGGTCAGGGTTTTCGCCGTAGCGCAGCCCTTTTTCTTCCCCGTCAATTTCCCACGTGCGCTTGCGATACACAAGCTCTTGATCGCCCAGTTGAACTTTCATCTCGGATGGAAAAGGGTCACCGAGAATGGTTTTGTACATATTCTTCAAGTCGCTCATGAGGTTTTGACTCCGCTTGTTATGTTAGTAGCCCAAATAAAACACAAACATGTGGTGCATCGCCGAGTTTAGTTGCCAAAACTCGGCAACAACACCCCCTGAGGCGCAAGAAACTATCATACAGTAGCACAGGGGGCAATTTTCATTTGAAGGCAATGGCAGATTGCAGTAGTGATTCGGTACCACCAATATTCACATGTAGAAAGGAGCAATTTACTGCTATGGAACGCGCCCTTCGAAAATTAGCTGCACAACTGAATGGATACGACGAAGCATCCCTTATGGGGTTGTGGGAAAAGTACGCAGAAAAGACAGAAAACTTTGAACCGAGTCGGGAATGGGAAGAGTCTGCGTTGATTTTCTCGTTAATTCAGGCTGTGCGCTGGAAAAACCAGCTTTTCAACCATCACTGGGCAGAGTCAGAGCAGGGTCATGTTCGCAGTCTGCCGCCACAGGCAGCTTTTGACATGGTGAAGCGTGAAGCCGAAAACGATACGCAATCAACTGTTGGGTGTAGCGGAACTAATGCTGCTCCTAAGCTCGCCAAGGTGCTCGCCTTCCGGCCTAGAAAGAGCGACTAATCCGTTGATAAGGTAATAATAGTACCGGATATTTTCCACGTAGGTTACGGCTTCATAGCCGCGACAGTAGCCGTGTCTGGTCTGTGAATAATAACGTTTCCAGGCCAGAAGCGGCAGGATGTCTTTTAATTCCTGCCACGTTTTTCCTGTGCCGCCGCGCTTCTGAGAAAGCTTAATGGCGTCAAGAACGTGCCCGTAGCCTTGGTTGTATGCAGCAAGTGTAAAGAACCACCTGTCCCATTTCTCAAGATTCTGGTCTTCCAATCTATCCCAAAGTTTACGTAAGTACATTGCCCCGCCCATGATTGACTGGTGCGGATCAATACGGTTGATGCCAAGCTCTTTTGCTGTTGCCTGTGTAATCTGCATCAGGCCGCGTACACCGGTTCTGCTGCGTGCATTGTTGTTGAAGTGTGATTCCTGAAAAATGACGGCTGCAAGCAAGAGCGGGTCTATTTCATTCTCTTCGCTCGCCTTTTTCATTGTCTTTGCATACTTCGGCATTTTTCTACGTAATGCTTTTTTCAGCTTTCCGATAACGTAATAGTTCAAATCTTCAGGGAAGAAGCCGTAATGTTTTTCTTTTAAAATAGCGACAGTGCCTTTGGCTTCAACCTCTTTCCAGAACTCTGTCAGATCCTTCTGTAATCCGGCTTCTGCAAAAAATTTGTTGCGCCAGAACCAGCGGTATGAACCGCCGTCATTGGCTTGCGATTTTGGTACTACGTCAAGGAAGAATGGTCGGAGCATGGTGAAGTTGCGTACATCGATCTGCGCTGTACCGCCTTCATCGCTGTCGAATGACATGAGGTGGTACATGTGGAAACGGTCAAAATTGACGCAGTCCACATTCTCAAGCGCGTCTTCGTTTACTGTTACAACTGTTGCGGGTGCTTCCTTGCGCTGCTCTTTTTTTTGCGGGGCTGGTGTGGTCTTGCTCAGTATTTCTTTTGCATAAGGCGTTTGACCGGAAGGTTCACTGTTTTTCCGTGGGGAAACTACTTCAGGAAGGGCATCCGCCAGAGATGAAAGGAACGTAGCATTTTCGTTATAAATTGCCTCGTCAACGCCTTCAGGAACGGAGTCCAGCAGGCTGCTGCAAAGCGCTTGAAGTTCTTTGTTGTCAGCTTGTGAGGTGTCTTTGATGGTTACAGACTGGTATTCATCATACGCAGGCCCTGCGGTGATCTTTTTTGTGTATTCTGCTGGAATATCGCCGCCGAATCCTACAAGCAGGTCTGCTTCGTCATGAGAGATGAGCTTCCATGCTTCTTCTGCGCTTTTTACACGGACAATGTTGATGGTGTAGCCCTTTTTTTTGGCAAAGCTACTTAGAAGTTCGCCATCGACGCCAAGGCCGTATGGGGAGACAAGAGAGGAAAACTGGGAGACGTTGGGCACAACAACACGTACCGGCGGAATGCGGTAGAGGTAGGTCACGATTTCCGGGCCTACCATAAGCGCTGTCTGTGCTGATATGAGGAGGAGCAGGAGTACTGCTTCCCATGAGGTGAAAAAACGTCTCTTCATAAAATCTCCGAGGCAAGGTAACGAACCGTACCTGTAGTTTTTTTCATCTTAGCGGTATTATAACATGAATCTAATACGTCGCTAGTGAAAATTTCTCCTGTAATCAATTGACGGGGATGCAAAGAGTGTATTAAGAGAAGATGCATTTTTTGCGTTCCTTGGGTAGCCAATGTCGCAAAGAAGCAGTTTCATTCCAGAAGGAGAGGCTAATGTCAAACGTAATCGTGATGGGCGCTCAGTGGGGAGACGAAGGCAAAGGTAAAATTGTTGACCTCCTTACCCGCGACATCGACGTAATCGTCCGCTTCCAGGGCGGAAATAACGCCGGTCATACTGTAATCGTAGGTGATAAGGAATACATCCTTCATCTCATCCCTTCAGGCATCCTGCACGAGGGCAAGAAATGCCTCATTGGCAACGGTGTAGTACTTGATCCGGGCGTATTTTGGAAAGAGATTGAAGGCCTTCGCGTAAAAGGACTTGATGTTAGTCCTGAACGCCTGAAAATCAGTAAAAAAACTCACCTCATCATGCCATATCATTGTGCGCTTGATGGTGCTCGTGAAGATTACAAGTCTGCTGAAGACAAAATCGGTACTACCGGTCGTGGTATCGGTCCATGCTACGAAGATAAAGCAGCCCGTATCGGCATCCGTGCCGGTGATCTTGCTGACCATGCTCTGCTTCGTTCAAAAATTGAAGCAGCTCTGGTTGAGAAGAACGCTCTGTTTACCAGCCTGTATGGTCGTGAAGCTATTTCCGTTGACGCAGTATTCGAAGAAGTTGTGGCAGCAGGTGACTGTCTTGTGCCATATCTTGCCGATGTTACTGGTGAAATCTGGGAAGCATTCGACTCTGGTAAGAACGTGATGTTTGAAGGTGCTCAGGGTATCCACCTTGACATCGACCACGGTACTTACCCGTTCGTAACCTCTTCCAATACTGTTGCAGGTAACGCATCAGCTGGCGGCGGCATTCCAGCGAACCGTCTTGATCGTATTATTGCAATCGTTAAAGCTTACACAACCCGTGTTGGTGCAGGTCCGTTCCCGACTGAACTCTTCGATGAAGACGGCACTTACCTGCAGGAAAAAGGCCACGAGTTTGGTGCTACTACCGGCCGTCGCCGTCGTTGCGGTTGGCTTGATCTCGTTGTTCTCGGTGAGACAGCACGTCTCAACGGTCCTACTGACATTGCTCTTACCAAGCTTGATGTTCTCAGCGGTATGAAAGAAATCAAAATCTGCACCGCATACGAGTACAAAGGTGAACGTGTTACCGTTATCCCTCAGGATCAGGGCGCTCTTGGCGACTGCACTCCAGTGTACGAAACTGTTCCAGGTTGGGATGAGGACATCACCAAGGCAACTAAATGGGAAGATCTTCCAGAAAATTGTCAGAAGTACATTGAACGCATTGAAGACCTCACAGGTGTACGCGTAAGCATCATCTCTGTTGGCCCTGAACGCGATCAGACCATCATGCGCTAATTCCCCGGAGGTAACGGTTTGGGTATGTCAAAAGACCAAGTAACCCAGTCCGCTCTGGAGCCTCATGATATTATAGCCCCGTCTCTGGATGCTCGTCATGCCAGAGTGCGGGGCTTTATTGAGCAGCTCGCAGAAGATCCGCCACAAGTTGTCCTGTTCGAAGGTGGAACCGCCGACGAACGTGAAGCTGTGGCGCTCTATTGGGCTGCGCGCCTTAATTGCGTCAATTCCCCCGCGCCATGTCTGGAATGCAGTGCATGCAGGCAGATGATTACAAAATCTTCGCGCGATCTATTTTTCTTCGACGGACGAGCAGGCTCCATCGGTTTTGACGGTGAGCCGAACAATACCGGTACCATCAAGATTGAATGGATCCGTGAACTTCGTTCCATCCTCGGCGAGCCGCCCCGATCTGAAAAGAAACGCGTGGTCGTTCTTTTCGAAGCTCAATCTTTGAGCATCGCATCGGCTAACGCCCTCCTCAAGTCACTTGAGGAACCGCGCCCAAACACAAGTTTTCTTCTTCTCGCTCCGCAGCGTGAGCGTCTGTTGCCAACTCTTGTTTCAAGAAGCTGGGTGGTCACTCTTGCATGGCCAACAGGTGAAACGTCTTCTGCTTTTTCTGATGACGTACATGAATGGTCAGATGTGCTTGCGAACTTTATGGTTGAAGGTACAGGGCTTCTTGCCAAAACAGGTACTCGTGGTGCGCTGGATGCGCCACTAGCAACGTATCTTATAGTTCACTGTCAGCATGAACTCGCTAATGCCATAACTGGTAGGAAGGGTGGTGAGTTGGCGCGTCTGTTCGCGCAGCTTGATATGGGGCGTCAGCGTAAGCTGGATGAAGTGCTTAGTGAGTGTCAGGATTCTCTTAACGCGCTAGTCTCTCCGCCACTCGTAATCGATTGGCTGGGAACAAAGCTCTACCTTCTCGCCAAATTTGCTGCCAAATCTAGCGGACGAATTATTCGATAGTTTTTTGCCGTCGTCTTGCTTCCGGCTGGCTTGAGACTTTTTTATCTCCTTCAGTTCCCCTCCTAAAAATTTTTATTAGGTGAGAGCATTTCGTTCGTAACCTTTTCATGGGTGAATTTGCTAACTTGAATAACGAAAAGAGGCTGTCCTAACTATGTAGGGCAGCCTCTTTGGTTTCAACGAAAGGTGTTTTGTTTGCCGATGGTATCCCGCTGATAAGCGCTGTCAGAGCGCTAGTTGAACGAATACATTCTCTTTTAAGAAGTGAATAGTTTGTTCGTAATGCTTGTTGTCAGTGCAAACAAGAAAAACGGGATAAGTATATGGTCGGCTGGAGTCAGAAGTTTCACAGGGGTAGTGTTGCACTACCTCTGTGTCATTTTTTTTAATTTAGGATAAACTTTTTCGGATTTAGAGCTACGCCGTTCAGCTTAACCTCGTAGTGAAGGTGGGGGCCAGTTGAGCGTCCTGTGTTGCCCATGTAAGCAATTAATTCACCGCGCTTAACCTTTTGACCTTTCTTCACCAAATATCGTTTCAGGTGAGCATACCGTGTGATGACCCCTGCGCCGTGGTTGACCATGAGGTTGATACCGTAACCGCCGCCTGTGCCTGTAAATGATACACGTCCGTCGGCTGTAGCGTAAATAGGGGTGCCAATGCGGTTGGCGATATCTATACCTTTGTGGAAATCTCTACGACCGGTGAAGGGAGAGCGACGAGGGCCGAATGGTGAAGCCACCCAGCCTTCTGTAGGCCAGATAGACGGTGTTGCGGCCAGTAGGCGCTGGTTTTTGCGGAATGTCTGAATTAATTCCTGCTGGTTTACTTCTTCCAGCCGAACTTCTGTGTTGAGGTCTTTTAAGAAGCTGTGAATTTTCCGTGCAAGAAGTTCCTGCCTGTGAATCGGCAGGTAGTTGTCAGTAAAATCTTTTGTTTTTGCTCCGCCTACAGCAGAGGCTGTATCGCCTTGATCCTTATCAAGGTTGATCATAATACGCAGTTTTGTATCGAATTGTTGAACGCGTTGAAGGTCTTTTTGAACAATACGGAGTTTGTCCACCATGCTTAAAATTTGGCTGTTCTGTTCAAAAATGGTTTTCTCTGAGTCAGCAAGGTCCTGCGCAAGGACTTGTGATTGATGGTAGTATTTCCAAAGGTAGATGTTTCCCGCTGAGAGAGAAAGGAGCAAAAAGAGGATGCCTACAAAAAACCAGCCGCGCAGGCTAACTTTTTTGCAGTGCCCCTGATTGTCCTTGAAGACAACAACATGATAGCGATTAAACAGCATATTATCTTTCGAATGCTCGGAAGTTAGGGTGAAAAAAATAATTTTTGGAGATTACTTCTCTTTAGAGTCAAGTGTCAAGCCGAGCTGCCATCTGGTAAGGCCGTTAAATACGTTTTGCTTCAGGTTCTTATACTTGCCTGCAAGCTCCCAGAAGTCGTCCATTACGTCCTTGCGGCGGGAGTCAAATGCGGAAGGGCACGGGTTGTCCCACAGCGGTAGATTCCATTGCTTGACGCATTTTCGGATGATGTCTTTTTTGACCATAAGTAACGGCCTGATAACTGTTAGATCGCCATTAAAGAAATCTTCTTTAATTGACATGCCACGAACGCTACCGCCTTCGTACAGGTTCATTAAAAATGTTCCGACCAAGTCGTCCGCATTATGTCCGAAAGCAAGGTGAGTGAGGTTGTACTGTTTGCAGAGCTCAAACAGTCGGGTGCGGCGTTTCATGGCGCAGTAAAAGCAGGGAGAGTTGTTGCGGTTTACATCGGAATGCGCATCGGGGCCGTCTGTGGTTGTCTCGATGTGATATGGAATGCCGTGCTCTACGAGCCATGGGGCAAGTGGGGCGTGGCATGTGCTGTCAAAGCCCGGATTGATGTGCAGGGCCATCATTTCAAACTTGAATGGAACAATTTTCTGGCGGTAAAGAAGAGTCTGCATGAGTACCCAGCTGTCCATGCCGCCGGACATTGCGACGCCAATACGTGCGCCGGGATGAATCATTTCGGTTTGTTGCATCAGCTTGCCTGCGCTGCCGATGCACTGTTTTTGAACGTAGCTTAGTTTTTCTTTTGCCATGAATTCTCCTGACAGACTTTCCGTTTACTTTTATTTTTTCACGTTGTGCAGATGAAAAAAGACGGGTGAAGTCTGGTCGTTTCTTTCGATATGGTTCCTGTTTTGTGGGGCCATAAGTATGACGCACTGAACAGGGCTGTAGAGGCATTAACAGGCTGGTGCAGCATTCTGCAAGTCTGATTTGCTGTGAACTTTCAAACGGAAAATAATGTAAAGAAAGGCACTGTAATGGCGGGCAGGTATGTGGAGATAGTGTAAAAAGTCACGTTTTGTTGACAGACATTGTATAGGGGGGTATACTGCAAAGCTTGCCGGATGGTCTGCGTTTTTTTTGTTGTTTACATCGGCAGGGAGTCCTGCAAACGCAGTTAGCCGTATTTTTGTGATGATGGCGATGGTACCAGACGTTATCATTAACTAAACCGTTGAACGGTTGTTTATGAAAAAAACATTACTAGTAGCAATTGCTCTGCTTCTTCTCTCTGCCGGAGTTGTAGCAGGAGTACAAAAATATCAGCGCACTAATTCATCGCGCGTGAGCAATGCTTCTTGGTTTACACAACCGTCCGAGGTTGTAGAGAAGATTAATCTACTAAATAACAGCGGCCATTTTTCTTTTGTACGGGAAAAAGGACGCTGGTTTATTTTGTTCAACGGTAAAAAGTGTCTTGCCCGTCAAGACGTTATTGAGTCTTTATTCACGAAACTGCGTGAAATGCCTCCACAAAACTGTGCTGAGGTAGAACCTGAAAAGATACTCGATTACGGTCTGGACAACCCGAAAATTCGGATTACTTTATCCGGAAAGAATATCTGGCACCTCGGCATTGGACATTCCACTGCAAGTGGTGAGATCTTTTATGCCAGAAAAGGTGATGGTCAGGTTTGTATGGTTCCTCCAGAGATTGTTAATCTGCTGGATCAGCCTGTTGCAACCTTTATTGATTCTCGACTCCTTGCTGTCCCAGCAGATCGCATTACAAAGATTAGAATGCAGGGAGAAAGTACAGGGACTTGGGAAATAGAACGTTCTGATGATGGATTTACCTTTACGTATCCTGAAGCTCTTAAGAAGCACACTGTAAATCAAAAATCAGCAGATCTGTTTATCCATACGCTTGTTAATGGCGGAGCATCCTGCGAATCGAATGAAAAGTTGTTAGGTGCTGTTGCTGATTTTTCGATTTCTGTATGGCAGAAAGGCTCGTCTGAGCCGACCACGCTTGTTGTTTTTAAGCGTGATGACGACAAAGATGAGTATAAAGCAAAAGATAGCCGACAGCCTGATCCGGTGGAACTTTCCTCTGGTCTTGTGAACCAGCTGAAAGTTACAGCATTTGCTTTGCAGGAAAAGCCAATTTTTGATGTTAATGTCGGCGAGGCGGTAAAGCAGAAGCTTAGCCGTATCGACGGCAAACAAGTTCGGAATATCACCATCACGAAGACGACGGAAGGCTGGGTGGACGACCTGACTAACCAAGAACTTACGGGGATGGATTTATTTATTTGGCGGCTTGGAGAGTTGCAGTACCAGAGTTTGCCGGTTCGTAACAGACCGGAAAGTGCATTGCTTTCTTTAAGTTGGAATATTTATGCAGCGGAAGGCGTTCCGCTTGTAGAGTTGTATTTTTACACCGACCCAGAACTTCCTGAGGGAATCAGTTGGGTTCGGTTACAAAGGGAAAGCGTGTGGTACCCCGTGTCGAGCAAGCTAATGCGAGACTTGCGGGCACGTCTTCCTTTTACTCGGTAACATTTTTGTTGAAAAAACGGCACTGCCGCATTCATACATAAGGAGTCCTCAATGGCCCGCATTACAGTAGAAGACTGTCAGGAACGTGTAGATAACCGTTTCCTTCTTGTTCAGATGGCAATTAAACGTGTTCATCAATTCCGTGAAGGCTATGAACCTCTCGTTGAGAGCAAGAACAAAGAAGTTGTTACTGCTCTTCGTGAAATCGCAGAAGGTAAAGTGGTTGCTGACGGTGTTGATATGAAGATTGGTTACGAACAGGAAGACGCTGAATAGTTTCTATGAGCCAGAGAGATTATTATGAGGTACTCGGGGTTTCCCGATCAGCCTCTGCAGACGAAATCAAACGCGCGTATCGTAAAAAAGCAATGGAGTTTCATCCGGACCGAAATCCGGATAACCCTGAAGCTGAGCAGAAGTTTAAGGAAGCCTCTCAGGCTTACGAAGTACTGCACGATACTGACAAGCGTAGCCGTTATGATCAGTTTGGTCATGCCGGTGTTGATGGCAACGGTTTTGGTGGCTTCAATAACGCAGAAGATATCTTCGGTTCTTTCGGTGATATCTTCGGTGATTTCTTCGGCTTTAACATGGGTGGCGGCTCTCGCGGCCCTCGTGCTCAGGCTGGCGCGGACTTACGTTACAATTTGACGGTTTCTTTCCGCCAGGCTGCTCATGGTGATGAAGTCACACTGAAGATCCCTAAGAACGTTATCTGTGATGAATGTGACGGTTCCGGTGCTGCACCGGGAACTTCCGTTGAAACATGTAGTCACTGTCATGGTTCTGGGCAGGTTCGCCAGAGTCAGGGGCCATTCTCTATTTCTCGACCATGTCCGGTTTGTGGCGGCTCAGGACAGATTATTCCTAATCCATGTCCAAAGTGCCGTGGTGTAGGCATTGTTAAGGAAACCAAAGAGCTGCAGGTAAAAGTTCCTGCCGGTGTTGATACTGGTAACCGTCTGCGCTTGCGTGGAGAAGGTGAGCCGGGAATTCATGGTGGCCCTCCGGGTGATCTGTATGTTGTTATCACCGTTGAAGAAGATAAGACCTTTGAGCGTCAGGGACAGCACCTGATTATCCAAAGGGAAATTTCTTTTGTTCAGGCAGCACTGGGTGATAAGATTGAAGTGCCTACGCTGGATGAGCCGATCACTATGGATATTCCGAAAGGAACCCAGAGTGGTGAAGTTTTCCGTATGAAGGGATATGGTCTGCCTAACCTTGGATATGGAGCGCAGCAGGGTGATTTGATGGTTGAAATTATCGTCAAAACACCTACCAAGCTTTCCAAGCGTCAGGAAGAGTTGCTTCAGGAGTTCGCAGAACTTGAAGAAGAAAAGCCTTTCTCCAAGGTTAAGAAAATGTTTAAAAAAGCCGGAAAAGCAATGGGGGTTGATTAATGGGCGAGAAGAGTTTTTCCCACATGGACACAGACGGTTCAATCACGATGGTGGATGTTGGTGATAAAGACGATACCCGCCGAACCGCAATTGTTAGGACTGTGGTTGAAGTCTCTTCAAATACCCTTGATCTGCTTCTTCGTCAGGCACTGCCGAAAGGTGATGTGCTGACAACCGCTAAGGTGGCCGGAATTCAGGCTGCTAAACGTACATGGGAGCTTATTCCCTTGTGTCATCCGCTCTTTTTGAGCTACGTTGACGTACGCTTTGAAATCGATAAAGCACAGAATGCCATTAAAATTGAAGCGGAAGCCCGCACTACATCACAGACTGGTGTAGAGATGGAAGCGCTTATGGCTGCCCAGACTGCTGCCATGACAATTTATGACATGTGCAAAGCTGTGCAGAAAGATATTATCATCCGCGATTGTCGTCTTGTTTACAAGGCCGGTGGCAAGAGTGGTGTGTTTCAGGCCGAATAATTGTGCTGGACACAGGACAAAGAGTTAAAGCCCTTGCTATATGCAAGGGCTTTTTCTTTATATATCAAGTCAGTTAAAACTTTTGTGAATGCTTATTGACATCTCGTTGATCTGGCGGTATTAACAACTATTACTATTAACAGGGGGTGCACATATGGCTGTACAGACTCGTATGACCAAGCAGCGCAAAGTTATTTTAGAAGAGCTCTGCAAGGTTACTACTCACCCTACAGCAGATGAAGTGTACGACATGGTCAGACAGCGGTTGCCACGCATTAGTCTGGGCACAGTTTATCGTAACCTTGATGTGCTTGCAGAGAGCGGAGATGTCCTTAAGCTTGAACATGCAGGATCACAGAAACGGTTTGACGGTAATACAAATCCTCATGCTCATGTTCGTTGTAGCATTTGTGGTAAAGTAGGCGATGTTATGAACGCTGAATATGTCGCTTCAGCTCAGGGTGCAGTTGCTCCCGGCTTTACTATCCATGCCGCACACATTGAGTTTGAAGGTGTATGTGACGCTTGCCAGACACATAATTAGTGCACATTCCGCGGGGTAGATGAGAAATCGTCTACCCTTTTTATTTCCTGAAAAAACGGACAGCAGTTATCTTTCTGCTGTCCGTTCTTTTTTTAGCCAGAAGAGCTGGAGTGTGCACATTTTTTGTAATTACTTGGTAAGTTGTGTATAATTTTCTTTTGATAAACTAGAAATATACACGTGCTTTGACTGGTGTGATTTTTATGGGTTTTGCTTCTTACTTATTAAAATAAAAAGGAAAAAAGTAACGGGGTAAAGAAAGGGAACTGTCTGTCGATTAGAGAAAATCGGGGGCGATGGGTAATAAGCGATAGAAGGGGGATTCTGTATTTTGTGCACAAGTTATTCTGCAGGGTAGGGATCTGCTGAATCTGGGTATAGTTGCACAGAATAACACAGCTTATAAAACCCAAAGCCCCCTCTTAACAAGGTGGCGTTTTTACCTTGTTAACAATTTGTGAATATCTGTTCGTGACGCTAGATAGGGAAAGTATCTAACCCCTAAAAATTAAAACAGTTCTTCAGGGCTGTATATAGAGCTTTGTTCCATTTCATCCTGAGTCTGCTTTTCTCGCTGCCGTTCGGCTCGGCGTGCAGCACGGCGAAGGGTAGCTTCCTGAAGTCTGCGCTCTTGTGTTTTGGTTTCAACAATGAGAGGAGGGGAAGATGTAGGCTTTTTCTCCGGACTCATTGCGACAAAGGTAAGATAGGCGGAAGCTACATGTCGGATATTTCCTGTAAATAGATCTTCTGATTCAACCCGAACACCTACTTCCATAGATTTGGAACCCACGAAATTGACACTGGATTTAAGCATCATCAGCTCTCCTACGTGGACGGGGGCCTTGAATTCCATACGATCAATTGAGGCAGTGACAACAGAGCACCCTCTGGCATGACGCATGGCGCATACAGCACCTGCAAGGTCAATGTGCTTCAAGATTACTCCACCATGCACATTTCCTGCGGCATTTGTATCACCAGGTAGTGCGCGATGAGTCATGAAAGTTTCACTGCTGGATATACTCCGTCCTTTCATATGGCCTCTCTTACCCAAAATAGTCGGGGGTCTATATCTTTCTTTATATGGGGCTGCAATACATCTATCTAATATATTTTCATTTTCTAAGTGATGTCATAATGTTGAACTGTGGAATATGCTAGAAGATCTGTAGCGGCAGTGCATAGCTCTTTCTGATATCTTTATCAAATTTCATAGTTAAGCAAACGATATGTTTCAGTTACAATTAGCAGTAAAAAAAATGTAGCATGGTAGTTGCTTTGGTTGTGTAAAAAATATGTAATGCGTTAGGTTGAACCTATTTGTTGGCTTGTAGATGGCATAGTGTCTTCAACAAGTATATGCGACGTTGCGTAGCTTGATAATTTTTTTTAAGGTGTATTATATTATAGCAGGTTGCGGATAAAATTACTTGAAATTTATTGCATGGGTGGTTGTAATTTGGTGTTGTTTCCGTATGCTTTGTGGAGTATTTTTTAAAATAGGTTAGTTAGCCAATATGTATGATGTCCTTTGTTGTAAGGTAATTTAAAATGACTATTTGGGCTAATGAAAATATTGTAGACGAATATAGGCAGTGGGTGGAATCCCCGGCTGGCGAATTGGCTCTGCAGTCGAAGATGAAGCTGATTGTCGACTTGATTTCCGGTTGGCCTCGTCGAGGACGACGTTTTTTGGAGGTTGGTTGCGCTACTGGCATGATGACAGAGATGTTCTATCATGCAGGATTCGACGTGACCGGTTTGGACTCCTCTCCGTTGATGCTGGCTGAAGCGCGAAAGCTGCTTGGGCGACGTGCGGATTTTTTCTTAGGCAAGGCAGAACATCTTCCGTTCGACGATAATCAGTTTGATTATGTCGGCGTTGGCTCTGTGCTGGAGTTTGTGGATGATCCAGAGACTGTTCTTTCAGAAGCACTTCGAGTTGCCTCTTTCGGTATTGTTGTGACCGTCTATTCGAAATGGTCGCTGTACTACTTGCTGCGTGGCCGATCTGCTTCTGAATGTGTACAACAACGGCGTTGGCTGACTCCGCTTTGCATAGATAAAATGCTTCGTGGGCTGGTTGGAACAGGTGAATTTACTCGTCGTTCTATCTTGCTTGGTCCTGTTTCAACATGGAAAGATACTCCGGTGTGCGGTTGGGTGAATTCTAGAATTTTACCTTACGGGCTTGGAGCGCTTTCCGGAATTTGTGTAGATAAGAACGATACAAAAATGACTATTCCTCTTCTTGCAAAAAAATACAGATCAAAACCCGCAATTATGAATGCTTGCCGTACCAATCTTGCCGCCAGAAACCCTACTTCTAGTTTTGACAAATAGGCAACTTTAGACTACCCAAAGCTGTTTCGACACATTTTTGTTGATACAGCTTTTTTTGTGTGCGACCAGCACCTCCTATTTGCTACGTTTTTGTGTTGTAGCACATAGAAAGAATTACATTTTTTTAGGAACCGGCATGAGTAAAGTAAAAAGAATTAAAGGTTATGCAGATATGTTCTCTCCGGAGAGCGATACCTTTACCTTTATGGAAACTGTTGCACGCGATGTTTTTGGTAGCTTTGGCTATAAAGAACTTCGTACGCCTATTCTTGAGCGTACTGAACTTTTTAAACGCTCTATTGGCGATGAAACAGATGTTGTACAGAAAGAAATGTACACCTTCGATGACCGCAAAGGCCGTTCTCTTACTATGCGTCCGGAAGCAACCGCAGGTGTTATGCGTGCCTACATTGAAGGCAACGTGAACGCAGTTGAGCAAATTTCAAAGCTCTTCACCTTCGGGCCTATGTTCCGGTACGAACGTCCGCAGAAAGGACGTATGCGCCAGTTCCATCAAATCAACTGTGAGTGTCTCGGTCCTGATGAGCCGCATGCGGATGCAGAAGTTATTCTCATGCTGATGACCTTCCTTACTAAGATTGGTCTGAAAGAGCTCACTCTTGAGGTTAACTCCCTTGGTTGTCGTGAGTGTCGTCCTAAGTACAACGAAGCCCTGCGTGCTTTTCTCGCAAATCTTAACAAAGAAGAGCTTTGCGAAGACTGTCGACGTCGTATGGAAACAAACCCACTTCGTGTACTTGACTGTAAGGTTCCTGCCTGTAAGGCATTAACTGAAAATGCTCCGACAATTATTGAGCATAACTGTGACGCGTGTAAGGTTCATCACGATAAAGTGCTGTCCACATTGCGTGCTGCAGATGTACCATTTGTACAGAACGATCGTCTTGTACGCGGTCTTGATTACTACAACCGTACTACATTTGAAGTCGTGTCCAACGATATTGGTTCCCAAAGCTCTGTTGCAGGTGGCGGCCGTTATGATGGCCTCATTAAGCAGCTTGGTGGTGCCGATGTGCCGGGTATCGGTTTTGCGTGTGGCATGGAACGCCTTGCTCTTGCACTTGGTGAACGAGAAGTTGAGCAGCCTGATTTCTATATTGCAGTTCTTGATGAGAACGGTCTTGAAGATGGTCTTATGCTTGCCCAGTCCTTACGTCTGGCAGGTAAGAAAGGCGATGTAAGCTTTGCTTCCAAGTCCATGAAAGCGCAGATGCGTCAGGCAGGAAAAAAAGGTGCCCGTAAGGCTCTTATCCTTGGTGGAGATGAGCTTGCAGCTAAGACCGTTGTAGTAAAAGATATGGAAACTGGTGAACAGATCACAGTTCCTCAATCTGAACTTGTTGAGCATATTTAATAATCAGAAGCAGTAAGTGTTGGACGGCACTGTGCGGTGCCGTCTGACTTTTTTCGCAGTCTGATAACACCATTCGTGTAGAACCCCTAACCTTGGACAGCTTTGCTGTCTTTATGAATTTTTTAAAGGAAACGATAATGAGCGATCAAAATCTGGATATTCAGCAGGACCATCAGCAGTACATCGAGCCTCTTAACGGGTGGGTTCGCACCCATAATTGCTGCGAGCTGAATGCCAATAATATCGGCTCTGAAGTATGCCTGATGGGTTGGGTACAGTTCCGTCGCGATCATGGTGGCCTGATTTTTATCGACCTTCGTGACCGCAGAGGCCTTACTCAGGTAGTATTCAGCCCGGACGTGAACAAAGAAGCGCACAAGCTCGCGCACATTTTGCGTACTGAATATGTTGTTGCTATTAAAGGTGAAGTTCGTCATCGCCCAGAAGGTATGACCAACACCAGCATGGTAACAGGTGAAGTTGAAGTTTACGTAACTGAGTGGAAACTGCTTAATACTGCTAAGACCACTCCGTTCCAGATTGAAGACCGTGTAGATGCTTCTGAGAACTTACGTCTCGAATACCGCTACCTAGATCTTCGTCGTCCTAAGCTTGCAAATAACTTCATCATTCGTAACCGTGCTGCTCAGGCTATTCGTCGTTACCTCGATGAGCTGGACTTCCTCGAAGTGGAAACTCCGTTCCTGACCAAGTCTACTCCTGAAGGTGCACGCGACTTCCTAGTACCTAGCCGTACAAACCAAGGTGAGTTCTACGCGCTTCCTCAGTCTCCGCAGATTTTCAAACAGCTGCTCATGGCTGCAGGTATGGACCGTTACTACCAGGTTGTTCGTTGCTTCCGTGACGAAGACCTTCGTGCTGACCGTCAGCCTGAATTTACTCAGGTTGATATTGAAATGAGCTTTGCTGATGAAAAGCAGGTTCAGACCATGGCAGAAGGTCTTGTAGCGCGTGTATTTAAAGAGTGCCTTGATGTTGAAATTCCAAGCACCTTCCCACGCATGACCTACGATCAGGCGATTGAAGAGTACGGTCTTGATAAGCCGGATACCCGCTTCGACCTCCGCCTTAAGAACGTAAGCCACGTTGTAAAAGACTCCGGTTTCCGTCTCTTCTCCAGCGCAGAACTCGTAAAAGCTATGCGTGTACCTGGTGGTGCTGTTCTTACTCGTAAGGAAATTGATCAGTACACTGATTTCGTAAAAATTTACGGTGCTCAGGGTCTTGCATGGATCAAAATTAAAGAAGACGAATGGCAGTCTCCGATTGCTAAGTTCCTTTCTGATGAAGAGCGTAAAGGTCTTACCGAAGAACTCGGCCTTGAAGTTGGCGATATCGTATTCTTCCAGGCTGGTTCTGCAGATATGGTAAATAACGCTCTTGGTTACCTGCGTATTGAAGTTGCAAAACGTTTCGAACTTATTCCGGAAAACACCTATAACTTCCTGTGGGTAACAGATTTCCCTCTCTTTGAGTACGATGCTGATGAAAAACGTTATGTAGCATGTCACCATCCGTTTACTTCTGCTCAGGATGGCGAAGAAAATGTAATGGTAACAGATCCTGCTAATGCAAAAGCACGCGCATACGACCTCGTACTTAACGGTAGTGAAGTTGGTGGCGGTTCTATCCGTATGCATAACCGTCAGCGTCAGGAAGAAATGTTCTCTGCACTCGGTTTCTCCAAAGAAGAAGCAGAAGAACAGTTCGGCTTCCTCATGGAAGCATTTGAATATGGCGCGCCACCACACGGCGGCATCGCCTTCGGTCTTGACCGTCTTGTTATGATCCTGACCAACTCTCCTTCTATCCGCGACGTTATTGCCTTCCCTAAAACCCAGAAAGGCACCTGTCTGCTCACTAAAGCGCCATCTGCTGTTTCTAACAACCAGTTGCGTGAACTGAGCCTGCGTTTGCGCGAGATTAAAAAAGAAGCTGCTGAGTAGTAGTATTGAAATAGACTCTGTCTAGATAGATCGTTGTCGGTGATTAGCTGGCAAACGAAATGAAATAAAAAAGGCAGGAGCGTAGTGATGCATCTACGCTTCTGCCTTTTTGTTTGCTGTGGCGAACTGCGTTACAGCAAACGAGGAGTTTGTACTGCTCAAATAGGGGCGTGGGAGCAGTTTTAACGGAAAGTAGGAGAGGGAGACGTTTATTGCGTAATCACCATTGGTGAATAAACGTGTAATCACCAAATGCCATGCTAACGTGACATTCAACACAACGTTTGATTTTACCTTCCTCAATAACCGTTCCGTTTGCCTCATACGAAGCCCAAAACCAATTTCCAGCGGAAGGGGCGTAGTTTGGGCGTTTTTGCATGAGGTCTATGGTAAGGAGAGTTGTCCCGTCTTCGTCATAATTTTCCATTACAATAATGGAGCCTTCTTCAGCTTGATAGACAGATCGTGACGCAATTTTGTTGGGATAGATTTGAATACGAGCTCCATGAGGTGGCGAACCGTTCTTCATGCCGTTTGTATCATCAAACTGATTCCATTCAGTATAAGGATTTGTCAGGGTGATGTATTGCCAAAGCGCGTCGGCATCAGTCATCGGAGGCAGTGCACCTTGGTAAGGTTTGAAGATCGAACATGCAGAAAACAAACATAGAGAGCTGATAAAGCATACAACCATAATACGTTGTTTCATAGTAATCCTCCGAAATAGTCGAATGATCTAGCTGTGATATATACTATTCAAGATGTAATGTGTTTTATTACTTGTTGATTTTGTTGTTATATTTATTCTATAATGCCTGATTTTTTTATAATGCGGTTTAGCTAAAATGTTGCAGAAGCAAAATCGACCCCGAATTGCAATGCTTTTGTACGATCATCAGTGTCCATTCTCCAGTTTACGCGGAACTCTTCACCTGTAACAGTGAATCCTGCATTTGTAAGTTGTGCATTTAATATCTTTGCAGCTTCTCCACTCCATCCATACGATGTAAACGCGTTTGCCTTTTTGTTCATAAATTTAAGTCCTTGAAACTCTTCGAGTAGAGCTGCTAAGCTGGATAAGGGACCTTTATTGAAGGTTGGTGATCCTAATAACACTGCCTTAGAACGGAAGACTTCCGTTAGAATGTCGTTTTTGTCTGCTTTTGCAGCATGAAACAGTTTCACCTGCGTTGCAGGACTGTGCTGCAGTATTCCCTGAGCAATTGTTTCTGCAATTATCTTAGTGGCATTGTACATTGTGTCATAGATGATAGTGATTTGGTCATCCTGATATGCATCGCACCACTGAAGATAGTGTTCGATGATCTGTTCCGGATTGTTGCGCCAGATAATACCGTGGCTGGGCGCAATCATTTTCACAGGAATCCCTGTGACGAGGAAGTCCGTAATGCGACTTTTGATAATGGAACTGAAGGGGGTAAGGATATTGGCAAAGTACTTTATGGCTTCTTCGTACAAGGTGCATTTGTCTGCCAGATCGTTAAACAGCAGTTCATGTGCGTAGTGCTGTCCGAATGCATCGTTGGAAAATAGAATATTTTCACCGGAGAGGTGCGTCATCATGGAGTCCGGCCAATGTACCATAGGGATCGGATGAAATGTGAGGGCATTCTTCCCGAGGGATAATTTGTCACCAGTACCTACGGGGTGAAAAGTCCAGTCTTGATGATAATGCCCAGAAAGTGATGTAATGGCTTGTTTGGTGCAATAAATCGGCGTGTTGGGAATATGTTTCATTAATGCCGGTAGCGCGCCGCTATGGTCAGGTTCTGCATGATTACAGATGATATAATCTATCTGATCTAAGTCGATTTCTCGTTTAAGATTTTCGACAAACTCATCACCATATGGTTCCCACACCGTATCAACTAATGCCGTCTTTTCATCTTTAATAAGATAGGCGTTGTATGTAGTTCCTTTGTGTGTGGAATACTCTTTTCCATGCGCGGTGCGGAGTTCCCAGTCTATTTTACCAACCCATGAGACATTATTGGTTACCTTTTTATGCACGTAGTTCTCCTACTTAGTTGTAATTGCAGGAGAGTGTAGCATGGTTGATAGGTGGATTATTTGATAACTCTTTTGTGAAGTTGTGACGCCTTGTTATTTTAAGAAAGGTAGTAGGGCATAAATCTTGAGGCTACGTAAACAACGAGCTGGCTTCGCGAGTAAAAGTCTTTAAAGAGTCCAGAGAACCTTTCTACAGAGCCTTAGCCGTTCTCGAAAAATGAGAGATTATGGATAACAAGGTCCTCTGGCCGCCAGAGACAAAATGGGCGTCGATGAGAATGTGTTGCAGACAACCCCACTGCAAAAATAAAAAAGCCGGAACGCGAAGGCGTTCCGGCTTTAATGCTGTGCTGTTCGGAGCGATGATTAGTCGCCGAGACCGAAGTGAGCTGCCATGTATGGACCAAAGAAGATACCATCGTCGTCGAGGTCTTCTTCGATGCGGAGCAGCTGGTTGTATTTAGCGAGACGGTCGGAGCGGGAGAGGGAACCGGTTTTGATCTGGCCGGAGTTCACTGCCACTGCGAGGTCTGCGATGAAGCTGTCTTCAGTTTCACCGGAGCGGTGAGAGATAACGGTGGAGTATGCAGCACCTTTTGCCATTTCGATGGTGTCGAGGGTCTCGGTGAGGGTACCAATCTGGTTAAGTTTAATCAGAATGGAGTTACCGCAACCTTCTTCGATGCCTTCAGCAAGGATTTCAGGGTTGGTCACGAAGATGTCGTCACCAACGATCTGGGTGGTAGGAAGTTTTTCGGTAAGAAGCTTCCAGCCGTCCCAATCCTGTTCGGAGAGACCGTCTTCAATGGAGATGAGCGGGTATTTTTCGGTGAATGCTGCGAGCCAATCAACCATTTCTTCAGAAGTAAGGGTCTTGTTTTCACCGGAAAGAACGTACTTGCCGTCTTTGTAGAATTCAGAAGCAGCAGCGTCGATTGCAAGAGCAATCTCTTTACCTGGAACGTAGCCAGCAGCTTCGATAGCTTTCATGATGTAGTCAAAAGCTTCTGCGTGGCTGTCGAGGTTAGGAGCAAAGCCGCCTTCGTCACCAACAGAGGTAACGTGACCGTCGTTGGAGAGAAGTTTTTTCAGTGCGTGGAATACTTCTGCGCCCATGCGGAGTGCTTCAGCAAAAGTAGGAGCACCGATAGGCATGATCATGAATTCCTGAATGTCGAGGTTGTTTGGTGCATGCTCGCCACCGTTGATGATGTTCATCATTGGTACTGGAAGTACTTTAGCGTTGATGCCGCCAAGGTACTGGTACAGAGGCTGGCCGAGGTAGCTTGCTGCTGCACGTGCAACTGCGAGAGATACGCCGAGCATTGCGTTAGCGCCGAGACGTTCTTTGTTTTCGGTGCCGTCGAGCTCGATGAGGATGTTGTCGATGTTAACCTGACGGGTTGCGTCGAGACCGATGATGTTCTCTGCAATTTCACCCATTACGTTGTTAACAGCTGTTTCAACACCTTTACCGAGGTAACGGTTTTTGTCACCGTCACGCAGTTCGAGTGCTTCACGGGTGCCGGTGGATGCGCCGGATGGAACAGCGGCGCGGCCGGAGTGACCGGATTCGAGGGAAACTTCAACTTCAACGGTTGGATTGCCGCGGGAATCCAAAATCTCTCTTGCCCATACGGAAACAATAGTACTCATTCTATAACTCCTTGTAGTCCGACCGGTTGGCCGTTCTTTTCTAACAAAAGTACAAAAAACACAGTGGGTACGGTGTGCTACCGGATGCCACTTTCCAAATATAATAACCGCAAACCTTCCATTAAAAGGTTAGAGCGGACATGGTCAAAACATGATGCAACGCGCGCGATATCTTTAGCAAAGCCGCCGGTTGCAACAACTTCCATTGGGCCTTCAAGCGTGCCGGAAAGACGTTTGCATAAGCCCTCTGTCATTGCTGCAAAGCCGAAAATAAAACCGTGGTTGATACTGGTGGATGTGCTGCGGCCAAAAACAGGCATGTCGCTGTGCACTTCCAGACTGATCTGCGGAAGCTTTGCAGTGTTGCTGGCTAATGCAGATGCAGCAGACTTAACACCGGGGCAGATAAGTCCGCCAAGATATGCATTGTCTTGCACGCAGTCAAAAGTTGTAGCGGTGCCAAAATCTACAGAAACGATAGAACGTGCTTCCGGGTAGAGTTTGCGTGAAGCGTACGCACCTACAAGGCGGTCAGCACCAACCTGTTCAGGCCGTGTGTATCGGTTTTCTAATGGAATAGGAATATCTTCCGGAGCAAGTAGCAGTCTTTGATTTAAGTAGCGTTTGAGGGCATTGCGGATAATCGGATTCATATCCGGAACAACAGAGCTACCGATACATGCCCGGATTTCATCTGGGGAAATAGACATGTGAGAGAGGATGTCTAAGATGCGAAACCCAATAGAATCAGAAGTTTGGTGTGGATCTGTGGGTAAGACATATGTTGTGGCGAGATCTTCTCTTTCTGTAATACCAATTTTAATATTAGTATTCCCAATATCGAATAATAGAACAGTGTTAGTCATATTTCCTCTGGTTGAATCTCAACGCCTGAGCATGGAATCTAAAGTCAGTGAATGTTTTTTTAACGAATACTAAATCACTTTGTTAATTATCTCATGCTCACTACTGGTATTTCAGTATTAAAATTAAATCTGAATACAGACAATACATAGTAGTATACTGTGCGGCATCTACAAATTATTGAAATCGCCCAAAACACTCATACGAAATATAAGGGTATGCGTTGTTTTGTTGGCAAAAATGCTCTGTGGTTTTCAGGTCACGGCATCTTTATTCATACATGGCTTGACCATGCACTCTACTGCGCCAACGACTTGTGCTGTAGCGGCACGTACCCTCTTTGATAGAATAAAACAAGAGAACAAAAAAGAGAAAAAACAAATAAAGCTACATGAAACAGTTTACAACATCTCTGTAGCACATCCTGTAAGGAGATTTAATGCAAGCTGCTGCTCTTATTCCTGCTCCAGAAGCCATACCGGTGGCTGCCGGTTGTTTGGAAGGACTTTTGATTGTCACGTTTGCTTTACACATTATTCTCATTAATTCTGTTCTGGGCGGTGCTATAGTCTGTTCAGTACGTAGCGTTGTGAACAAAAATAGTATTGCTATCAAAAAAATTGCCAAGGTTTTGCCGTCACTGTTTGCACTGGCTATTAACTTAGGTGTTGCTCCTCTCTTATTCATCCAGATACTCTACGGACAATACATGTATACAAGTTCCATTTTGATGGCGATGTATTGGTTGAGTGTCTTTTTTCTCGCTATTTTTGCCTACTATGCTTTGTATGTGTTTGCCGGTCGATACGGCGGGCATGCAAAAGTTTCCATGTCGATCTTTCTGAGTAGTGTAGCCATGTTGTGCATTGGACTTGTGTTTTCCAACAATATGACGCTGATGCTGCGACCGGATATGTGGTTTGCTTACTTTGCTTCCTCCGGTGGCACCCTTCTTAACTTTGGTGACCAGACCGTTTGGCCGCGATACCTGCATGTTGTGGTTGCTTCTATAGCCGTTGGTGGTTTGGTGTTAGCCCTTGTTGCCCGACATAAGATTGCTAAGGAATCTGAAGAACTGGCTATGCAGGAAGAGCGGTTGGGGTTGAATATTTTTCTGATCACCTCACTGGTTCAGATCATGATCGGCGCGACATTGTTTTTTTCGTTGCCGGAACATTTGCGTCACCTCTTTTCCGGCGGGTCAGAGTTCTACACAGGAGCATTGTTGGTTGGGCTCGCGTCCGTTGCAATGTTGCTGTTCCAAGCGGCAGCACGAAACTTATACGGAACCATTATTACCCTAGTTTTTACCGTGCTTGTGATGGCAGGTTTGAGGGCATTGGTCCGCAAAGCTATGCTTGATCCGTATGGCGGCTTGGCAGCCCTACCGGTTGAAACAGAAGTATCTCCTTTCCTGATGTTCATTGTTGCCTTGGTGCTTGGTCTTGGTGTCATTGCCTATATGATTAATCTTGCAATGCGTAGCAGTGAGGAGGTGTAGTATGGAATACCCAGTATGGTGGCTGCCTTCTGTTTCCGGCGGACTGCTCATTGCATGTATTTCGATTATTCATGTGTTCATCGCCCATTTTGCGGTTGGCGGTGGTTTCTTTCTCGTGCTTACAGAGCGTAAAGGCTATGCGGAAGATAATCCTCACATTGTTGAGTACGTAAAACGTCATACCAAGTTTTTCCTTTTGTTGACCATGGTCGCAGGGGGACTGACTGGTGTAGGTATATGGTTCACTATCAGTCTGGTTTCGCCAGCGGCTACCTCGGTGCTGGTTCGTAGATTTGGATTTGGATGGGCAACAGAGTGGGTGTTTTTTCTTTGTGAAATTGTAGCCCTTCTTATTTACCATTATCGTTTTGGAAAGATGTCCCGCCGTGATCATCAAATCATCGGCTGGTTGTATGCGCTATTCGCGTTTCTTTCGTTGTTTGTTGTTAACGGCATTATCACCATGATGCTGACACCGGGGAACTGGCTTGAAACGAAAGCCTTCTGGGATGGCTTTTGGAATCCGACGTTCTGGCCTTCTCTCTGGCTACGATTCTCTATTTGCCTCATGTTTGCAGGGCTGTTTGCTCTTGTGACTGCGTATCGAATCGAAGACGAAAAAACACGTGAGCAGATGATTCGCTATGCTGTTCGGTTTGTGGCGTATCCCTTTGCTCTTCTTGTCGCCTGTGCGGTCTGGTATGTGTTTGCCCTTCCAGAAGCTCAGCTTTCTATGGTGCTTAAAAAGTCTGCACAGACTCCACAGCTTGTAGAGATTTTTCTTCCGCTTTCAGCAGTCTTACTGGTTGGAGTGCTAACCTTTGCCTACGTTACACCGCAGGCAGTGCGTCCTGTGTTGCTTGCGGTGTTGCTTGTGGTTGGTATTGGACAGATAGGTACGTTTGAATGGATTCGAGAGGCTGGGCGTCGTCCATACATTATTTACGGGTACATGTGGTCAAATTCAGTTCTGGTTGAACAGACAGAAGATATTCGTAAAAATGGAATGCTTGCCTATGCTAAGTGGTCAAATATTAGAGAAATCAATGAGGATAACCTTCTTAAAGCCGGAGAGGACTTGTACCGGATACAGTGCTTAGGGTGTCACGGCTTGAGCGGCCCTATGTTTGCCGCAGAGAAAGTGGCTGCTGGTCTTACCCGAGAAGGCTTGATGGCACAGTTCAATGGGCAAGGAAAGTTACGTGAATTTATGCCACCGTTCCTTGGTAATGATGCCGAACGAAAGGCTGTTTCTGCATACCTTGCCCATGCGATGAATAAATCGCTTGAAGAGGAACCGGCAAAACAGCCTCAAATAGAAGATGTTACATTGCCGGCGTTTAATCTTGAAGACTCAGAATATGTTCTTGTTGCATGGGGAACGGAAGGTGTGAACACAATTTCTGATAACTATTCGAATTTTACCATGCAGATACCCGGCTCAACGATTCGCGCCCAACTCTTTCTGCGTGATGAAGTTCCAGAGATTGTTACAGAAGATGTAGTTCTCACGTACCGAATTGAAAAAGCGTTTTCTACCCCAGCTGAGCATGTGACATTCTGGCATTACGCCAACCAACTTACGGGCAAAGATTTGCCGCCGGACACCGGCATATGTGATATAAATCTTATAGGTACTTTTAAGCTCGATGAGGAGAACAGGGCTTTCGTAGCTTGTTCTTTGCCGATCTTTCCATATTCAAACAGTGGAACGGTTAACCCGTATCCTTTGTTAAATGTAGAAGCACGTACGGCAGACGGCAAACTTCTTGCCGCAACTAAAGTTGCTGTTCCTATCTCAACTGAATGGGGATGCCGAAACTGTCATGATGGCTCATGGCGTGTGGCTGATACAGCCGGTATCTCCAATAAGACTGCGGATAATATTCTTGCCGCACACGACAAAATTAATGGTACCAGCCTTGTTGATAAGGCTGAGCACGGTACCCCGCCGAAGTGTCAATCCTGCCACGAGTCTTCACGGACTGGCGATGCCGGTAAAAAAGAAATTCTTGGTTTTTCTGCAGCCATTCATGGTTGGCATGCAAATTATCTTACAGGTCGTGACGACATAACTTGTGAAAGCTGTCATCCAGCAGCTCATAACACGAATACCCAAGCAATGCGGGGGCTACATGTCGATCGTGATATAACATGCACCAACTGTCATGGCACAATGGAAGATCATGCACTTGGTTTGCTGAAGGCGGAAAAAGAAAAAGGAAAGCCAAGGGCAGAGTTCTTGATGACAAACCTTACTCCTCGAGTGTCAGCGACGTTTGATGAAGTTCAGCCGCGCGAAGCATGGACTAATCAACCTGATTGCGGGGTGTGTCATTCCTTCTCTGAGACTCCAGACAGCGATGCTTCAGCCGTGAATAAGTGGACAGAAAATGCCCAAGGTCTTTTTAAGAACAGAAAGGATGACTTGGAAGCGGTCATGTGTCAGGCCTGTCATGGCACTGCTCATGCCTTGTATCCGGCAGATAACGGGTATGGCGAAGTGCGTAACAACATTACGCCGATGCAGTATCAAAAGTTTGCAGCACCACTTGGTTCTGAAGGTTCCTGCATATGTCATACAATGGAAATGAGTGTGTACGACTCAGCACACCACCCGATTGTTGAAAAGTAACAACTAAAAGCTGCCCGCTTATGTGGGCAGCTTTTTTACAGCATCTGTGACTTGCTGGATATATTCTTCAACGTTAAATTTACGCTTTGCACCGTTATAGTTCATGTATCGTATGGTGCCGAAAATAGCCCTTTCACGCCATGGTCTGTCGTGTATCCCGCCAATGGACCAAGCTATCCCCGTATATCCGTTGGAATCAACCCCATCGAGCGAGTATGTGTCGTTAAGGTAAATCGCATGATGCATGGCTTCTTCAGGTGAGGCAGTCCATTCCAGAATCTTTTTTGCCCAGTACATGCGCATGTACCCGTGCATTTTTCCAAGATACAGTAGCTCCTGTTGTGCAGCGTTCCAAAGAGGATCGTGTGTTCTTCCTTGTTCCAGCTCCTTTAGTGAATATAAGTAGTCACGAGGGTCAGAGCGATGCTTAGTAAGTGTTTCCTGTGCCCATTTCGGGAAGCAGTCTGTTGAATCATACTGTGGATTGTAGAAGCAGAAATTGTCTGCAAGCTCACGGCGTACCACGAGTTCTTCAAGGAAGACCTCTTTTGCTTCGGCAGGGACTTGAGGGTGGTCTAACGTCGTGAGTACTGCACGTTGAGCGGAAACCATACCGAAATGTAGATATGGAGAAAGGTTGGAGAGTGCATTTTTTGTGGGATCGTTTCTGTGTAGGTATTGGTAAATTTTTTTGTTCACGAAATGATTGAGTACGTCCTGAGCCGCTTTTTCACCGGATTTAAAATTTGTTAGAACAGAAGGGCTATTTTGTTCTGTTTGTGGTGTGGTAAGCGGCTCTGAGCGAAGAGAGCCTTTCCATACTTGCTGCGGGGCGGTGAGTTTTGGAAAAGGCGTAAGGAACTGTTCCAGCAGCCTATGAATTTTGGGGCGGATGGTGCGGGCTGCATATTCCTGTTTGTTAGAAGCATAGCGCACGGGAACTATGTTACGTCCGTCGACTTCAGCAATAGCGCACTCTGTATGCTCCTTAATAGCATGGAGCCATAACCGTTGTGGCTTGAGGGCGGAGTGGTCTGTTACAAGAAGGGATGGGGTAAATATTGTGATGAGTTCTGCCAATTCTTTCGGCTTGTGTGCATTGCAATTAAGGAACTGGATTCCAACTTTCTCAAGCGAACTTTGGAGTTCGGTTAAGCTGTCGAAGAGGAACTTTTTTTGTCTGTATGAGCCTTGCGGTGTTGAGCCGGAGAGGCAGAAAAGAACTAGCAGAGGCAGATTCTGATCGTTTGCCTGCTGCAAGGCATAGAGTAGGGCCCAGTTATCTTGTACTCTGTGTTCACAACGCATCCAATAGATTACGCTTTGGGGCGTTTTAGGTAGTAAGCTTTTGCGTACCATATGAATTCGTTCTGTCCGCATGGTGATTCTCCTGTCTCCAATGAGAGATAGATGCAGTTTAGCAGAAGAGTTCTTTGGTGAAAATGAACATGCGGTGATTAGTAGTAAAGGTACGTTTCCAGAAGGCTGGTATTGTCACTGAATCCCTGCAGGGAAAGCCTTGTGTCTTCTTCCTTGACCAAAGCAGGTCTTTATGGAATAGGCAGTCATCAACGGCGTTGGATGAAAAATTCAACGCCTACAATTTCAGCACATACAGCAGCGCGGTTCTCCGCGCTGTTTTTTGCGAGATCGCACCGTTTTTATGTACAAAACGGAATACAGAGGAACAACCATGAGTAAAGCTTTAGCACGTGAAGTTGATAAACGCCGTACTTTCGGCATCATCAGTCACCCGGACGCCGGTAAAACTACCCTTACAGAAAAACTTTTGCTGTACGGTGGTGCAATTCAGATGGCGGGTTCAGTAAAGTCCCGTAAAGCGGCACGCCACGCTACTTCTGACTGGATGGCGATGGAACAGGAACGCGGTATTTCTGTTACTTCTTCCGTTATGAAGTTTGAATACAAGGGGCATGAAGTAAACCTGCTTGATACACCGGGTCACCAGGACTTTTCCGAAGATACCTACCGTGTACTCACTGCGGTAGACTCTGGCCTTCTGGTAATTGACTCTGCAAAAGGTGTAGAAGCTCAGACCTTGAAGCTCATGGATGTTTGTCGCCTGCGTAACACACCTATTGTTACCTTCATTAATAAGCTTGACCGTGACGGCCTTGATCCTCTGGATGTTATGGCTGACATCGAAGAGCATCTGAAGATTGAATGTGCGCCGCTTACATGGCCTATTGGCATGGGGCAGGAATTTAAAGGTACATGGAATATCTACAAAAACGAACTGCATCTCTTCAGCGCTGTACATGAAGGTAAGACTCAGGAAGGTCTCGTTTTCAACGACGTTAATGATCCTCGCCTTGAAGAGTACCTTGGTGACTACGCTGCACAGCTTCGTGATGAATTGGAATTGCTTGAAGGTGCTGGTAACCCGTTCGACAAAGAACGTTACCTGAACGGTGAACAGACTCCTGTATTCTTCGGTTCTGCAATCAACAACTTTGGTGTGCAGGAAATGTTGGATGCGTTTGTTGAGCTTGCACCGGTTCCCAAAAGCCGTCCTACTACCACTCGAGAAGTGTCACCGTACGAAACAGATTTTTCCGGTGTTGTATTTAAGATTCAGGCAAACATGGATAAAAATCACCGTGACCGTATCGCATTTATGCGTATCTGCTCCGGTAAGTTTACCCGTGGCATGAAGGTTAAGCACCACCGCGTAGGTAAAGATATTGCGATTGCAAACGCGACAATCTTTATGGCGCAGGACAGAACTGGTGTAGATGAAGCGTATGCCGGTGATATTATCGGTATCCATAACCACGGCACAATTAAGATTGGTGATACCTTTACCACCAAAGAAGAGCTGAAGTTTGTCGGTATTCCAAGCTTCTCTCCGGAACATTTTCGTCGTGTGCAGCTCAAAGACCCTATGAAACGTAAGCAGCTGCAGAAAGGCCTTGAACAGCTCGCAGAAGAAGGCGCAGTTCAGCTGTTCCGTCCGATTTCAAACAGTGACTACATTCTTGGAGCCGTAGGTATCCTGCAGTTTGATGTAATCGTACACCGTCTGAAAGAAGAGTATAACGTAAACGCACTCTACGAACCGTGCATGATTACCACCGCTCGTTGGATTAGCAGTGAAGACCAGAAGGTCCTTGCAGACTTTAAAGACTACTACCGCAGCGATCTTGCAATTGATGCTGAAGGATGTCTTGCCTATCTTGCTCCAAACCCTTGGAAGCTTGAATCTGCCCAAGAACGCTATCCAAAGATTGAATTCAGCACTACCCGCGAAATTCGCTAGTGTAAAAAAGATATTAAAACCCCGCATTGGAGTAACTTCAATGCGGGGTTTTTCTTTTCAGATCAATGTAGTGCTGAGTAGTTTGTCTGCACTACGTATTCTGAACTACAGAAAGAAGTTTGCTACGCTTTCTTTTTGCGTTTTTCCCAAAGGCGCATGTCTTTCATTTTCTTTCTACGCTCACGCTGGAGAGATTTACAAACAAGTGGCATACCTTTTTTGTAGCCATATTTTTCGCGGTATTCCTGCATAGTCAGATCATGAGAAAGTAAATGCTTGCGGGTAAGGATCTTAAAAGATTTTCCGCATTCAAGGCAGGTGATGGATTTTTCTTTAATGGCTTTGCTAGGCTCCATTATTGGCTCTTGCTCTATTTCTTCCTGAGTGCCTTCAGCGATCTGTTTAATGCCGAAAGCCAATTTTTGCATCATAGACCCAATTTCGTCTTCGGTCATGGTACGAACGCTAGCCTGTGCCTTTACAATATCCAAGGCCTGCTTCAAATACTCTTCCATTGTTTCCTCCTTCCGTTACGCCACATAATTCGTTGCAATATGTTCCACACGTATTAACTGTCATCGATAGAACACCGGCACTGTTCAGACCCTAATACTGTCTTCTTAAATTCTTACATGAAGCTACGTAGTAAAATATAACATTTCCATTATATTATGTTGGAATAGTGTTTTTACGATAAAAAAAGTACTGTTCCATTTCTTAGAAGCTTTGTTGTAATCGTTAAGAGAGTGTTGTCTTCTCTGTTGGTGGTTTAAATTTCTTTAATATGAAATTTGTATAGTCGTGGTACTCCCCCATGATTTACGCAATTCACATTGGATCACTATATCTTTTTCATTTGATCTAATTTTTCTTCGATAAGAATTACATAGACTGCAATGAGTAATGGTTATCGAGGAAGTAAAGTGCGTTTTTATGTAGTTGAGCCTAACTGCAGTTTAGAGCACAACTTCCATATTAGAATGAATTATAGCAGCATTATAATTTGCACATTTTTAAATTAGATACAGTTATAATTGCATTATTTTGACATGGTTTTGCGCTTGGTTGCCAAACTGCCTATTCGAACGGTAGTCTGTGCGCTCATTCATGTATGGGAGTACACGCAATGGGAAGTAATAAACGGTATTGTATTGGTATTGATACCGGTGGAACATATACAGATGCAGTCATTGTGGAGTTGGAGTCAGGAGCAGTTATTACAACAGCCAAGAGTCCGACAACTCACTATGACATTCAGCGAGGTATCCAGTCGGTTGTAGAAAAGGTGTTGGCAGCATCTAAGATTAATCCGACCGATATTGTCAGAACGTCTGTTTCCACCACTCTGGCGACAAATGCACTAGTGGAAAACAAGGGGGCAGACGTTGCTCTCTTTGTTATCGGATTCAATCAGCGGCTCGAAGTTCCGGCTGTTGCAGCCCGCTTTGTTCCCGGTGGACACACCATTAAAGGTGAAGAGGTGGAGCCGCTAGGTATTCAGTTTATTGTAGACGGGGTAAACGAATTAAAAAATGACGTAGAGGCATGGGCAGTGTGCAGTTCTATGGCGTTTATGAATCCTGTACACGAACTGGTTGCAGCTAAGGCGGTTAAGTTGGTGAGTGATGCCCCTGTGTTTTGTTCACACGAGGCAAGTTCTCGTGCAGGAATGAAAGAGCGTGCTTCCACTGCATGTCTTAATGCTCAGCTGTTACCGGTTATGCGGAAATTTCTTTCCGGCATAAGTAATGCACTTACAGCCTGTGGGATTACAGGTGAGGTGCTTGTAGTACGAGGAGATGCAACCGCTATGCAGATGCAGGAAGCGTTAACGCATGCCGCATCAACTATTGCCAGCGGACCGGCAGCAACTGCTCTTTTCGGAGCAAAAACTACCAATACTACAGATGCCCTTATTCTTGATGTAGGCGGCACCACAACAGATATTACTCTCATTAAAGATGGCAAGCCAGTTGTGGACACTGGTGGCATGTCCATCGGCAAATGGGAAACTCATGTGGAAGCCGTTGAGATGTTTACTGTTGGTATCGGTGGTGACAGTCTTGTGCAGCTTACCCAAGGAAAGCCAATGCAAGTGGGGCCTGATCGGGTGACACCGGTCTGCATGGCAAAGGACATTCCTGCTCCTGAAGAGTGGATTGGCCAAGGTAAGCTGTCCCGCTGCATTGCAATGGTACCAAATTTAGCCCACGATCTAGTTACAGGTTCAACTATTCTCACATGCCTTGCAGAACATGGGGCTATGACACCGCAAGCAATTCTTATGCAGTTAGGTATTGCTGAAATAACTTTCGAGCAGGAATTGACCAAATTACTGCATAAGCAATACGTGATAGAAGTTGGATTTACTCCTACGGATGCACTCCATGTTCTTAAGAAGCTTGATATCGGTGATTATGCCGCTGCCTTTAGTGCTGCCCAGACTCTGGCAGCCATAGAAGGTTGCACAGCAGAAGAGTTTGCCCTTCGCGTTCTTACCCAAGCAGAACGTGTCATCGAAGAAACAGTGCTGAGGCATCTTTCCAAGCGTGAGATAGGCGGCAATCTAGCCAGTTATCTTACAAACCGCGAAGAGAATCCGTTGCTTCAAATTACCGTTTCACTCAATGTACCTATGATCGGAATCGGTGCAGCTGCACCATATTTGCTCACAAACGTTGCTAAACGATTGAATACGGCCATTACGTTCCCTGATCACTTTGCTGTGGGGAACGCTTTAGGGTCTGTGTTTATGGCAGAGCGCAACTGCTAAGTTTTGCAACATGATATGATAGAAAGAGGGAAATGTTATGGAATATAAAGAACAGAGTTTTGAGGCGGTTATTGAGGTTGGAAGTGAGTGTGAAGATTGTGTCATCGTGCATGGCTGGCTTTATGATGGCACAAAATGGGTTCTGCACGCATGGGGGGAAACCGAAGAAGCAGTTTATGATCTCACAGAAACACGCGACCCGCAGCATCGTAGCGAGTATTACAAGACACATGGTGTAACAGAAGAACGTCTGCGTCGTTACTCCCGCGTTGAATTTTTTACGCTCTTGGGCGAAACCAAGCATTTTGGGCCGTACGATAAAGAGTTGTTCTTTGCTACAACGTCTGATGTTGATCCGTTAACAAAATAAATTTTTAAGGTCTCCGGCGGCTGGGGGAAACCTTGTTGAAACAAGGTCCTCCCCCCAGATCCCCTTCTAAAAACTTTTATTGGTGAATAACGCCTGTTGTTGAAGTTCTCACACGGCTTCGATGCACTGACTTGAACAGTAAAAAAGGGCTGTCCTGCATAGCTAGACGGCCTTTTTTTATTTCAACAAAAGGTAGTGAAGTTTAAGCCGTGAGGGACGTAAATAACGTGCTGCCCTCGTAGGTAAAAGTTGTTGGAGAGTCCAGAAGACTTTGTTTCAACAGGGTTCTTTGGACGCCGGAGGCAAAAATAAAAAAAGCGCCGCAGGCTTTCCTGCGGTGCTTTAAAAAATTTTGTTATAACACGATGCGATGTGACGCTTGCAGCTTAGGCAACGTTGAGACTCGCTTGTCGAGTGGGAAGACAAGCGGGAAAGGATTGCGTCGTGGAATAATTGGTGTGCCCGCGCAGAGTCCTTTTGAGTCGGCAAGTGCTCTTTCACCTATAGGGTCTACACCTGTGACTGCGGATTTGTCTTGTAATGAAAGGATATTGACTACGGATTGCGCACTGGCGTCAATCATGGATCGTAAATATTTGCGGTCTGCTGCACCGGGCATAGTGTTATGGATAAGCTTGAGAGAGCTTTTCCATGGGAATGCACCACAGAGTGCTACGCTGCTGCGGAACACTTGCTTGCGGATGGCAAAGCCGTTTTTGTTCTTGTTTGTGGCTGCGAGAAGTTCGCAGTCATGGTCGGTGCAGGAAATTTTGAATAGCCCGCGTACGCTGTTACTGTTCCAACGTACCATACGGTCTGCTTGTGCTTCAATGTATACATGTCCGAGCTTGCCGGAAGTTGGCGCTCCAGACATGAGGCTAGGAACATAGTTGTTGTGCGCTACTACGTCTGCTGCAAGGTGAGAAAGGTAGCCATATGCGTAGGCGCGTAGTTTAGGACTTTGAACGTTTTTGAGTAGCGTTAGACCTGTTTCCCAGTTGTGACTGTGACCGGGAACAACTGTGCTGCCTTTTCCAATGAAGATGTCGGCTGAGAGTGCGCCATATTTAAAGGCGTCTTTGTGCAGTGCAATGGTGTGCGCAACAGATGCAGGAAGAATAGAAAGATTGGAAAGCAGCCATTCTGCTATGGAAATGTGAACTCCCGGTCCCCATGCGTATGCAGCTTCCGGAAGCAAAACAAAAGCAAAGGCAGCTACCGCCGCCAATACCAAACCTTTTTTCATATTACCCCATCCCCTCTAAGAATGCCCGAAAAAGCCGGGCTGAGATAAAGAGTAATACTGCTGCTCAGAAAGTCAACACTTCAAAAACTAGAGTCGATCCATTGCTTCAAATAAATTTTCTATGATGGTGTTGGAGACTAGCATGCCGCGTTTCGTAAGGTTCAGATACCCATTACGAATTTTAACTAGGTGGTGTTGATGCAGTGTTGTGATCATTGGGCGAAAATCTTCCATAAAACTTCTTCCGGTGAGCTCTTTGTAGGCTGTAAGGCGTAATCCGCGTGCGGTACGCAGGCGAAGCATGATAAGTTCCTGCATGCGCTCATGCGGTGTAAGAGTCTCAGCGTTGGTGCCAAGTTGTCCGTTTGCGGCTTGCTCTGCGTATGTTTCGAGGACCTTGGTGTTTGCCCAGCGTTTGCTGTTTATGGTTGATACGGCTGAAGGACCAAGGCCTAGGTAGTCTGCGCCTTCCCAGTAGCCTAGGTTGTGGCGGCACTGGAAGCCCATACGGGCAAAATTGGAAATTTCGTAGTGGCTGTAGCCTTGGAGCTCAAGGAAGTCGGAACCGTAAAGGAACATTTTTCCTTGGTCATCGTCAGAAGGCAGGTCCAGCTTTCCATCGTCGTACGCAACTTCGAACGGAGTGTTTTCTTCGATTGTAAGGCTGTAGCAGGAGATATGGTCAGGGCCGAGCTTTACGATTTGTTTCAACTCCTCGAGCCAGTGTTTGATGCGTTGCTCAGGTAATCCCCATATGAAATCAATGTTGATGTTGCCGAACCCGCTTTTGCGGGCCAGTTCGATTGCTGCAATGGCTTGCTTAGCAGAATGCGGTCTTCCTAATGTGTGCAGCAGATTTCGGTTGAGGCTTTGAATCCCGAGGCTAAGTCTGTTGATTCCTGAACTGCGAACGTCGTGCAGAAACGTTCCCCGTGCAGCGGACTCGGGGTTAGCTTCCATACTTATCTCTGCCCCGTTGCCAATGGCAAAGGTCTTAGCAATTCTGTTAAGTATAGTATCAATAGCCTTGGATGGGAGCATGGAAGGCGTACCACCACCAAAGAAGATGGTCTCAACTGGGGCATTGCCGAGCCTGTCGCCCCAGAGGGCGATGTCGCGCATCAATGCATCTAGATACACCTGCATAGCGTTTTCATCCGGCACTTGAGAATGAAACGCACAATACCCGCATTTACTGCGGCAGAATGGGACATGTAAGTATAGCAACATAACGGGGTGAAAGTAGGTTCAGGCAGGCTATGCGTCAAGGGGTTGTTGTGTGTAGAGCAGGATATAAAAATACAGGCATGATTGTTGACGTATCAAGGTTTTTACTCTATTGACATATCAACAGTTGATGTGAGCTTTCGATTTTTATTCAAGAGAAAGGGTGAGATATGAAGCGCTTTCAGGACGATAAGTTTCCACTAGGGTATGCAGTTGCAATGACTCATCGTATGCAGGCTGCAAAAGCAAAAGAAAAAGTTGCTCAGTACGGCATTACGTTTGGGCAGGTTCCTTTTTTAATGGAGATTTTGCGCAATAAGGAGCCAATGACACAGGATGCGTTGTCAAAGGCGCTTTTTATTGATCCTGCTGCAACGGCACGGGCTGTAGAGCAGCTGGAAATCAAAGGGCTTGTTAAGCGCAAGGTTAATCCCAAAAATCGAAGACAAAAACTGGTATCTGCTACTGATAAGGCAACGTGGATGAAAGGTGACATACGTGCATCTTTACGTGAAGCAATGCAGGAAGTGCTTGAACCGCTGACCACGGAAGAGCAGGAAACTTTGGCAATGCTTCTATCCAAGATTTGCGAGCACGGCGCGCAAACATAACGCTTATACGCTACAGACACACTATTCTGATTATGGAGCTGTTTTTATGACAACCAATAAAACTGTCTCACCTGCGGCAGCAACGTTTATCGTTGCTGCCGTTCAGTTTTTGACACCATTTATGATGTCAGCCGTAGGGGTGGCTTTACCTTCTATCGGCAAAGAATTTTCTGCCGGTGCATTTCAGCTTGGACTTGTTGAAATGGCGTACATTCTGGCAGGCGGAATACTTATGCTTCCGTGCGGACGTTTCGCTGATATTCGGGGGCGTAAGAAGGTCTTTTTGACTGGTCTTGTTGTTTTTATCTGTGCCACGTTTTTCATTGCGTTGGCGCCATCCATGGAAGCACTTATTCTTTTGCGTTTTGTGCAAGGTGCAGGCTCTGCGCTTGTTGCAGCAAACAGTATTGCCATTATTTCATCAGTAGTACCGCCCCAAGTGCGAGGCAGGGCGATGGGGATTGTGGCAGCTTCTGTTTATATGGGGCTTTCTGCCAGCCCTACTCTCACTGGATTTATTATCCAATATGGCAGTTGGCGTTGGATTTTCTGGGGCGCGTTACCGCTTCAGCTTGCAGCGTTGTGGCTTACCTTTACTCGTTTGCACGGGGAGTGGTTCGGCGCAAAAGGTGCACCGTTCGACTGGAAGGGCAGTCTTATGTATGCAGCTGCAATCTGTATGGCTATGACAGGTATTACCCATTTAAAAGCTGGTGGAATTTTTCCAATCTTGTTTGTTCTCGGAATTCTGGGGCTTTGTGCGTTTTTTTTCTGGGAAGCAAAGGAAGAGCATCCTATTCTTAACGTTCCGCTCTTAAAGAAGAATCGTACATTCTCTTTGAGCAGCCTCGTCTTGTTAGCAAACTACGCATCATCTTTTGGCGTAACATTTTTCTTCAGTCTGTATTTGCAGCAGATTAAGGGTGTTTCACCACAGTATACTGGGCTTACTCTCGTCATTCAGCCTGCCATCATGGCCGTCCTTTCGCCTTTTGTAGGGGCGCTTGGCGATAAGGTAAATCCAGGAAAGCTTACAATGTTTGGCCTTGCTTTATGTACGGTTGCGCTTTCTATATGCTCAACTGTGACTGCTTCCACCAGCATTGTGACACTCATGTCTATTCTGGTGTTACTTGGATTTGGTTTTGCTTTCTTCTCATCACCAAACCTTACAGTCATCATGAACTGTGTGGAACCAAAACATTATGGTGTGGCAGCAAGCCTTTCCGCTACCATGCGTACGCTTGGTATGCTTACAGCCATGGTTTCTATTTCTTTTATCCTGAGTTTACTTATGGGCAGTAACTCTGTTTCAGATGCACCTGAAGCATTTATTTCGTCTATGCAAACAGGCTTCTCAATATTTACTGTCGTCAGTGCAATCGGCGTTGCTTGCTCATTTGCCAGCCTTCGGGCGCAGAAACATTCGGCAATGTATCAAGCCGTGCCGGAAGGCTCAGATGCATAGAATATGCAAGGTGAGGCGTATCAATCTATAAAGATTGTATTTTTGTAGAAAATAATCTTAGCACTACAACCATGCTTCCTTTACGCTGCCATTATGATTTTTGTTCTTTGGATATGGGTATTGGATGGCATGGTTGTCAGATGGATCTAATCTATCTCGCTGTATTTTTTATTATTCTCGCCTTTGTCGGTTTTATGTCCTATATTACTGAATTATTGAATAGTAATCTGTGGTCGGGTGCATGCATCTAGCGCTCACTGGCAGGAGTAGATTGTTAGTAAACGTAAAATAGGCGGAGTCACTGTTAGTTAGGTTGCCGCATGGTGACGATATCGTGCATGTTGGTTTCCCGATTGTGATCTCGCTAATGACGTTATTCTCTGTTCTTATGATGGAGTAGGTTGTGTCCAGACTATTCGAAGAGCAATATTCTATTTCGATTTAAGATTTTTACATGTTTGTACATTATGTAGTTTGCCGAACTCATTAGAAATCTGAAAAAGATTCTATATTATTAGGAATAACTCCTTCTAAGGTGTTGACGTCGGTCTGCTCCAGATGATCTTTATTAGCTCGTGTATAATATGGAATGTGGTAACTAGTTGAGAACGTTTGTAAGGGTTTTATGTCTATTCAGCAGAAAATAAACACAAAAAGAGTATGCTTGTTTGTTGTTGCAGTAGTATTAGTTGTTGCAGCAGCGTATTCATCATTAACACCATCACAAACCGAACAGATCGCTCAGAGCGGAAGTGAAAATGCCACTCCTGTCGCTACTTCTACAGTATCACCGGAAGTCCTTGTTGCTTCAGCGACGCAAGAAGCTCAGGCTATTTCAGAACCTGCGCTACCTCCACAGCCTGTTGTGGAAGTGTTCAACGGGAAAATAGAAAAAGGGGCAACTGCCTCCACTCTTCTGAATAAATGGCTTACCAAAGCGGAAGTATATCAGCTTGCAGCCGCAACTGATAAAGCATTCCGTCTCACCAAAATCCGTCGGGGACGACCATACAGAGTCGTTACCACCGATGGGGAATTCACAAGATTTGAATACGAGATCGATAACGATCAATATCTGTCTGTAGCAAAAACAGATGAAGGTTTTGTGGCCGAATGCAAGGATATTAAGTACGACATTATCACCGAGCGTGTTAATGGTATTATTGCATCAAGCTTGTATGAAGCTATGACTGCTAGTGGTGAAAAGCCTGCGCTTGCTGTTCGGATTGGTGATATCTTCGGTTGGGAGATCGACTTTATCCGTGACATCCGAAAGAATGACTCTTTTACTGCAGTTGTTGAAAAGCGCTACCGTGATGGCAAATTTCAAGGCTACGGGAAGATTCTCGCTGCCCGTTTTGTGAATCAGGGTAACAAGTATGAAGGGTATTACTTGAAGGATAAGGATGGCTTTACGCAGTATTATACTGCGGATGGCAAAAACCTGCGTCGTGCGTTCTTAAAAGCGCCACTCAAGTTTACTCGAATTTCTTCTAAGTTCACCAATCGTCGTTTGCATCCGATTCTTAAGACATACCGCCCACATCATGGTGTTGATTATGCCGCCCCTCGCGGAACTCCTGTGTATGCTATTGGCAACGGAAAGATTGTTAAGGTTTCTCGCAGTAGAGGTGCTGGTAAGTATGTGAAAATTCGTCATAGCAATGGGTATGAATCTGCCTACTTACACCTTAGTCGATTTGCCAGAGGACTTAAGGTTGGTAAAAAGGTTAAGCAGGGACAGTTGATTGCTTATGTAGGTTCCACAGGGTATTCAACCGGCCCGCATCTTGACTTTCGTATGAAAAGGAACGGGAAGTATATTAACCCGACAAGAGCAACAAACCCGCGTGCACCAAAGGCTACCAAAGAACAACTTACTATTTTGAAAGAAAAGGTAGAGTTGCTTCGTCTGGATAATGATACTGCTCAGGCCCCTGAACAGGTTGTTGGCAAGGGAGCATAGGTTGTTTGACGAAAGCAGGTTCTAGTAGCTTGCATATTGAGCTTAACCAGTTTTTATAACGGTGCGGCTTATATTTCATTAGGTTCGTGAATAAATAAGGGTGGAGTTTTTTACTCCACCCTTTTTGTTTGCCGATTTGATGAGTTTCAACCGTTCTATAACATTCCGTATTTTTTATGCTGTGACGAAGTGCTATATTCTTTTTGGAAGAAGGAACTTGTTTTTCAAGGTTACGTTGTATCTTAAGGCGGTAGCACAGTGTCTAGTGTGAGCTGTAAATAAAGTAGACGCTGTTTTTTTAGTTAAAAAAGAGCAGGTAGTAACGTTCCTGCCGGAGATGTTACGAGCCTTGAACATTCCCCCTTTTTTATTTTTCTTCCTCTTTAATTTCATCCTGACCGGTTAATTTCAAAATATCGTTGGCAGTTTTGCCATCCATAGCTGCATAGACTTTCTTTTTAATTTCATCTTTAGAGAAGGTACCTTCCAATGTTGCTTCAAGTGTCTTTTTTGCAGTGAATGCTGCAAAAGCAGCTTTAACACGCAATTTGTCTTTTTCAGGTACTTCTTTCATTACTTCTTCATAAGAAGTATCAAAAGCTTCTTCAGAAGATCCATCAATTGTAGGGGTGCAGCCGATCAAGCCGAGCAGAAGAGCAGCTACAGCAAAAAATGTAATAATCTTTTTAAGTTTCATGGTTCACCTTTTGGGGTAGGAAAATGGAAATGCTCACAGTTGGAACAATGGTATATTGGGCTATAAAAAGTCAACAGCACAGTTTTTAACATTGTAAGTCGTCTTTTATAGTTTAGTTACTAGGCGTTTCGAACTAAAGTAATTTTGAATTGTTAGGCAGCAATATGAAAAATATTTTTTTGTAGAGAGAATGAAGGCTTTAGTGGCGAGTTCAACAGGAGACAGAGGGATACAGTAGATTAATAGAAAGGGGTATAGCGTGTTGTGTGCAAGAAAGAGCTTTTATTTTCTAAGAAATGAGAGTTCTTGATATTGATTGCGCTGGGGAAAGATGAGGTTTTTGTCTATGGAGTTTGAATAGTGTCGGAGCTTATTTGTTATTGTTTTAGTTACACTGCCGAAGATATTGAGCAGGACGTTCTTGATAACGGAAGATCAACTATTTTTGAAATTATCATGAACGAGAAAAAGGTCGGTGGTTGTCAATGTGCGGAAAAAAATCCCAAAGGTTGTTGATGTCTTGCGGACGTCCGCCGGGTAGTGGACAATGTGATACGCGACAAGGGCATTGCACCAGTCTCTCCTAAGGTGCCCCTTTAGTTGTGAGTTTTTTATATCTTAGGAGAATGATATGGAATTCACTTTCGGTGTAGCCAATGTGAAGAGTTATTTTAAGAAAGGATGCCAGGTTAGCGAGATCGTGAGGCTGACGGGAATGAGCGAGGCCAGCATCTACAAAAAGCGCAGTGGATAAGTATGCTGTCGCATCGGGGAGGTTCGAAAAAAAAAAGCAGTTGTGATTGTGAGAGCCTTTTTGTTCGATGGTTTCGGGGAGGGCGTCTTGACTATTTTCGAAAGCTCTCTCATTTCTAGTATTTATATAACAGTCTGAAATAAATCAGCTTATTGTGTGGAGTGGCAGCTAGCCCTAGTCTTGCTGAAAATGAAAAGTACCCCATTTTGACCTACCTGCAAGGTGACGGATAGAGGAGGTCAGGTGCTTCTAGACTGCTAAGCTGTTGACCAGTGCTATTTGTCGATGCTTACCCTGTTTCTTCCATTAGTTTTGCTTAGGTATAGCTGTTGGTCAGCTCTCTGCAGAACAGAGTGTATGTCTTCATTCTTTTTGGCAATTGTTCCGCCGACTGATGCTGTTACTTTGATAATAGTATTATCATGTTCCAACCAACTTTTTTCAACCAGCATACGAACTCTTTCCCCTACGGTAAGTAAATCCTGGATAGTGCTAGTAGGGAGAATGAGCAAAAACTCCTCTCCGCCCCAACGAGATGCGGTATCAGTATTTCGTAAACCTGAATTGAGAGAGCTTGCGACCATGCGCAGTATTTCATCTCCGATAGCGTGCCCCCAAGTGTCGTTAATGGTTTTAAAATGATCAATATCAACAAATAGTACCCCGTAAGAAGTGTCGGTTGGTGGGCGAGAAACCTTTTTCAATGTCATTTCGCCAAAACGCCTATTGCCAATCCCTGTTAGCCAATCTTGCAAGGCTTCTTCACGTAGTTTTTCTACCTCTGCAACAAGCTGTTCTTGAGCGGAAAGTAGCGAGTAAAACTGGGTACCTCCAATGATAGTTCCAAGTTGGTTTTGTAACGGGTAGGTCTTAACTCTTAGCGCTATGCGATGACCGTTTTTGTGGCGCAAAAAAACACTATGCTCTGAATGCGTCTTTTTTTGAACAGCCTCTTTTAGAGGGCAATCAGTATCACACAATTCTTTTCCTTCGGAGTTAATAGAGCATAGCTTGTTATTAGCGCATGGGTTGCCAAGTACTTCAACCGAGCTATACCCAGTTATTTTTTCCATCGCCTTATTCCAAAATAATATTTCATTATTTGTATCAACAACAGAAACCCCATCAGGAAGGACAGTAAGTACTTCTCGGTAAAAATTTTTTTCCATAGAACTTGCTCCTAACCGTAGGTGTGATGTTCTTAACTAACATACTTCACCTACCCATTAGCAATTACAATTGGGAACATGTCACTTCTTTTTATTTTGTTGAGATTACGCAATTGGCTGTTTTAAAGAGGGAATAGTCGTAGTGGCTACTTTTGTGCTTTGTTAAGACAGACTATTTTAGAGAGAAAAGAGACGGATTGTTGTTAGGTTGGGCTGCCTGCACTGTGTAGCAAGGCAAGAGATGGGATGATAAGTAGACGACGTCGGAGTGATGTGACCAACTTGGAGTCTACTTTGTGTAACCTGAAGTGTTGATGGGGATCGAAACGAAAAAAGCTCTTGCGAATGCAAGAGCTTTTATATTCGATGGTGCCGGGGGGGAGACTCGACTATTCTCGGAAGTTCTCTCATCTCTGGCTTTGATATAAGTATCTGCACTTGTTTTGTTTTCTGCTTCAAATGTCAACGCTTCCTAGTTTCGCAGAAATTGAAAGTTAACCCATTTTTGACCTACCTACAAGGGGGTTGAAGAAAGGCGGTTAAATGCCTCCAGTGTGTTTATTAGTGATCAGTATTGCATCGTCGATGCTTACCATATTTCTTCCATTGCTTTTGCAAAAGTACAGTTGCTTGTCAGCACGTTGAAGCACGGAAGTTACATCTTCGCCTTTTGTTACCATAGCTCCGCCAATTGACGCTGTAACTTTGATAATAGTCCCCTGATACTCCAACCAGCTTTTTTCAACCAACATTCGTAGGCGTTCACCGATGGTGACCAGTTCCTGAACGGTGCTTGAGGGGAGAATAAGTAGAAACTCTTCGCCACCCCAGCGTGATATTGCGTCGCCAGTACGCAATCCTGAGCTAACAGAGTTGGCGACCATGCGAAGCACGTCATCTCCTACAGAGTGTCCCCATGTGTCATTAACATGTTTGAAGTGATCAATATCGACGAACAAAAGACCGTAGGGAGTGTCCGATGCTTTGCGAGTGAGGTTTTCCAGTGTGATTTCACCAAAGCGTCTATTGCCAACTTTTGTTAGTCTGTCTGTTAGGGCTGTGTTACGTAGTTTTTCAAGCTCTGCTAAAAAATTATCTTGAGAAGAGAGTTGGGAAAAGAACTCAACAGCGCCAACTACTTTTCCCGCCTGATCCTTTAACGGAGTGGCTTTGACTGTAACTGGCACACGGTGACCAAGTTTATGGTGTAAAAAAACGTCGGCTTCGGCAAGGTTGCCGTTACGGATCGTTGATCTAAGAGGGCAGCCTTTAGTGCATAGTTCTTCGCCTTCAGCAGTAACATGACAAAGCACGTTGTCAGCACATCGTTTGCCGAGCACTTCTGAAGAGCTATACCCAGTTACCTTCTCTGCACCATCACTCCAGAATAATATTTCGCGTTTTTTATTTACAACATAGACCCCGTCAGAAAGAGCCATTAGGACGTCTTTATAAAAGTCTGTATCCATCGATTGTCCTCCTACTTATGGGCATAGTATATCTACTAAAATGCGTAATAGTGCTGAAGGCAAGTAGAATTTGTAGTTTTGTTCACTGATGATGTTTTGAAGCATATAACGACAAGGAGTAGTTCCAACGGGGGTATAGCCAAAGCGGAAGCACTGGAGCTCTGTCTAGATTGTCCATTTTAGGAGAGGGCACGACCTTTAATGGTATTCCGCTTGAGATCTTGACTAAAGTGGAATACCTTGAAGACGAATCAAGGAGAGCCCGATGAACAAAGTCTTCACATATTGCCGTGTATCTACCACTGACCAGAATCTTGAGGCTCAGAAGGAAGAGCTGCTCAAAGCACATCCAGACTCAGAGCTCCACTGCGAAAAAGCTTCAGCAACAAGCATTGAGAAGCGCCCAATCTTGCAGGCGGTGTTAAAGGCCATCAGAGGCGGTGACAAGCTCGTTGTTTGGAAGATTGACAGATTGGTCAGGAACATGCGTGACTTGTCTGAGATCGTCGCTCTGCTCAAAGAAAGAGGTGCCTCGTTGGAGATCGTGGATCAGAAGATTGATACCTCTACGCCGAGTGGCACCGCATTCCTGCAGATGTTGGGAGTTTTTGCCGAGTTTGAAACGAACATCCGTGCAGAGCGGCAAGCTATCGGCATTGCCAAGGCCAAAGCGGAAGGAAAGTACAAAGGCAAACAAGCGAATCTCGCAAAGCATGCAGAGGTCAAAGAGTATCTGGAGAAAGGATATCCAGTTCGTGAGATCGTGAAGCTGACGGGAATGGGAAAGTCCAATGTCTACAAAATACGTAGTAAGTTGGCATAGTTGTGCTTAGCTTCTAAGCGTTTGAATTCAGTCATGTGACCTGTTGGTTGTCTTTAGAATTTAAACGCCTGAGAAGCTCTGTATGGAATACTTTTAAAGTCGACCCCACCTGCAAAAAATAGCCGATCAGTGCAGATACACTGGAGTCGGATAAAATTTTGGCATGGGGCTTTTTTCGTTATTCATAACCACACCAGATAGTCGCACTGTCAATGTTGAGCTGCGTTGAGTGAGCGTTAGGGGTGACTGCAGATTCTGGATACGATGAGCATCCTGATGTGACCTTGTATGAGATGTTCGGTGAGTCGCCAAGGGGCGTAGTTGGTACAGCGATGGAGTAAATACTCTTGAAGAGGCGCGTGCCTTCTTGGCTTCGTGGGAACTCCAGAAAGATATGGGCGATTAGAGTCTGTTTTAAGCGTCGAAAATAAAAAAGACGACCATTGGGTCGTCCTTGTGTTTTCAGGGGGCTTATCTGCGGCTTTAGCTCTTTTCCAAAATTTTTAGCGCATCCTTGCGACTAATTTTCCGGTTTAGTGGGCTGTCTGGTGTAAGGTCAATGTAAGCAATCCTGTTAATGCGTTGTGGAGGTTGTTGAGTCGGAGCTAAAAGGGTTTTCAGTGTCTCTTGGTTGATTGTGACCTTGCATGATGTGTGAATTTTTTTTGAGGTATGTCCTTGAGTGGCAAAAATTTCGAGCTGATAAACTCCGGCCTGAGTAAAGATGGAGTTATCAATTGTCCAGTCGAACTGGATGGTTTTACTTATGGCAGACTTGCCCATGACAGAGAGGGGATAAGCAAGACTTTCTTGTACCCACGTTGTCCCAGGTGTTGAATTGTTCAGTTTTCGAAAGGAATCCCAACGTATTAAATGTCCTTCATGATCTGCGCCACTTTGGGTGACTAAGAGGTGGGCATCAGTGATTTTTCCTGGTTTGTTTGCTTCGTTCGTAAACGTAGTCGGAATAAAAATGGATGTCCCGTTGGGGTTAGTTCCCAAAACTGCCTTTGAACCAAGAGATATTGATAAGGTAGGTGGGCGTAGCTGATTAAAGTAAAAGTTCCAGCATGAGAGCAGAAGGCCGACAACTGCGATGAAGAGTGTCAGGTATTGGAAAAGGTTAATTGCGTGTTCGTGCATGTTGGCCTCTCTTTTTTGGTTATTTTTTAATTATTATCTAATTATGTCAAGTGGTAAGCGTTTTTCGAACTTTCTGTTAGTGCGAAAGAAACCGAGAGGGATCCATATATCAAGTTGAGGAGGACTTTTTACTTTTGTGTTGAAGACACGTTGTTGTCGGATGGTTGTACATTTTCTCTCCGAGTAATGGTAGACGCTGTTCTTTGTAGTTATTCTTGATTGTTGTATTTTACTTTAATTGGACTGTTATGATTTCTATTGCGTTGTCAAATCCTTCATCATACGATTTATACATTGATATTGTTGAAAAAATTCAAGGCGTAAGCTTTGATTCGATTGTTTTCGATCCAGAGTTGCATAGCCACAAAAACACGTCTGAGAATGCCTGTGAGGGCAAGAAAACGGCATCTCTGGGAGGTGTCTCTCTTGATCCACACATCCACAGCGTGCCGTTTGATCCAAATTATCGTCCTCGGGGTGATGACCTTTTTGCTCTTGTGTATGAGTTTTCTCCGCATATGGCGAGACTGCCGAAATGGAGCTTGAAAAGGCATCATGAGGCAATGGAGATTCTGCTTGCCAACCTCTATGTCAATTGTAAGACGCTCCCAGACTTCTACATAGCCATTGATCGCACAAATGGACATTATCCAACCAGTGCAGTGAATAACGCTTCAGATGCATGTGCAGAGCTGTTTAAAGAGGCAACGGATACGTTGCGGCAATTCGACCTGCTGGAATTCGTAGAGCACGTTTTTATTTCCAAGTACTCCAAGCACAACCGTATAAGTCGCATTCGTCCATCGCAGAAGCTTTTGGAGCGTTTTGCGACTGTAAAAGATGGTGGAGTAGAGTGGCACCCAGAGCGTGAAGTAATTTACCTTAAGGACGCTGATAAGGAGTTGGCACTGTACGGCAAGTACAAAAAAGACGTCGAACATGATCCGCCTGCGGTGGTCGGAATGCGAAGAAGGTTGCAACAGTATAATGCGTTGCTTCGAAAAACAGACATTACGCTGCCGTGGTCAGAAGAAGAGATGGCAACGCTCAATAAGCACAGGGCAAATCTGGGACGGCGTGTAATTGATCCCAGAGCTTGCGAGATGTACCGTATCTTCAATGAGAGCTTTGTTGGTGGGGGGCGCTTTTATGCTCCTTGGTGGGCACAGTTGGATTCTGAAGATCGGGCAAAGATCAAGATTAATGGTGATCCCGTTGTGGAATTGGACTTTAGTGCGTACCACCCTTCCCTGTTATACCTGAGGGAGCTTGGTACTCTTCCAGAGGGAGATGTGTATGCTTTGCCGCTATTGGGGGAAATGATGCCGGAAGTCAGTTCCTCAGAGCTTCGTAAGGTCATCAAGAAGGCTTTTCTGGTGCTCCTCAATGCGGACACTCGGACGCAAGCAAAACAAGCTTTGAGGGATGTGGGGCGCACGTATGAAGAGTTTGAGGTTTTGCGCACTGTTGATCTTGATATGCTGTTTGACTCCATAGCGGAACGTCATCCGGCAATTTGGAAATATTTTGGCGCAGGAATGGGTAAGCGACTCCAGAACTGGGATTCGAAGGTTGCTGACCGTGTGATGGAAATTATGATGCTCAAACACGGTGTTCCGTGTCTTCCTGTGCATGACTCGTTTATCGTTCCAGAGCAACACGAAGAGACTCTTTTCGAAGCGATGAAAGCAGCTGTGAAGCGATGCGGATGGTCTGAATGCCCTAAAATAGATCGAAAGTAACCGTATTAATGACTGATAAAGAGTCTTGCCGTTAAAATTCCAGTTTTCCCTTGTTGTGCATTGTTTGGCTTAGTGAGCGAGTAATGTGTATATGCTGAGTTGATACGGTAAAAAGAGGTGGTGATAATCCCCCTCCTGTTAAAAAACGAGCAAGTCTTTTGTGCCACTGGAAGGTGGGACAATTTTCGGCACCCCCTATTTTTGAGTTTGTTGGCTTAACTCTCGGGGGCTTTGGTGATTATGGCTATTTGAGGCTGAGGTTGGACGGTTTTTGTGGTTTTTTGGCGTACAATTGCTAATGGTCTTAAGTGGTTTTGTAGGACACGTGTTGAAGGTATTTTTTAGTAATGTATTCCAATAGCGTTTTGTCCAGTTTTGCTGCTGCTGTGTGCTTGCGGTCAAGTTCGACCCTGCACCGGAAAGTCCGCAGTGTAAGTTTTGGATACCATGGTGAATTTTTAATAAATTCAGGAAGCTTGCTCGAAGAAAGTGTCTTGATGAAGTAAGGGAGTTGTAATGTGTCGAATTTTTCTAAAGGGAGAAAGAAAGTGGCGCAGTCCCCAGGGTGGATGGTAGAGAGAAAAGGGGTTCCACCCTCAAAGCCAGTTGTCCCTTGCGTATTCACATGTGGAACAAGTGGGTTCCATCTCAGCAGGTATCTACTTGTGTTTGAGACATCATAGAAAAAATGCTGCACCCCTTCAGGGTGTAAGCCAATGTTTGTTGCAGTGACTAATACCCCCAAAGTTTGGTGTGCGCCGTCAGGTACTTCGAAGCTTTCAGGGAGGGCAACGGTTCCTTTCCATACTCCGGCAACAATTTTCCGAATACTTGATGCAACAATAAAATTGGGTTTCGGAGGCTTCATTGCGAGGAAGAGAGCTACAACAACCGCTCCAATGGTACCTAAAGCGGATAAGGCTTGGATTGCGAGTGACCATTTTTCATATGATGACATTTGTTTCTCCTTTGCTTGTGAGAGGCTAGGCTATTGCGTAATGGCAAAGGAATAAAGAAGAAACTGGGAAGAAGGCTTTGAAAATGCTAGTGTTAAGTAGAGGTGTGGGGCGAAGCGTTAATTTTGCACTCAGTTGACACATAGTTGACCCCAAGTCCAAATCGCAGGAAAACAAAAAACCCGATAAGCTGTTAACTTATCGGGTTTACTTGCGAAAGGTGACGCCCCAGGAACGGTTCGAACTCTCGACTGACGGTTAGAATATCGCAAGGTAGCCCGGATATTAAGGCTGCAGTCCGCTAAAATCTAGAGGGTAGGAGACCTTCTCCATTGCTTCTGAAAGGACGCGCAAAGAAAAGCCGTCCCCGTAGTCATCGCCCTCAAGGCTTGTTGTGTGCCCCTGTAGACGGTGAGCATGAGCAATGTTCACACCGCATTCTCGACAAGCGTCTTTGAAAGCGTGTCGGAAACTGTGAAAGGTTTTTGTTCTATCAAAGTCCGCATGCTTTCGAGCATAACGTCCCCACCATTTTGAGAAGTGATGAGTCATTCGCCCTTTATATTCCTGCAGATGCGGGAATAACTGCTTATCCCCTGCCTCTTGACGTTCTTCAACGTACTTAAGAAGGCCAAGCTCTATTAACTTTGAGTGAATTGGCACTCTGCGCTTTGAGCTCTCATTTTTTAGCTTCTGGAGCTCTCCAGACGCTTTTACTTCAGTAATGCGCAAATCGAAGAAGTGAATACCGTCTTCAACGTTGATGTTGGAAACAAGAAGTTGTCCTATTTCCTCAAGTCGTGCGCCTGTAAACATTGCAATAAGCGGAATCCAGTATGCCGCTTCGTATCCGCCTCCCTTAGGTCGTTCTTTCTCGGTGAAGACTGGGAATGACAGGATCTGTTGCAAATCCTCGGTGTTGTACGGGCGCTGATCTTTTTTCTTGTGCTTCCGCTTGTTTCTGAATGTTACAGCCGGGTTGTTCTCAATGTAAGAGTTCTCAACAGCATGTTGGAAGATGGTTTTTACTGTCGACAAGCACTTGTTAAAGACCGTCGTGTTAGAAAGAGTTCTAACGTCGGGATTGCATTTGCAGAACTCTATCTGGTCGTGCAGTGGCATTTCTCGTAGTTCTTTAGTCGGTCTTGCCGGGAAGAAGAGCATGGAGTCTTTGTATTCGCGCACGTGGCTTGGCTTGACAGTATCAACAGGCATGTCGCCATGAAAGTCGATGAAGCGTTGAACGTATGTCCGCGTTTCATCAACGGTGCGCTCCCGCGGGTCTGGAGACGTATTGTACTCGCGTATCCACATTTCCATGATTTCAGAAATGGTAGGAGCAGGTGGAGTCTCTTCTTCCTTAGGAGTAGGAAGCTGCTTTTCTTCGTTCTTTGGGGCTGCTGCAGTTGCAGTATTTGCAGTGGTACCAAAAAGGGTGGTGGTCAGCAGCTGTTCAGCCATTGCATTTCCTTTCATGCGCTCCAAGATGATTTGTTGGAATGGCACCATGTATTCAAGGAGAATGTGGCAGAGCAGGTTGTATGCGGGGGAATCTTGTTTAATATTAAGCCTCGCCTCTTTGATGAGCTTGTCGGCATCATCAGTCATGTACACATGCGGTACTGGCGGGGCGGGAGAGTCTCCAAAATCCACACCAGGATAAAACGGATTCGCTAAACTCGAGCGAAGCTCTTGAATCCAATGTTCTTGGTGTGCCAGGTCAGAAGCCCGTCTTTCGATTTGTCGGGGGTCAGGGTTCGCGTATGCCTCTAAACGTTTCTGGGCGTCTTCTTTGAGGCGCTTGTTGATGAACGTAAGGCAATGTTTTCGAACCAAGTCTGTGTCGATTGTCTCGGAGTGGTTATTTTGACGAAGTTCAGTCCAGGTTTCGGTGTCGTGAGTCGCATGAACTTTTGCAAGGCGCTTTGCAAACCGCTTGTTGCCAGTTTGTAAACTGATGCGTGATACTTTTTTACCGAGTACATGCTGAAGATCTTCAGGGATGGCGCGCTGGTAATAGTAGGTGCTACCGCGCAGGACGATGTAGTTTGGCATAAGCTCCTTAAAACTAGGTCAAAATCAGGTCTAATTGACCCATTTTTGACCTACTTTGTGTATCCGGAAGCGTCGGGAAGGTATAGAAAAAGAAAAAGCTCCTGCAATTGCAAGAGCTTATATATTCAATGGTGCCGGGGGGGAGACTCGAACTCCCACGGAAATACATCCACTAGACCCTGAACCTAGCGTGTCTACCAATTCCACCACCTCGGCACGTTATTTGACGAAGCTTTTGTATCGCTTCGAGGAGTGGTATTTATCGACAAGATGAAAACCTTGCAAGCTTTTTTTTGGAAAAAAATAAAAAAAATAGCTTTCATGTCAAACTAAATAACTTGAAGTGTTGTTGTTTGGTTCTATAACTAGTTAGTTTTATACAAAAGTGAGAGGTGATTAACGGCTATGCTCAAAAACAGCGGCGATACCCTCTGCACTTGAAGCACTATCCCTTTTGCTGTAACAATAATCGCCTTCGCGCAACAGGTAGCCTGTGCACGAAAGTCTTTATATGAAAAAAACATGCTGCTGGTGGTACCCATGCAAATAGCTCGAAGCATACAGGAAATTTCATTAGATCTTTCCAAAGGTTGTTGCGTTACTATCGGAAACTTCGATGGTGTGCACAACGGTCACAAAAAGTTAATTAACCGCACTAAAGAGAAAGCGGCGTCTATGGGCGTACCTAGTGTCGTTGTTACCTTTTGTCCGCACCCTCTCAAGGTGCTTGCCGGTTCGCATGCCCCTGCCCTTATTACCGACTATGAAAAAAAATTAGACCTGCTGGAAAAAATTGATGTAGATCTTGTGCTGATGCTTGAATTTACACGGGAACTGGCAGCTCTTGAACCTGAAGAATTTATTAAAACTATCCTTGTTGATGAGCTTAATATGAAAGAGCTTATCGTGGGATACGATTATGCTTTCGGTAAAGGTCGTAAAGGGAATTATGAACTGCTTTCCGCACTTGGTGAAAAGTATGGGTATGGCACAGAGCGTCTCGAACCAGTAATGATTAACGATGCCATTGTAAGTTCTACACGTATCCGTGACCTGATTAAGGCTGGTAAGGTGTGGGATGTACGACCTCTGATGGATCGTTTCTACATTATCCGCGGTACAGTAATCCACGGTATGGATCGGGGGGGGAAACTGCTAGGTTTCCCGACCGCAAACATGCGTGTTCGAGACGAGTTGTACCCGAAGCCGGGGGTGTATGCCACTTGGGCAGAATTAGATGGAAAAGTCTATAAGGCTGTAACCAACATTGGTCGCAACCCGACTTTCGGTAACGATGAGATCAGCGTTGAAACGTTTATTCTTGATTTTGATGCTGATATCTACGGTTGGGAACTTCGGTTGAATTTTGTTGCGCGCATGCGTGATGAGAAAAAATTCAACGGACTGGATGAACTCATCGAACAAATTACCAAAGACGTTTCTTTAGCACGGCAACTGCTCGATACACCAGAAGCGCACCTCTAGCATGAATACTAAAATTGGAGCGCCTGATGCTCGGCCCTTTTAAAAGAATTTGGCAGGAATACCTGCGTGTGTACCACAGCGTTACATACGTCCGTATGCTTGTACTTGGCGTATTGGTTGGTGTCTTTGCAGGCTTAGTTGCAATTTTATTCCGCCTTGGCCTCGATTTCTCTCAAGATTTTATTCAAAATCATCTCGCCGGACTTTCTACACATGGAAGCGGTGGCGAATACCGTCCTTGGGTTATTCCAGTAGCCCTTGTTTCCGTTGCATTTATTACCGGCTACCTTGTAAACAAATTTTTGCCGGATTCTATTCATGGAGTGACTGACGGTACGGATGCCATGATTAAGGCTTTCCACCGGAATAAAGGTGATATTAAGCCTAAGGCTCCTATCATCAAAGGTATCACCTCAATCATGACCATTGCTGCTGGTGGTTCCGCAGGTCAGGAAGGACCTGTTTCCCAGCTCGGTGCGGGGCTTGGTTGCTGGTTTGCTCATAAGTTTGGGCTTTCCACCAAAGAGCGCCGTATTCTGATGCTTACCGGTGCTGCCGGTGGTTTGGGTGCTATCTTTCTTGCTCCGCTCGGCGGCGCGATGACAGCTATTGAAGTTATATACAAAGAAGACTTTGAATCAGAGGCTATTGTTTCCGCTGTTACATCGTCTGTTGTAGCGTACTCCCTGTTTTTTATGGCATTCGGCTCCAAGCCGATGTTTGATATTCCGGAGTTCCACTTCAATGATGCCCGAGAGCTGTTCTTCTATGCGTTACTTTCCGTTGCTTGTGCTTTGGCTGGCTGGATTTATGTTCGCACTTTCCATTTCCTTAAGTACTCAGTGTTTGAGAAGCTCCGTCAGCGTGTTGGCATTATGTGGACAATGGTTGCAGGTGCTCTCATTATGGGTGTTTATGGTATGTTTTACCCGCAGGTTCTTTCCAGTGGGCACCATGGATTAGAGCAAGCCATTAACGGTCACCTGCCTATCCTTACCATGCTTATTTTGCTGTTTGGTAAAACGTTGGCAACCTCGCTTACTCTTGGTTCCGGTATGAGTGGCGGTATGTTTGCCCCAGCGCTTTTTGTTGGCGGTATGACAGGTGGTGTGGTTGGTTTTACCGCAAATAGCTTTTATCCGAATATCGTTACCCAGCCGGGGGGATATGCTCTTGTAGGAATGGCAACATTCTTTGCAGGTGTTGCAAACGCACCAATCGGTCCATTGATTATGGTGTGTGAGCTGTCGAAAGGTTACGGCTTACTTGCTCCACTGATGCTCGCAGGCGCTATTTGTGTTGTTATTAGCCGTAAAGTATCTCTTTATGAGAATCAGGTTGAGAATAAATTTGAATCACCTGCTCACCTTGTTGATTCTACAGTAAACATTCTTGAGAACTTGCAGGTAAGAGATTTCTATCAGGGCGGACGTGTTACGATTCTTGAAGAATCTATCACTCTTAAGGCACTAACGAATATCATTACCGGCACCAACGAGTTTTTCTTCCCTGTAAAAAATGTTGCAGGAGAAATTACAGGGATTTTGTCTATCAACGATGTACGTAATATCCTGTATGAAGAGAGCTTGTTCGATCTCGTTGTCGTTGGTGATCTTGCCCGCAAGGGCGTAACGTTGCAGGAAGATGATGATCTGTACACCGCGCTTGTTAAGTTTGTTGATTCTGACCTTGGACAGATTCCGGTTGTGCAGGAAAACAGCCCGAATGAAATTCTTGGTCTCATTAACAGAGCAGACGTGTTCAGGGCATACAAAAACCACTTGAATAATATTCGCGAAGACGAGCGCTAAAAGAATAATTATTCTTCGCTGCTGTATCGTTAGATACTATGTATTCATCAAGCCTCCTGAGTTATTCAGGGGGCTTTTTTACTACAATAAAAATTCTTCAAAACGTATTTTCCTTATGCTATTGGTCAGACCAAAGGTATTGGTCTGACCACCAGGCTGACCATTTAAAGGACCACATGAACAAAACAACTTCCGCACATCCTAGTGAGCAGCTGAAAATATATGAACAGGTAGTGTTGCGTATTCAGGAAATGCTGCGAACAGGAACTCTTACCGTTGGTGATAAGCTTCCTCCGGAGCGTGACTTGGCAAGCACGTTTCAGGTGTCACGCAGTTCTATTCGCGAGGCTATCCGTTCCCTTCAGGAAAAGGGGATTGTTGAGAGCAGACGCGGCAACGGTACTTTTGTTGTAAATACAGGTGATATCCTAGAGCCTCTTGCAGAGGCTGTGACAGAGCAGCGTATTTATCTATTACAGATTATGGAATTTAGGCAGGCAATTGAGCCCGCAATGGCAGGACTGGCTGCACGAAATGCTACGCCGGAACAGTTGAAAGAGATTGCTGCCATAATGAAAGAAAAAGCACCGGAGCCTCCTGAAGGGGATCCGTGGGAAAAGGACATCCGTTTCCATTGTGCCATTGCCAAGGCTTCTGGAAATCCGCTTTTTGAGCAGGCTCTTTTAAATGCAAGCACAGCATTGGAAGAAACACGGCAGGCACCGTTGCAGACTCCGGAACGCAGGGCACAGTCGTGCTCTATGCATAAAGAAATTTTTAGCGCTATCGTTGCTGGTGATGAAACATTGGCGACAGAATGTATGCGCAAGCACCTTGAACAGGTGCACGGCATGCTTTTTACAACAGAATAAATAACCGCATGTCTGATGCGGCTCACAAATCAACCACAACAACCTAGTAAGGAAATGTTATGCAAGAAGTTCGTAAAGAAGCCCGTGAACGTATGAAAGGCTACTGCCGAGTTTGTAAAGAATGTGACGGACGCGCTTGCGCGGGGGAAGTACCAGGAATGGGTGGTCTTGGTACCGCTGCATCATTCAAAAGCAACGTAGAGGCTCTGGCAGACTATAAACTGCGTATGCGCACTATTCATGATGTTTCCGAACCTGATACAAACACCACTGTCCTTGGATATGATTTGTCCATTCCTGTATTTGCAGCACCTATTGGTGGTGTATCATTTAATATGGGCGGCAAGATATCTGAAGAAGACTATATTATCTCCAAGCTTAAAGCGTGTGATGCTAATGGTATTGTAGGCTGTACAGGCGATGGTGTTCCTCCATTTATTTCTGATTCCGGATTTGAAGCGCTCAGAGCTGTAAATGGCAAAGGAATTCCGTTTATTAAGCCTTGGGAAGGTGATGAGTTCTTTGAAAAAATCGAAAAAGCTGCTGAGACAGGCTGTACAACCTTTGGAATCGACATTGATGCTATCGGTCTTATTACTCTTGCAAAAATGGGACGTCCTGTTGCGCCGCGCGGCGTAGAGCGTTTACGAGCCCTTATCGAGCGTATTCCGGGTCAAGTTCTTCTTAAAGGTGTTATGACAGAAGAAGACGCGTTGGCAGCTGCTGAAGCAGGTGCAGCCGGTATTGTTGTATCTAACCACGGCGGTCGTGTTCTTGATCATACTCCAGGTTCTGCGCATGTGCTCCCGGGTATTGCGGAAGCTGTTAATGGTGAGATTGCTGTGTTGGTCGATGGTGGTATTCGAACCGGTGCTGACATTCTTAAAATGATCGCTCTTGGGGCAGACGCAGTTATGATCGGTCGTCCATTCTCCATTGCAACTGTCGGCGGCCTTGAAGAAGGTGCTTCAAAGTATATTCAGCAGATTGCAGGAGAGTTGAAGTCCGCAATGGTTCTTACAGGTTGTGAGTCCATTGAAGATGTAAATGCTAACATTATTACTGACGTTCTTGGCCAGTAAGTTATTCGCTTCTGGCTACTGGGAGTGACTTTTAGTTGAACTGTTAGGCTAAAAGCTTTTGCTGGATAAAACTAACAGCTCCTCCATGTGCTTGTTAGGAACAAGGGAGAAGCCCTGCATGTCAGAGGTAGCAGAAAAATAAAAAAGCCTCCGGCTATTTTTGCCGGAGGCTTTTTTATTTTTAGTTATCGAGCATAAACACCGTAGAAGTGTGCTTTTTCGAGAATGTGTCCTTCCATAGCCCGTAGCAAATCCCCTTTACTGGAGCCCGGTTTAATCTGAAGGCGTCTATCAAGCGCATAGAGCTTGAAGTAGTAACGGTGCTGACCTGACGGTGGACAAGGGCCACCGTAGTAAGCATTTTTCCAACTGTTGAGACCGTGCCCAACTCCTTTGAACGGATCAAACTGTTTTGGTGTATTTTCATCCAGTCCGGTGAGGTTTGGATTGATATTGAAAATCAGCCAATGATCCCAAACGCCAACGGGAGCATCTGGGTCATCACAGATGATTGCAAGGCTTTGGGTTCCAACCGGAATGTCTGACCACTCCAAAGGCGGCGAAATATCTTCGCCATCGCAGGTATATTTTGCTGGAATTTTATCTGTGTTGGCAAATGCTGGACTAAAAAACTTCACATTATTCTCCAAGGCCGATTCCCGGCTCCATAATAGTTCCTGTCAAAGAAGTCTCGTATCCGCCTAGTGCTTCAATACGTGCTTTGAATGTTGGAGATTGTAGCAAATTAAGAACTGCTTGTACCTGCGGAGTTTCTAAGTATGCAGTCGGGATAATGAGGTCGTATCGTTCGCGTGCAAGCGGTACAAAATCCAGATCAAGCGCTTTGGCAGCTGCAAAGATACCAAGTCCGGTATCAACAGCACCAGTAAGCACGTTCACGGCTACTGCCATGTGCGTAAACTCTTCTTTATCATACCCGGTCACAGATGCAGGAGAAATATTGGCTTCTTTCAGATGATAATCAAAAAGAATACGAGTTCCAGCGCCGCGCTGTCTGTTGAGGAAACGGATGGAACCGTCTGCAATGTCTTTAATAGACTGAATGTTTTTCGGGTTTCCTTTAGGGACAATGAATCCCTGATGGCGAATAGCAAGGTTTACGAGGGTAATGTCAGTATCCGGAAGGTACTTTTTAATGAACGGGAAGTTGTAGTCATTGGTTTCCGGATCAAACAGATGTGCACCTGCCAAGTGGCAGGAACCATTTTTAATGGCAAGAATACCGCCCATGGAACCAACGTGGCTGGAAGCAAGGCGCATTGGTGTGTCCAGCCCCATAAGTTCGTCAGACAAAATATCAAGAGTGTTGTCATGACTACCTACGGTAACAAGCACTTCATCGAGGCGCTTTTCTTCTACGAGAAGTTCCGTATGTACAATGGAGTTCTGATCAATGCCTTCAGCTTGGGCAGGAATGCGGCCTACACCCTGAGCCCGGGACATTGTAGTGATGCAACCGGCACCGCGTGCGAGCGGAGTAGCTACATACTTGTCCCCAACTTTACCCACAGAAAGGCGCAGGAATTCCTCAACACCAAGCTTTGAAGGGACCTTTCGGGTAAGCTCTGCGTCAACCACAGGTCTGGCAGGAACCGGCTTGCGGCTGATCCATGAAATGAGTGGAGTAAGCAGTTCTTCAAAACATACAACAGCACTTACAGGGTAGCCCGGTGCGCCGGCAACGAGCTTGCCTTTGCAGACACCCAGCAGAGATGGCTTGCCCGGCATTGCGGCGACGCCATGAACAACTACTTCACCAAGTTTGGCGATAGTCGCACGGGTGAAGTCCTTAGAGCCAGCAGATGAACCCGCACAGATAATGACGAGATGGTATGGGTCGTTAAGTTTTTCTGCGACAGTTTTTTCCAGCAGTTCAGGCACGTCTGGTACAGGCGGAATGCGATCTACAATGCAGTCAAGATTGCGTGCCATGGCACCAAGCACCTGCGAATTGCTCTCGATTACTTGACCCGGTTTAGGCTCTGGACGTTTTTCAAAATCAAGTACCTCATCACCAGTCGGGATGATGCATACGTGTACTTTTTCCCATACACGTACTTCCCAGATCCCAGCGCTCAATAACGCGCCGATATCGTACGGTGAAATCTGTTGGTTTTGCGGAAAAAGCAGCTCCGTTGCAACAATATCTTCCCCGATGCGGCGCACATGCTGCCACGGAAAAGCCGGAGTTTCGATCTCAACGGTGTTTTCATCAACAGAGATGACGTTTTCGATCATAATGACGGCGTCACGTCCTTCCGGAAGTGGGTTACCTGTGTTCACAGGCTCGTATGATTCGTCTTTTGTAAGGCGTAATGGTGCCCCTTCACGGGCGGTGAAGGTCTCTTTGGCAGTTACAGCAATTCCGTCCATTGCTGCGCTATGAAATGTCGGCGAGGAATATTCTGCAAATACTGCTTCAGACAAGACGCGTCCGGCAGCTTCGTGTGTCGGCACAATTTCACTTCGTAAAAGCATTTCTCTGTCGAGCGCAGCTTGCGTTTTAGCCACAGCTTCAGTCAGCGGGATTGTTTTAAGATATACGTTTCGTTTCGATGCAGTCATATGTTCCTCGCGGTAATTTTTTTAATCGATGAGCATAATACATGTTTTAAAACGGTAATAAAAGTGGCCGAGACTCAGTTATATTCGGGCATAATTGAAGTTACCGTTCATAAGTTTATGCAATTTTCTGTGTATCTTATAGAAAAAGAAGAGGTTTTTATTATTAAAAATGGAAATAATGATTGATCATGAAGCATGTGGCTGCTCTTGTAATGAATCAAAAAAAACTTATGGACTATATAAAATTTATTAAGTTGCTTACTCGTACCGCTTAGGTATGATGCAGCTTCCTCGCATAACGCGTGACCTATATGCGTTAATGCTGTGTTTTCCGGACACACCTGTTCCGTAAATGTGTTCGGAAAACTCGGCAATAGCTCTTATATCCTGAAAGACAAAAAACCTGCTTTAACTGTAAGTTAAAGCAGGTTTTTTTATGCTGTAATATGCATGTTAGATATTGCTTTTCGTTTTTTTGAAAAAGTTACTGCAAAAAAGTGTTGTGCACGCTTTTTTTCTTGTGATATTTTTCATTTTATTTACTTAAGAGCAGAAGTTATCTACAAATGTTGTTATAGCTTATAGTAAGTAATAAATTTACATGAGCACGTACTGTATGAACGCATCTCCCATGCTTACTTAATTACGCCACAGAGTACATGGGTCTATTCAGTACATCCCTACCCAGGAATCCATTGGTTTTCCTACCCAAAAAGACTAATTCTCTTATTCTGCTGAGAATTAGTCTTTTTTTATATCTATTCATTATATCTTTATTATCCAATTGCTACAGATTGGTTAGCAAGTTATGCTTGGAAATATCTTACAAAAACCGTTCCTTATCGATGCATAGCTATAAAAGAACGTACTGTTCTTTGAAGCTGAAGAGAAAAGTATGTTTTTTTATTCTTTGTATAAAAATGTAGTGGTATCGATACAGGATTTTCGCATAAACTCTGCTGTTACATGGGAGTAATATATGGAAATAAAGAAGATTTTGTTACCGGTAGATGGGTCGGATTATTCTCTCAATGCTGCTGCAGAAGCTATTTATCTGTCAAAAGAATTCAGCGCAGAAATAATATTGCTCTATTGCAGCGAGACCTTCCAAAATTTGAAGCAGTTTAAAGACTTTTCCAAGGAGTCTTTAGAAATTGCAAACCAGGTATTAGCACCCGTGCGTGAGATGATGGAAGAAGCAGGGGCTCATTATCTTGAACATGTTATTGATAGTTCACCGAGTGAAGAGATTCCACGCATGGCGGAAAGGGAAAAAGTGGATTTGATTGTTATGGCTCCACGTGGAACCAACCCCCTTGCGTCTATCTTGCTTGGCAGCGTAACAACGCGTGTGCTTAAGCAGGCACCGTGTAATGTACTTGTAGTTCATGCAAGGTCATAACACTTCACTCTTTTTATAAATAACGAAAAGGTCGATTCTGTTTTCCGGCAGCCCCGCTATGTGGACTTGCCAGTGGTTAGAATCGACCTTTTACTTTACACAGTTGTGGAATTCAGAATTTGAACGCAAAAGAGTCCGGAGTTCAGAACTAGTAACCATCGGCTGAACCCCGGACTCTTTTGAGGAGCTTCGGCAGCATTTCGCCCATTGAATGCTACCGAAGAATGTGCAACACGCAGCGCTAAGCCGTTAAAAAGAACGACTTATGCCAGATGATGTATATGTCAGATTCATCCGGCAAACTGCGATAGAAGCTAGTACGGGGGTACCATCTTCCATCAGTCATTTTCCGGAAGCGGTTACACTACGCAAGGGTAGCGAACACTCTCTACTCTCGGGATGTCGAGTAATTTAGTAGAGTACATCTGAATTAACTTTGTAAACGGTTTCAGCGTGACTGTAAAGCTATCCTTTTCATTTGGGAAGAACAAATTAATAAAAAAAATTGCCGCAAGGAATTTTAATGAAAAATTCTTTGCGGCAATTTGTCTAACACATCGAAATATAACTTAGATAGTTAAATGCTAGAGAGTGCTTCTGGCATTGTTTTCTATCTAAGTTGTTAGCAGGAGGTGTATTACCTACTGTGCAAGCATGATGAATGTAGCAGGGAGTAAGAAGAATACACCTAGAACATAACAAGCTGCATAGCGCTTTTTGCGTCCTGCGTAGTCAGCAAGCCATTCAGCACAGCGTGGTGGGATTTCACGCATGAATGGAAGGCAGAAGATAACCAGCACGCCGGCAATGTTAAAGAGCAGATGAACAAAGGCAATTTGTAGGGCAAACATGCTGTTGCCACCAATTACAGCAGTTGCAGCAAGAAGGGCAGTAATACAAGTGCCGATGTTGCTTCCGAGAGTGAACGGGTAAATTTGACGCATGCTAAAGATGCCGGAGCCTACAAGCGGAATCATAAGACTGGTTGTGGTAGAAGAAGATTGAACAAGAACAGTAACAATCATACCGGAAGTGATGCCAGCAATCGGTCCGCGACCAATTGCCGCGTGCAGCATGTTTTTAGCGCGGCCTACCATGAGCTTTTTGAGTAGCTTGCCCATCATTGTGATAGCGCAGAAAATAAGACCGACCCCAAGTAGAGCAAGAATAACCCCCTGAACTTCAGGGGAGAATACGCCAAGCATACCTTTAAGCTGCCCGATAATTGGCTTGGTAATAGGCTTGATGAAGTTCATGCCTTTCATGCTCATAGAGCTTCCGCCTGCAAGCATAGAGGCGATTGCATAACTGGACTTTTCAAGGAAGCCAGTAAACATTTCAAGCGGCAAGAAGATTGCAACTGCCATCAGGTTGAAAAAGTCATGTACGGTAGCTGCGG